>JALOQC010000316.1 GCA_025453555.1 Myxococcota bacterium | reverse complement strand
AGCGGCGAGGTGATCTTCCGGCCGTTCACGTACGTGCCGTTCGTGGACTTCAGGTCGACCACGATGAAGCGGTTGTCCTTCAGCACGATGCGGGAGTGCCGCTTCGAGACGTTCCCCTTCGGGAGGATGATGTCGTTCCCCTGAACGCGGCCGATGGTGACCTCGTTCTTGTCGAACTCCATCCGCCGCTGGGCGCCGCCCTTCTCGGTGATCACGACTGCGAACATGCTGGCTCTCTCGTTCCCCTGCTGAAGTGGGACGCGCCCGCGACGACCGCCGACCCCGCGTTTGCGGTCGAGTCGATCGGACGAGGGCCTCGCGCGGGACCGATCAGGGTCCGCGGCGGGCGCCATTGAACGATCGGCCGAGCCTCGGCGTCAAGCCGCGCGCGCAGTCATCGCCGCAGAAACAGACTCAATTTGGGCGGTACGTATGCCGGTACACGAAGAGCCCGGTCAGGATCTTCGGGGAGAAGAAGGTGCTCTTCTCCGGCATCACGATCGACGGATCGTCGAGGCCCGCGTCCGCGACCGCGATCAGCTCCTCGATCGCCACCGGGTGCAGCGCGATCGCGAGCTCGTAGCGGCCGTCGTCGACCGCGGCCTTCATCTCGTCGAGCGCGGACTCCGGGTAGTAGTCGAAGTGTTTCGGATCCGGGATGTGTCGGTGCTCGAGGCCGAGGTGCGGGTAGAGCTCGCGCTCCAGGATCGAGCAGTCGAGGCGCCCCACGACATCCGTCGGCACGTCCTTCGCGCGCAGCGTCCAGCAGCCGTCCTTCGTGTAGAGCCGGAAGCTGTGCTTTTCCGGCGTGGTGAAGGCGTCGGCCGGCTCGAGCGCGAGGGCGTCGCGGATCTGCGCGAAGGGACGCAGGCCGTTGACCACGCGGTCGTAGGCGAGGATGCGGGCCCCGTCGGTGACGTAGGCGAGCGCGTGGGTCTGACCGCCCTTGAGCGCGGCGTGGTAGCGGTGGTGACCGTCCGCGATGTAGAGCGATTGAGGCGCGAGGCGATCGGCGATCGCGCGGCCGAGCTCGGAGCTCGCGACCACCCGCCACACGCGGCTCGCGACGCCGTGCAGATCGGTGCCGCCGCCGAAATCGCTCGCGAAGTCGTAGAGCGGCGCTTCTTCTTTCGCGCGCTCGAAGAGCTCCGCGAGGGGTGACTTCGTCAGCAAGAAGACCGGCCCGGTGTTGTGGCCGGTGTCCTTCGCGAGCTGCACGCGACCACGCACCTTGTCGTCGAAGGTCTTCTCGTGGCGCACGATCTGACGCGCCGCGTAGTCCGTCACCTCGACCGCCACGAACACGCCGGTGCGCCGCTCTTCGGGACCCCCCTCGCGCGACCAACGCTGCTCGTAGACGTAGAACGCGGGCTCGTCGTCGCGGATCACGAAGCCTTCGTCCTGCAGCCGCTGCAGCGCCTCCGCGGGCGAGGGCCCGAGCGTCACGTGCACCATCGAGCGTTCGCGCGCGAAGAGCCGCTGCCAGAGCGGGCTGCCCTCCTTCACGACGTCGTAAGGCGGGCACGTGACGTGCGCGGCGTGAGCGGGAGCAGGGCGGAGCCCGACGAGTCCGACGACGGCGACCATGGCGCGGGACCGTAGCAAGCCCGCGCGGCCGATGGATTCGCGGGAGCCGTGCGGAAGGTGGGTCCCGTGTGGAGCCGCACGCGCGGCGACGCACCGACGCGAGCGACGACGCGACGGCTGCAGAACCGTCTTCCACGTGGTCGTGAACGTGAACGTGAACGTGAACGTGAACGTGGACGAAACCCTGGGCGACCGCCTCGCTCAGGCAGTGGACGCGGAGTCCGAAGTGGACCCTCCCCACGAACGACGACTGGGTGCGTGAGCCCTGTCGATGCGTCTCGTTCACGTCGCCGTTCACGACTACGACCACGTTCACGACCGCGTCCACATGCGACGGTTCGCTCCGTCAGCGAACGAAGCGCCCGACGGCCTCAGCCCGGCAACACCTGGAACGTCACGCGGATCGTCCAGTCCGGCGGCGCGTGCGCGAGCCCACGCAACAAGCTCCCGCCCTCCGCGTCCAGCTCCACCACGCTCGCGTCGTGTCGGATCACCCGGTACACGCGCTTGCCGACCTCGACCGCCTGCAGCCGCCCGAGGGACGCGTTCGAGATGCCGATCACCCGACAGCGCGCCGGGTAGCGCGGCCGATCGAGCCCCGCCGCGAGCATCACGAGCCCCCGCGCCGGCACGGGCGAGCGGAAGTCGAACGTCGCCTCCTGACCGTGCGCGAGCGCCTGATCGAGCCCGAACCAACGCGGCGCCCAGAGCGCTTCGAAGACGAGGTCCGAGCCCGACCGCGAGCTCGCGCGCGGCGCGCCGCTCATCCCCGCAACCTCGCGAGGATCTGGCTCGCGAAGTCCGCGAGCTCGTCGGCGCCCATCGGCTTCTCGCCGCTCGACGTGTAGGTCTCCCACGCGTGATCGGGGAATCCCTCGAGGAATCGCGACGGAATGCGCGGCACCACCTTGCCCCGCATGGTGCGCCTCTCCGGGCGCGTGAGGTAGAGGAGCTCGCGCGCCCGCGTCACGCCCACGTAGAAGAGACGCCGCTCCTCTTCGACGTCCGTCGGCGCGACCTCGTTCAGCTTCGGATCGGTGGTGCGGCTGTGCGGCATCTGCCCTTCCACGCAGCCCACCAAGAACACCACGTCGAACTCGAGCCCCTTGGCCGAGTGCAGCGACGAGAGCGTCACCACGTTCTTGGCGTCTTCTTCTTCCTGCTCCGCCCGCAGCATCAGGCGCGTGAGGAACTGGCCGAGCGAGATCCCCCGCTGGCTCTCCTCGAAGCGCGTGAGGCTGCGCATCAGGAAGCTCACGTTCTCGCGACGCCGCTGCCCCTGCACCGTCGCGTCCTCCGAGAGCATCGTCGTGAACCCGGTGTCCGCGAGCAGCCGCTCGGTGGTAGCGACGATCGACTTTTTCACCGGGCCGGCGGGGTCAGCCGCCGGCTTTTCATCCAGCGCACGTCGCGCGGCGTCGATCGCCTTGAAGAGCTGCTGCAGCCCGCGCCGACCGCGCTCGGGCAGCTCGTCCCCGAACGACGCCTCGCGCAGCGCGCGCTCGAGCGAGAGCCCCTTGAGCGTGCGCAGCGCCTCGACCTTCGCGAGCGATCCTTCGCCCACCCCACGTGGCGGCACGTCGAGGATTCGGCGCAGCGAGAGCTCGTCGCGCGGATTGTCCACCACGCGCAGGTACGCGACGATGTCCTTCACCTCTTTTCGGTCGAAGAACTGAGTTCCGCCGAACACTCGATACGGAACACCACCGAGCCGCAGCTCTTCCTCGAGGATCTTCGCGGTCTGATTCGACCGATAGAGAACCGCGATGTCCTTGTACGGAAACGGCCGCCCGCCCGGCGCCGCTTCGCCACCCTTCGCGAGCTCGCGGATCTCGCGGCAGACGAACTTCGCTTCTTCGCCGCTGTCGCCGAGCGCGACCACGCGCACCTTCGCGCCGTCGCCCTTCACCGAGCGGAGCACCTTGCCGTGCCGACGCCCGCGCGACTGCGCGATCGCGGAGTTCGCGACGTCGAGGATCGGCGAGCGGCTCCGGTAGTTCAGCTCGAGCTTCACGACCTTGGTGCCGGGGAAGAGGCGCTCGAAGTCGAGGATGTTGCCGACCTCCGCGCCGCGCCATCCGTAGATCGACTGGTCGTCGTCGCCGACCACCACGACGTTGTGCTGCTCGTTGGCGAGCAGGCGGATGAGCTCGAGCTGCGACTTGTTCGTGTCCTGGAACTCGTCGATCAGCAGAAATCGAAACCGGTCGCGCCACTTCTGCCGTACGCGCTCGTTCTGTTGGAGGACCCGCACCGGCGCGACGACGAGATCGTCGAAGTCGACCGCGTGCATGTTCTGCAGAGCGGCCTGGTACTTCGGGTAGATCTCGCGCGCGACCGCGTCGTACTCGAAGTCCGACGGCTTCACCTGGTCCGGCATCACGAACGCGTTCTTCCAGAGCGAGATGCGTCCGACGATCGACTGCAGGTCGAGGTTCCGATCGCCGCCGAGCTCGCGCACGAGCTCACGCACGAGCCCGGTCGCGTCACCCTGATCGAAGATCACGAAGCGCCCGTCGTAGCCGAGGTGTCGGTTCTCTTCGTGGAGGAAGCGGACCCCGAAGCTGTGGAAGGTCGAGAGCCAGAGGCGCTTTGTGGCCTCCGCGCCGATCAGCGGGTGCATGCGCTCGGCCATCTCGGCCGCGGCCTTGTTCGTGAACGACACCGCGAGGATCGTCTCGGGCCGGTGCCCGAGCTTCACGAGCCGCGCGATGCGCCGCGTGATCACGCCGGTCTTCCCCGAGCCCGCGCCCGCGAGCACGAGCATCGGCCCGTCCACGTGCTCCACCGCGAGCTTCTGCGCCGGATTCAGCTTCGTCTCGCCCACGACCTCACCTGCGTTCGCCCTCGCGCTCGTCCGCCTCGCTCCGAGGGAGCCGAGATTCTCACGAAAGGATCCGCGCGACGATCCCCCGCGAGAGGTCTTCGGGTCGGTCGACGCTCAGAACGCGCGCGGCCGCACCGTCGTCCCGACCAGATCGCGCGCCGTCGCGCCGACCACCACCGAGCCGACGAGCAGCACCGCGACGTACGCCCAGATCACGAGCCGCACCGGACCCTCGGGGGCGCGCGCGAGCCCGAGCAGCAACGTCACGAGCAGCGCCCACACCAGCACGTAGATCACGGTCGCGCCGAGCAAACGCAGGCTCTCCCCGGTCACTCGCCCGAGGTATTGCGCGATGCGGAAGCTCTTGACCGCCGCGCTCATCGAGAAGCTCGCGACGATCACCGCGAGGAGCGCGACCCACCCATCGGCCGTGATCGGGTTCGCCTGGAACGCGAGCACCGTCAGCACCACCGGGGCGAGGGTGCCTGGAAACCCGATCACGCCCAGTACGAACGCCGCCCCCGCTCCGAGTCGCTCGCGCAAGGTGCGTGGACCCCTCGACGAGGTGCCGGCCATCGGATTCCGAGGCGCCGGCGTCACCATGTCCGCCGGTGGGACCGAGGTGACGAGCTCGAGCGACTCGATCGAGCGCAGGACCACCAGGTCGAGCACGAGGAGCACGAGCGCCGCGAGCGCCGCGAGCGCGAAGAGGAACGTCGCCACGCCGCCTGCATACCGCGGCCCGTGGGCCCGCGCGAGCGGTGTCGGGCACCTTCGGATCTCGAGCGCGGATCGCCTCGTCTCGAGGGGGGGTGCGCGCGTCGGCGTGGCGCGTCGGCAGGGTGAGCACGATGCGAGGCTTCGCGCGGTCGATCTCCTTCACTCCGGGTCGCCGAGGTTCACCCACACCGCCGCGCCGGAAGGCTCGTGCTCCTTCTTCCAGATCGGCACCGTCTCCTTGAGACGATCGATCGCGAGGCGACACGCCGCGAAGGCCTCCGCGCGATGCGCCGCGCTCGCCGCGACGACGACCGCGAGGTCTCCGATCGCGAGCGCGCCCGCGCGATGCACCGCCGCCACGCGGGTGCCCGGCACCTCGCGCACGACCTGCTCGAGCACCCGCCGCAGCTCCGGGATCGCGAGGGTCGGATGCGCTTCGTACTCGAGCCGCGCGACCGCCTTGCCCTCCGCGTGATCGCGTACGACGCCGACGAAGAGGCACACGCCGCCCGCGCCCGCGTGCCGAACCGCGCGGTAGACCTCGTCGATCGAGAGCGGCGCGTCGCGCACGTCCGCGAGCGGCACCGCCTCGCGCGGCTCGTCTTCGTCCTCGGTGGGCGCGCCTCCGGCGACCGGCGGCAACACGTCGATCTCGGAGCGTTCGTCGACCGTGCGGCCTTCGTCGGCCGCGAGCTCCCCGTCGAGCGCGAGGCGCATGCGCGGCATGAAAGGCGCGAGCTTCGGATGCCGCGTCGCGAGGAGCGCGCGGAGCTCCGCGAGCGTGCCTTCGTGGGCGACCTGCTCGTCGGCGACGCCCGCGAGCTCGCGGGCCGCGGCGTGGTAGCGGATGCGGCTCATCGCGCTTCGAGTACCGGATGAGCGGGGGTTCCGCCAGCCGTCTGCGCCTTCGGATCGCCGCGACCATGGCCCCGACTCCTCCCACAAGCCGCTCGCGAACCGCTCGCGCGCCGCACCCGATCGGCTCGGGACCACGCGCGCTCGCGTTCGCGATCACGTTCGCGATCACTGGAATCCTGAAACCCGCGGTGCGGTCTTCCTTGACCGACCTCGCCGCGCCTCGAACGCTCCTCGCCATGCGAAACCCGGCTGCGCTCCTCGCGCTCGTGCTCGTGTCCGCGTCCCTTCCCTCGCTCGCGTCCGCTCAGCGGAACGACGGCGCCCGCTTCTCGGCCTACTTCGCGCTCGGCGCAGGCGGGGAGATCGACGTGGAGACCGACGGTCCGTTCGGCTTCGGCGACTTCGAGTCCGACCTCGACGCGACCCTCGGCTTCGGCCTCCGCTTCGAGAAGCCCATCGCCTCGATCGTCTCGCTCGGCGGCCTCTTCGAGATGGGGGGCTACAAGGTCGACGACTTCGATCGCGAGGCCGACCTCTACTTCGACTTCGACGTGTACGCGAAGATCGGTCCCCGCCTCGACCTCAACGCCGACCTCGATCTCGAGGTCTACGGGCTCCTGCCCTTCGGCTTCTCGATCTACCGCCCCGACGACGACGAGTCGGACGCGCTCTTCGGCCTCAACTTCGGCTTCGGCGGCGGGGCCGCGCTCTACTTCGGCTCGTTCGGCTTCTTCGCCGAGATCGGCATGCGGCATCGTCGTGTGTACGACGAGCAGAGCAACACCGACATCCGCCTCGCGACCACCCAAGCGATGCTGAACTTCGGCGGCACGATCGTCTTCTGAGCTCCTTCGAGAGTCGGTCGATGACTCGCTTCCGCGTCGGGCCGCCGATCGGCCAGGGCCGTTTCGGCGTCGTGCATCGCGCGTACGACCGCACGACCGACGCTTGGGTCGCTTGGAAGACGGGGCCCGCGACCGACGCGCTGCGAGAAGAGCACGACAAGCTCGCGCGCGTGACGCATCCCCACGTGGTGCGCGCGATCGCATACGAAGAAGGTCCGCCCGCCGCGTTCGCGATGGAGCTCGCGGAGGGACCCGACCTCGTGCGCTGGGCGCGGCGCGACGTGCCCCGCGAGGCGCCGCGGGTCGGTGTACGGCGCAACCTGCCGATGGCCTTCGGCTACGAGCTCCAGGAGGAAGGTCGCAGCGCGTACGCGCCGATCACCCTCGACGGAGCCGCACGGCTGCGCGACGCGATCGCGAAGCTCGCGTCGGCGCTGATCGCGATCCACCACGCAGGGCTGCTGCACCTCGACGTGAGCGCCGCGAACGTACGGATGGTGCGGCGCGCGGGTCGCGACGAGCCGGTGCTGCTCGACCTCGGGCTTGCGTGGGATCTCGCGCTCGGTCCGACACGTGAGGTCGCGGGAGCCGCCGCGTCGCTCGCGCCGGAGCTCGGTCTCTCGCCTCCGACCGCGGCGGCCGACGCGTACGGGCTCGGCGTGCTGCTCTTCGAGGCCCTCACCGGCAAGCTGCCCTTCGACGGCGGCGGCATGGAGGTGCTGGTGCGCAAGCAGAGCATCGAAGCGCCGCGCGCGAGCGAGGTCGCGCCGGGGGTGCCCGACGATCTCGACGTGCTCTGCGCGGGGCTGTTGATGCGATCGCCACGCGAGCGGCTGCGGCTCGACGACCTGCGCGCGGCGCTCGAACGCTGATCGAAGCGCTCGCGACCGCAATGGCCTCGCGATCTCAGCTCTCACGATCGCGACGGGTCTCGCGATCCGGCGCCTCACGTCATCATCGGGAAGGCTCGATCCGCGATCGCGCGTGATCGAGCCGCCTCGCGATCAGCGCCTCACGTTCACTCGATCCAAGAGGAACGCGTACACCAGCGCGGTCTCCTTGTGCCGACGGAAGCGCCCCGACGAGCCGCCGTGCCCGGCCTCCATGTTCACGTCGAAGAGCAGCGGGTTGTCGTCGGTCTTGAGCTCGCGCAGGCGCGCGACCCACTTCATCGGCTCCCAGTACTGCACCTGCGAGTCGTGCAGTCCGGTGAGCACGAGCATCGGCGGGTAGTCCATCGCGCGCACGTTGTCGTACGGCGAGTAGCTCATCATGTAGTCGTAGTACGGGCGCTCGTTCGGGTTGCCCCAC
>JALOQC010000696.1 GCA_025453555.1 Myxococcota bacterium | reverse complement strand
TCGGTCGGCCGGGTCAGCGGCCGACGATGCTCCTCGGTCGGCCGGGTCAGCGGCCGACGATGCTCCTCGGTCGGCCGGGTCAGCGGCCGACGATGCTCCGCCGCTCCAACGCGCGAGCACGCGCGAGCTCGTGACCCAGAGCGCGCCGCGCGGATCGACGTGCAGCGACGTCACGTGCGTGCGTCCCGGACCGCGCGCGTGATCGACGGGCACGAAGCGCCGACCGTCGTGCCAGAAGAGGCCGCGATCGGTCGCGATCCAGAGCCGCTCGCCGCCGCGCGTGGTGACCGCGAGATCGTTCACGCGACCGTCGACGTGCCACCGCGCGAGCTGCGACGCGAGGCTCTCGACGCGTCCGTCGTCGCGCAGCCGCACGAGGCCGCGGTCGAAGGTGCCGACGTAGAGCGCCCCGAACGCACGCGCGAGCGCGGTCACGTCCGCCGAAGGCAACGAACGATCTGCGAGCGCGACGAGGCGGGCGCCGTCCAGGCGCGCGCTGCCCTCACGGTGCGCGACGAACAAACCCGCCTCCGAGCTCGCGAGCGCGAAGGCTTCGCGCGCGCCTTCGTAGGCCTGCGCTCGCGCGGAGATTCGGTGCACGCCCGCGCCGAAGGTCGCCACGAAGACCTCGCCGTCGTGCATCACTCGCGCGAGCGAGCATGTGTCCGCGCACCACGCGACCTTCGCGGATCACCGCGAGGCCTCCGAAGGTGCCGACGAGCACGTCGTCCCCGTGGCGCGCGAGCGTGTGCACGGTGTCGTCGGGCAGGCCGCTGCCCGCGGTGAAGCGGCCGATCACGCGTGCATCCGCGGACACCCGCAACACGCCCGCACCCGCGCTCGCGATCCACAGCTCGTCGGTGAGCCGCTCCCGCGCATGCGAGCTGCCGAGCGCGATCGCGCGCGAAGGATCGTCGAGCCGTCGCAGCCCCTCGTAGCCGATCGCCCAGCGCACACCGCCGAAGTCGATCACCCGCCGCACGCGACGAATCGCAAACGTGCGCTTCACGTCGAGCGTCGTGGCGTCGAGCTCCGCGAGACCTTCGAGCGTCCCGACGTAGAGCGAGCCGTCGACGTGCGAGACGGATCGAGCCCGCGCGCCGGGCAATCCTTCACGCACCCCCAGCACGCGCACGCTCGTCCCCTCGCGCACCACGAGCCCGCCGCTCGTCGCCACGAAGACACGCGAGCCGAGCGCGAGCACGTCGTGCGCTTCCGAAGTCGCTCCGACCGTCGACACCACGCGGTAGCGCGGCTGCGCGTCGGCGGTGGAGGCGACGAGCGCGAGCAACGCCGCGAGCCCGATCACTGCGTCCGCCGCGGGACTCATCGCGCCACCTCCAGCGACACCGCCTGCTCGCGCACGTTCGCGGCCAGATCCACCACGACCAGCGTCAGCGCGAAGACGTCGCGCACGTCCGAAGGCACCGTCACGCGCGCCTCCCACGTCCCCGGTCCGCTCGTCGCCAGATCCACGACCTCGCCACCGACACCACCGATCCGCGCCTCCACGCGCCGCACGTCTTGCAGCAACTGCGCGCGCTCGTCGGTGAGCCACCCGCGATCGCGACCGATCTGCGAGAGATCCGCGTCCGTCACGATCTGTCGCGCCCGCAGGGTGATCGTCGCGCCCGGCCGCACGTCGCCGATCGCTTCGACCTCCAACATCGGCGCGCTCGCGTCGACCGTGTACCAGAGCCGCGCACGCTCGAGCCGTCCGTCCGCGTGGGTGATCGCGATCTCGATCGGGTAGCTGCCCTCCTCCGCGTCGCCAGGCACGAGGAAACGCGCGGTCCAGCGGTCGATCTCCGGCTCCCACACCGCCGCCAGCGTCTCGCCGAAGGGCAAGAGCACCGTGACCGCGCGCGCGTCCGCCGGCGCGGGGATCCGAATCTCCGGATCGCCCGGCAACGATCGTGCGGGGCTGATGGTGGCTTCTTCGACTTCCGGTCGCGGCGTCGCGTCGACCGCGACGAAGCTCGTCCAACGCGTCACGAGCCGATGCTGGAGCCCGAGCGTCGTGACCTCCTGGATCAGCGCGGGATCGTCGCGGAAGGTCATGCGCTCCATACGATCGCCGATCGCGGCGCGCGCCCAGAGCGTGCGATGCACCGCGTTCTCGGCCCCACCCTGCGAACCCTCGGGAAGCTGCACCGTGATCGCACGCTCGAAGCGCCGACCCTTGCGCGTGCCGCGGATCTTCACCGTCGCTTCGCCGCCGCGCGCGAAGCGCCCGTGCACGATCAGCGGCTGACCCGCGAAGAGATCCGGCAGCCGACGTGGGTAGACGTCATGCACGTCGAGCCCGCCCCAGTCGATCGACACGTCCGTGAAGGTCGGGCGATCGACGAGGTCGACGAAGCGCGACGCGAGCGCGCCGCCGTCCTCCGAGAGCGCACCGAAGATCGCGCGCCCACGACCGAGCTCCGCCGCACGCCCGAGGACGAAGCGGTTCGGCGAGGAGCCGAGCCCGATCGGGTACACACGCGCATCGCCCAGCGCGCCCACGATCGATCCGAGCACCTCGCGTTCGTTGCCGATCCAACCGTCGGTCAGGAGCACCACGATCGGAAGTCGCGCGCCCTCTCCTTCGACCCGGTCGCGAAGTCGGCGGCTGACCCCGCCGACCCGACCGTGAAGCCGCGTGCCCTCTCCCTCGACCTGCGCGTTCGCGCGACGCAGCGCGTCCTCGATCGCCGGCACCATCCGCGTCGCGCCTACCGCACGCAGGCCCTCCACGAAGCGGCTCGCACGCGCGCGCGTCTCGTCGTTCACCGGCAGCGGTGACTCGTCGAGCCGCTCCAGCACGTCGCCGAAGCTCACGATCGAGAAGCGCTCGTCCACACGCATCGTCGCGAGCGTCTCGCGCACCACCGCCTGCGCCTGCTGCATCGCGCGCCCGCGCATCGACGACGAACGATCGATCACGAAGGTGATCTCCC
>JALOQC010000315.1 GCA_025453555.1 Myxococcota bacterium | reverse complement strand
CTCGTCCGCCGCGCGCGCAACTTCAAGCGCTCGTGGGTGGAGATGGCCGAAGCCCTCACGCGCGTGCGCGCGGCGCAGGTCTACCTCGAGTGGGGCTATCCCGACTTCGAGACCTACTGCCACTCGGAGCTGATGCTCACCAAGGGCACCGTCGACAAGCTCACCGGCAGCTACGCCGTCGTGCGCGAGCACGCGCCCCAGGTCCTCGATCGCGACGGCCTCGCGCAGCCGATCCCGAACCTCGACGCGGTCGAGTACTTCGCCAAGGCCCTGCGCGGCAGCGAGCCCGCGAACGACTTCGAAGAAGAGAGCGGCCCGGGCGACGAGGTCGTTCGCGAGCTCCGTCAAGCGGTCTTCGACGATCCGAAGCCCGTCGCCGTCCTCCGCAAGACCTTCGATCCGCTCTTCTTCCCGAAGCCCGAAGGCTTCGAGCGCGTGGAGACGCTCGAGAAGACCCGCGGCGCGGTGCGGCGCCTGGAGGCGTTGCTCCAAGAGATCGAAGGCATCGACGAGGGCCGCCTCAAGAAGCTCCTGCCGCTCCTCGCGGAGCTGCGCGCGGAGCTCGACGCGGTGATCCCCGACGCGAAGGCGGAGCTCGGCGCGGCCAAGCGCAAAGCGAGCTGACGCTTCGTTCGTGGGATGCGGGGTGTTCGAGCCGCTACGCCTCGTGTGTCGACGGTCACCGGTCTGGTCGGTCGCGGCGAAGCGCTGAACACGGTTCTTGCTCCCACCGTTCGCATGCGTTCTTCCGTTCTGGGGATGAGCCGACTCGTGCCAGCGATGGCGCTCCTCGCGCTCGGGTGTTTTCGTAGCAACAGCGGCGGTGACGACGGGGGAGTCCGCGTCGACGCCGGACGCATGGACTGCGATTGCTGCGGGACGAGCGTGACGCCCTCGCCAGGCGAGAGCTGCGCGACCACGTGCGCGCCGTTCTGCGGCCTCGACGCTGGCACCGAGCTCTGCAACTGCTGCGGCACGCTCGTCGAGGTCCCCGCCGGCGACGGCTGCGGACGCCACTGCGAACGCTTCTGTCGCGGTGACGCGGGCGTCGACGCGCCCCCGCTCACGTGCCCGAGCGAGCGCATCGACCTCGCGTGTTACGGCTTCCTCGCCGAGGGCCGCGACAACGCGCTCGAGCTGCTCGTGGGTGGCGACGGCGGCTGCTACTGCGGCGAGACGATCGAGTGCCGCGCGACCGTCGTCGCCCCCGGCCGACTCGCGATCGAGACCGCCGTCTGCCCCGGCCTCTGCGAAGCGTGCTTCCCCTTCGGAGGCCCCGCGCGCTGCGAGCTCCCGCCGCTCACCGAAGGCGTCTGGAGCGTCTCGGTGAACGGCGCGCCCGCCTTCACCGCCAACGTCGGACCGGCCGGTGTCATCCCCGAGCGCGGTGAGATCTGCCACCGCGTCGCGGACCAAGACGACTGCGCCGAGCTCCCCTCGAGCCCCTTCGAAGCCTCGCGCCTCTGCGTGTCCTCTGCGACGTCGACTGTCCCGCGGTCTGCATCGAGCGCGAGGACGTGTGCTGGACCCCACCGCTCCCGGCCGGAACCTACCGCGTGATGCTCGAAGGCTCGAGCGACTCCCTCACGATCTCGGTCGGCCGAGGAACCGCGGACGATCAGTGTTTGGAAGTCGGCGTGCACGGCTGACGATCTTGCGTGGAGCCTGTGTCCGAGGCCGACCGCGCGACACGTCAGATCGAATGCTTCGTGCAGCGATCGCTTCAATCGAGTTGAAGCGGCGGCTCTTCCCCACATTCGACGTCGACACGCGTATCGCCGTACGCGATCGAGAGCTCGCACAGCCGCGTCGATACGACGATCTCGTCGATGGCCTCGCCGCGCCTGGAGCCTCGGACCGTCACTTCGATCCGTGTGTCTTCGCGGGAGACCTCGGATCGATACCGCGCGTGCTCGCTCCCCGTCTCGGAGCTCGACGGTACATCGTCCTCGCCCAGCTCGTGAGACATGTAGGCGACGCCATGACGCGTCTGAACCGCGACGAGGCAGAATCGGTCGCTCCGTTCGCATCGACGAATCCCGCGCGACACGACGCGTTCGCTCGTGTCAAACGACGCCACCGGCGAGGAGGACCCCGCACACGCGGAGCTCACGATCGCGCAGAAGCCGATCGATCCGAGCACACGAAGCATCATCTCTCGTCAGCTTCCTGGAAGGGCTCGGATGTCGCAATCATCGAATGGACTCGCTGCGAACGATTCGCCGATGTCTGCTCTGCTCGCCAAGCGCGTCCCGCTTGCGGACGTCGAGCTCGGGCGCGCTTACGTGATCCACGCCCGCAATGGGGGCGTCGGCGTCGCGGTGCGTGAGGGCGAACGCATCGGCTACCGACTCCATCGCGAGAAGTTCAGCCGGCACTACCTCTTCGTCGAGTGGGACTGGGACGAGGGCGAGCCGCATGGAACCGCGATCCCGCTTCGCCTGCTCGAAGACCGTCCACCCGAGGACGGCGGTGCGCTCCTCTCATGGCTCGCGGAACGCGAGCGCGAGCTTCGAGACGAGATCGCGTCGAACCACGCGTCGACGCGGGTCCAGCGATAGCCAGGGAGGAGAGGCGCATCGCCGCGATCGTGCACGCGTCGGCGATACGATCGAGCGCACGTCCAGCTCGGCGCGGCGCCAATCGTGATTGAGTCGTGGATGCGAAATCCGTGTCACACCCTCGTGCGATCGTCGCGTCATGTTCGACGTCGATGACCGCACACCGAACGAGCACGACGCGTATCCCGATCGCGACGCGGACGCGTTCGATCCCGTATCTGCCGAGGAAGAGCTGGCCACGCTCTCCGCTCACCTCGACGCCGCGACCTATCGGCAGCTCGTGTTGATTCGGCTGCTCGACGAGCGCGGCCATTGGCTGGCGGCGGGCGCGACGAGCTGCGCGGCGTGGCTCTCGTTTCGGATCGGCCTGGACATCGGTGCAGCCCGAGAACGTATACGGGTCGCGCATGCGCTCCGGGATCTGCCGTCGATCTCGGAGGCGATGCGGCTCGGCACGATCTCGTTCTCGAAGGTTCGCGCGATCACGCGCGTGGCGAACCCGTCCAACGAAGTGCAGCTACTCGAGTACGCGAGCTACACGACGGCGGCGCAGCTCGAACGCATATGTCGCGGGGTCCGGCAGGCGCAGCTCCTGGGAGACGAAAACGGCGCACCGATCGACGAGGCGGAGTTGCTGCGTCGGGCGCACGCCGCGCGCGACGTGAGCTGCCGCTCGCGTGGGGATGGGACCGTGGTGTTGTTCGCGACGCTGCTGCCGGACGAGGCGGATCGTGTGCTCCGCGCGGTCGAGGCGATGCGTGACGCGATGCGGGAGGAGTCGCCGGCGCTGCCACCGAGCTACGCGGACGCGTTCGTGCGGCTGATCGACGTCGGGTACGAGGACGCGACGGTCGCGGTCGCTCCTGCGTCCGCGCAGAGGACGGTGAACGTTCACGGAGAAGCCAACGAGAAGGTGGGCCTCGACGTTTCCGCGGAAGGGGCTCTCGGCGCGTCGGAGTACGAGTGGTCCGACATCTTCGCGGCGCGAGGACGCTTGGAGGTCTCCGCAGAAGGGGCTCTCGACACGTCGGAGCACGAGCGGTCTGACGTCTCTGCGGAGCGACGCTCGGACGTTTCCGCGGAAGGGGCCTTCGGGGGGGCGGAGCGGGAGGGCGCCGTTTTCAAGGAGGAAGTACGGTCCGACGTTTCCTCGGAAGCGGCCTTCGACGAGGCACATTCCGACGTTTCTACGGAAGGGGCTGCGGGTCGGCCCGACGCCGACGTTTCAGCGGCAGCCGACGTTCCCGCGGAACCGCTGTCGTCGCGTCTTCGAGCCTCGGAGCCGCTACACGATCGCGCGGCCGATCTGGCTCCCGAGCGCGGCGCGACCGATTCTGCGCCCAGGCATCGCCAAGTCCGCGGCGGCGACGTGCATCGCGTCGTCGTCCACCTCGCGCCACACCTACTCTCCGACGGGCTCGTCGCGAACCTCGACGACGGAACGTGGATCGCGCCCGAAACCTGGCGGCGCGTCGCGTGCGACTGCGCGCTCGATCTCGTGAAGGTCGACGAGACGGGAAGCGTGCTCGACGTCGGCCGGAGGACGCGCACGATTCCTCCCGCCCTCGCGCGTGCGCTCGACGTGCGCGATGCGGGCCGTTGTCGTTTCCCCGGCTGCACGCACCGACGCTTCCTGGATCGGCACCACGTGAAGCACTGGTCCAATCTCGGAGAGACGAAGCTCGACAACCTCGTGACCCTCTGCGCCGCGCATCACCAGCTCCTGCACGAGGGTGGTTGGTCGGTGGAGCTGGACGGCGACGAGGCGCGGTTCTTCCAGCCGGATGGGATGCAGCTGGTGTGGCCGAGATCACCGCGGGTGGAGGATGCGCTCGCCGATCTCGAAGACGCCCACGTGTCGCTCGAGATCGGGCCCGCGACGGGTCTCACGCTCTGGGATGGGAAGACCCCAGACTACGCGTGGTGTGTCGAGGCGCTGTTCTGACGTCGACGAGAATCGATCGAAGCCTACGGCGCTTCCTCCACCGAGACCGTCACGTCCACCACCTCGATCGCCGGCGGCGGTGGCGCGCAGCGGTCGAGGCCCGCGGCCACGAAGTCCCAGACGTCGCGCGATTGAAGCGCAGCCGAGTGTTGAAGCGCGAAGCCCATGCGATGTCGGGTCTCGGCTTGGGCTTCCGCACGGAGCTGGCTGCGGAGCGGGACCACTCCGTCGCCGTCGGTGCCCGGCTCGAAGAGAAAGACGAGATCGCGCTGCGCGTCGCGTGGGCCGGGGCGATCGAAGAGGTGCGTGAGGAGCTCGCTGCCGGGCGCGAGATCGCGCCACGCGGGCGCCACCGCGGGGGACCACGACACGCCGAAGGCCGCGCTGCCGAGACCCTCGAAGGGCGTCGCGATCGTCGTCAGGCCGCGCACGTAGCCGTCGTCGTCGTACGAGCCGAGCAGGTCGCGTGCGACGAGGCCGCCCATGCTGTGTGCGACGAGACAGAGGCGTTCGAAGCCAAGCTGCGCGTGCAGCTCGTCGAGCGCGCGACGAAGCCAGTCCGAGACCATCACGATCGGGAGGCCGGTCGGGTAGCTGACGAACCACGCTTGGTATCGCGTGCCGTCGAGGAGCTCCGCGAAACGCCGCAGCTGTTGGGGATAGCCGCCGATGCCGTACACGAAGAGCACCGGCACGCGCGTGGGATCCCACGCCTCCACGAAGAACACACCCATCGGGAAACGCTGTGGCCAACGCAGCGGCTGCCAGATCCCGTACTCGCCGCTCTCGGGTCCGAAGCGTGGATCGTCGAGGCTGACCACCGCGCCGAGGTCGTATTGGCGCGCGAGGAGCGCGTCGCCGCGCGGCACCTCCGCGACGGTGTCGGGACGGAGCACGATCGGTCCCGCACGCTCGCTGCGTGAATTCGACGACGACGCATTCGAAGGCACGGCGATCGGCGGCGCCCAGAGCTCGCCCGCGTCGAGCTGCAGATCGCGATCGGTGTCGACGAAAGCGACGAGCGCGTAGCGCGAGCTCGGCCGCACCACGAAGCGAAAACGCCCGGGCTCGGCCTTCACCGCGCGCTCCACGATCGCATCCATCCGGTGCGTGCGCGCATCCGGCTCCGCGCCGTTCAAGCGCGCGACCCGCAGCAGCTCCACCACGAGCGGACCCTCGGCGCCTTCGGGCCGTTCCACGCGCCCCTCGATCTCGACGTAGCGCTCGAGCTTCGCCGCTTGGCGCCGCAGCGTCTGCACGCGGTAGCAGGCCGGCAGCGCGAGCACGCCGAACGAGCCGAGCAACGCGAAGATCGCGAGACGCCGCACCCCGGCAGCATACGTGGCTCCGCGCGCCGCGCTCTCGAAGTTCGTGCGCACGCGGTACGCTGCGCGCGTGACCTCCGGTGCTCGATCGTTCGACGTGGGAAGGCGCGCCTCGCTCGCGCTCTGCTGGCTCCTCGCGTTCGCGTGCTCGTCGAGCGCGACGACTCGGCAGCCGACGTCCACGCAAGAACCAGCCATCCCGCACGAGTCGCCCCCCACGACGACGCTCGCGACGACGCCACGCGCGCCCGACTTCGTCACCAACGTCGAGCTCACCGCGCCCGACGAATCCGAGGTGCTGGGCTACCGCGTCGCGGTGTACGAGCGCCCCTCCGAAGAGCTCGCTCCGCGCGCCGAAGAGAACGGCGAGGACTACGACGCCGCGCTGCTCTTCGGGGCGCGCGTGGTGCGCGACGACTCGGGCGTCGCGATCGGCGTGAGCGGCTCGGGCACCACGCCCACGCACGCACCCCGCACGACCGCACCGCTCGACGGCTGGGTGTTCGACGACGGCCGCTACGTCGAGACGGTCTCCCTCGACGCACGCGCGCACGACTGGCCCGCAGGCCACGTGGTGATCGCGGTGCGCCGCGACGCGCGCACTCCGAGGCTCGGTGCGGGTTGGTCGATCGCGATCGAGCCCTGAAGTCTCGAGCGGCACCCACGACCGCTCCTGCCGATTGGCAGCGAACCCGACGATCGCTCGAACGAAACAGCGCGGCGTCGTGGCGACGATCGATCGTCACGACACCGCGCTCTCTCGCGGTTCAGCGTCGCGAGGTCGTCATGAGCTCACGACCTCGCGGGCTCTCGTTCAGTCGGAGATCACTCGCAGATCGGGTGCACTGCGCGCAGGGCTTCCCAGAGCTGCGGATCGAACTCTTCCGGGAGCTGCAGGCGGTTCTCCAGGTCGAGCTCGAGGTACTCGCCGAGCTCGAGCTCGCTGCCGACGTCCACGACACCGACGTCGACGATGCTGGGCTGCTCGGGCTCGGTGACCTGCGACGCGGGGACGCGGTCGACGACGCGCCAGAGCGCGACCATGTCCTGCCGGGCGCGCACCACGGGCGCGCCTTCGTAGCGCTCCCACGCGACCGCGACCTCTCCGAACACCTCGACCACGATCGGGATCGCCCGAATTCCCTGCGCGCGCGTGTCGGACGCGAGCAGAGGGTGGGCGGCCACCGTCGACCTCGCTCGAGCTCGTCCCCTCGCTCACGCAACCGGCGAGCGCGAGCAGCGCACCGAAGATCGTTCCGTACGTTCGCTTCATCGATCCACCTCCGACCCCGCGGGAGCTCCGCGGTCGGAGGGTCACGATTGCCAGGCCGATGCCACGCGGCAAACGTCGGATTTCGTGGATCAATTCGGGAAGTCTCGCGAACCTTGCTCGCTCACCGTGCGTTTTCCGACGTCGCGAGTTTGACGCCTCTTCGCGATTGACGCGGCGCGTTGTTCAGGCGCGCGCGGGGACGTGGCTCATCGCGCGCTCCGCGAGCGCGGTGATCGTGAGCGAGGGGTTCACGCCGGGGTTGGCGCTGACCGCGCTGCCGTCGATGACGTAGAGGCCGTCGTAGCCGTGCACGCGATGGAGCGCGTCGATCACGCCTTCGCCGGCGTCCTTGCCCATGCACGCACCGCCGAGGATGTGGGCGGTCGACGGAATGCCCATGAGGGTCTCGGTCATCAGCGTCATGGGGACGCCGCCGAGCTTCTTGGCGTAGCGCTCCGCGATTTCCGTCGCTTCGGGCAAGAACGCGCTCGGGGCGGGCTGACCGGGGGCGAGCTCGCTGACGAGCCCACGCGAGAAGCCCGTGCGCACGCCGCGGCCGAGGCGAAGGCGCAGCGTGCTCTCGAGGGTGCGCATGTAGAGGAGCACCATCCCGTGACGGGCCCAGTCGCGCATGGTGACGACCTTGGCCCAGGTGACCGGATCGCGCGCGAAGCCGCTGAGCACGCCGCGCAATCGCGCGATCGTCTGCGGCGCGTCGGAGTGCGGCGCGCACATCAAGCGGAAGAAGCCGGAGCCCTTGCCGTAGCGCACGGGCTCGACGTGGCTGTGCTCGTCGGTGTGCAGGATGGACGTGATCGCGACGCCGTCCGTGAGGTCGTCGGTGCCGCCCGGGACCTGGATGCCGATGAGCGACTCGTTGTTGGTGCGCACCGCGTCGCCCACGCGATCGGAGAGGTTCGGCAGGCCGTCGCGCTCGCCCTTCATCGCCAAGAGCAGCGGCACCGTGCCGAGCACGCCGCCCGCGAAGACCACCTTGCCGGTGGTGATGCGCTCGCCGCCGCCGAAGCCGAGCGAGCTCTTCGTCTGCAGCACGTAGCCGCCCTCGCGACGCGGCGCGACGTGCACGACCTCGGTCTCGCTCTTCACCTTCGCGCCACGCTTCTCGGCCAGGTAGAGGTAGTTGCGATCGAGGGTGTTCTTCGCGCCGACGCGGCAACCCGTCATGCACGCGCCGCAGAAGGTGCAGCCGACGCGATCGGGGCCGTCGCCGCCGAAGTAGGGATCCTTCGCCTTCTTGCCGGGCTCGCCGAAGTAGACGCCCACGCGGGTCGGCGCGTAGTGCTCCGCGCGGCCCATGTCCTTGGCGACCTCGAGGAGCACCCGATCGTGTTTGGTCTGGTGCGGGTTCGTGGCCGCGCCGAGCATGCGCAGCGCGGTGTCGTAATGCGGTGCGAGCTCGCTCTGCCAGGGTGCGAGGTGAGCCCACGAGGACGAGCGGAAGAACGCGGGGGACGGTGTGGGCAGCGTGTTCGCGTAGGTGAGCGAGCCGCCTCCGACGCCGACGCCCGAGAGCACCGTGACGTGCTCGAAGAACGACATCTGGAAGATGCCCTGCAGCCCGACCTTCGGCTGCCACATCCAGCGCCGCAGATCCCAGTTGTTCTTCGCGAAGTCGCTCGTGCCGTAGCGCTTGCCCTTCTCGAGCACGAGCACCCGGTAGCCCTTCTCCGAGAGCCGGAGCGCCGAGACGCTCCCGCCGAAACCGCTGCCGACGATGACGAAGTCGAAGTCCGTGGAGCTCACGGAGACGAAGAGTACACGGAGTGCGAGGCGCGACGTGATCGCGGGCGAGTCGGAGTCGGTGTCGGTGTCGGTGTCGGTGTCGGCGTCGGCGTCGGTGTCGGTGTCGGCGTCGGCGTCGGAGTCGGTGTCGGAGTCGGTGTCGGAGTCGGTGTCGGTGGTGCGCGTGACGACGACGACGTCCGTCATGGCGCCGAGACGTGCTCCTCCGAAACGAAGAAAGGCTCCCGAAGGAGCCTCTCGTCGTGTCGCGATTCGAACGCGCGATCAGAACCGCCAGTCGAGCTGCAAGCCGCCTCCGTCGCGGCTGGCGAGCGGCGTCACCCGCGGGCCGGCGTCGTTTCCGGCGTAGTACTCGACGTAGGTGCGCGGAATGAACCCGAAGACGAGCAGCGCGAAGCCGACGGCCTGCGTGATGCCAGCCCACGCGTAGCCGAGGCGGCCCGCGGAGGTGTCGGCGTGGCCCATCGAGATCCAAGGGCCGAGGACCGGCACCGCGAGTCGGTTCGGGACGTTGATGCCTTCGTCGAGGGCGAGGGTGGCGGCGAGCGCGTAGCTCACCGCGAAGACCGCCGCGCCGGGGATCAGCATGCCGATGCGGAGGCGCTTGTAGATGCGTGCGTTCTCCGGGTAGGTCGCGTTCGGATCGAAGGGCTCGCGGATGCGGCGGGGCTGGGGCGCGTAGGGCGCGTAGGCGGGCTGACCGTAGGTCGGTTGCCCGTACGTCGGCTGTCCGTAGACCGGCTGCTGCTGGCCGTAGCCGGGCGGAGGCGGTTGTTGCTCGTAGCCAGGCGGCGGCGCGACCTGCTCGTGCTCGACCACCACCACGTCACCGCCCGGTGCGGGGGCCGGCTCGGCCGGCACGGGCTCTTGCGCCATCGCGAACGAAGGCAGCGCGGTGACGAGCACCAGCGCGAGCTTGGTCTGGATCGACTTCATCTTCCCTCCTCGGCGGCCGGAGCCGCGTTCCCTCTGCTCACTCCGCCGATGCGGGCGAGCTTGCCGGGGCGTGGCGCGCACTGCAAGGCGGGTGCCCCCATGAACCTTCGTGTTTTCGCGGATCTGGCGCGCGTTCCATTCCGAGGGACGTGAACCGTTCGCCACAGAAGGTCGCCGGGTGGGGCCTCGGTTCACACGGGCCCGGCGCTCTCGTTCGGGCGGAGCCCCGCCGAGCGGCTTCGCCTTCGGTGCCACCAGAGCCGTCAGAGAGGAACCGGCACCCGCTCCAGGATCTCCGCCAGCGCGCGCTCTGCGTCGTCGCGCGCGCCGTCCCCCGCGCTGCGGAGGCGGTGCGCGAGAACGTGCGGCGCGAGGAGCTTCACGTCGTCCGGGAGCACGTGGGTGCGGCCTTCGACCAGCGCACGCGCGCGGACCACACGCTCGAACGCGATCGCGGCGCGGGTGGAGGCACCGACCTCGAGCAGCGGGCTCTGCCGCGTGGCGAGCACGATCGCGTGCAGGTAGTCGACGATCGCGTCGTCGATGCGGACGTCCGCCACCGCGGCCTGCATCGCGCGCAGCTCGGAGGCGGAGAGCACGGGCGCGAGACCTTCGAGGGGATCGCGGTCCCGGCGCGTGCGGAGCAGCTCGCGCTCGACCTCGCGCGGCGGGTAGCCGAGCCGGAGCCGCACGAGGAAACGATCGAGCTGCGACTCGGGGAGCGGATAGGTGCCGTAGAAGTCGATCGGGTTCTGGGTCGCGAGCACGAAGAAAGGCGAGGGAAGCGGGTGGGTCGTGCCGTCGATCGAGACTTGACCTTCGCCCATCGCTTCGAGCAGCGCGGATTGAGTCTTCGGGGTAGTGCGGTTGATCTCGTCCGCGAGGAGCACGTTGGCGAACACGGGGCCGGGCCGGAACACGAAGACGTTGCGCTCGCGGTCGAAGACGCTGCCGCCCACCACGTCCGCGGGCAGCAGATCCGAGGTGAACTGGAGGCGTCGATACTCGAGGCCGAGCAGGCCCGCGATCGCACGGGCCAACGTGGTCTTTCCGACCCCGGGCACGTCCTCGAGCAGCACGTGGCCGCCCGCGACGAGGGCCGCGAGCACCACGCCGATCGCGTCGTCCTTTCCGCGGACGTAGCGGCCGAGGGCTTCACGGAGAGGGCGCGGAGAAGGGACGGTCATTCGGGGTTCCAGCGGTGAGTCACGGGTAGATCGTGCGCGTGATCTCCCGTCGAACGGAGCGTGCGAGCTCGCGAGGGAGACGCGCGGCGTGGGCCGACGCGTCGAGTCGACGATTCGAGCGGCGAATCGCGTCGCGACGAGGAACGTGGTGTCGCGCGAGGGCTCGGAGAAGCGCGGCTCAGAGCAGCACCACGTCCTCGACGTCGAACGCTTCCTGGGCGACCACGCTGCGCGTCTCTTCCTCGCGTTGGGTCGCGAGCTCGTAGAGCTGCGCGAGCAGGGTCGGGTGCGCTTTGATCACCTTGTGCAGCTCCTCGCGCGTGAGCTCGAGGGCCACCGTCGGGTGGAGCGCGCGCACGGTCGCGTTCGCGGGGCGCCGCAGCACGAGCGAGATCTCGCCCACCACGTCGCCCGGGCCGAGCTCGGCGATGCGCAGCTCGTCGCCGTCCGCGTCCTTGCCGACCACCTCCACGGTGCCGCTCGCGATCAGGTAGAGGCCGAGGCCTTCGGCGCCTTCTTCGACGAGCGCGCTGCCCGCCTCGAAGTGCTTCGTCTCGAACCGACCGATGATCGCCTCGCGGTGCTCGACGTCGACCGCGCGGAGGATCGCGCTGTGGCGCAGGAGGTTCGACACCATGCGCTGCCGGCAGAACTGCGAGAGCATCTGCCCGACCACGGGGGCCTTCGAGGCCACCTTCTCGAGCGCTTCGCGCGCGATGACGAGCAGGGTCGCGGGCTCGGCCGCGGTCACCGCAGCCGCGCGGGGAGCCTCGCTGACGAGGGCCATCTCCCCGAAGATCGCGCCCGGCCCGAGGATCGCGAGGGTGAGCCCTTCGTCGCCGTCGCGGCGAACCACGCGCAGCATGCCGCGCGCGACCACGAAGGCTTCGGTGCCTTCTTCGCCTTGCGCGACCACCTCGCGGTCGGCGGGCACGTCGCGCACTTCGAACGCGGCGAGCAGGCTCGCGAGCGGCTTGGGCTCGAGATCACCGAAGAGCGGGAGGCGTGGGAGCGAGGTGTCGGACGCGAGCGGATCGTCGGTCGCGAGCCACTTCTCGATCGCGGCCTCCGCGCGTGCGAGCAGCGCCTCGCCCTTCACCGCGGCGAGCGCCTTGGGCACCTCGACGTCGTCGGGCAGCGGCGGAGGGCTCGCGGAGACGTCGGCCAAGCGCTTGCTGCCTTTGCCGAAGGCGGCCGCGATGGTCGCGAAGAGCGGCTCGGCGTCGTCGCCCGCGCGGGCGGCGGTGCGCGCGGCGACGAGGGCCTGCGGGAGGTCGCCGCGGCGGATGAACGCGTCGACGAGCCGGAGCGCGGCTTCGCCGGCGATCAATCCGCGATCTTCGGCGACGAGGGTCGTCGTGATCAGCGCGGCGGCGCCGAGCTGCGCGGTGTCGTGCTCGAGGAGCGCGGTCGCGAGCCGGAGCGCGCCGTCCAGGTCGCCGTTCAGGCGCGCGGCGTGCGCGCGATCGAGCGGAGACGTGGAGGTGAGGGTGGGAGGGAGCGCCATGTCGCGGGCGAGAATACTGCTTTCGGGGCTCCGTGGGCTTCGCGCTTCGTACCGCGCCGTTCGAGCCGTGGATGGACCGCCGAGTCGAAGCGGAATCGTTCGAGGCGAGGCGGACGCAGCCCGCGAAGCCGAACGACTCCGCGAAACCATCGGGCGCGCGTGGGCGCGGAGCCGAGGAATGCGAATCGACGCGCGCGCGCCGTGCCCCACGCTCCGCGTCATGAACCTGCGTGCGCTCCGTTTCGTCTCCCTGCTCGGACTCGCCGCGTGCGGCGGATTCCACGTCGACGTGCCGACCGTTCCACACCGGACGGACTCGCCGCTGGCGCGTGCCCCCGCTTCGGCCATCGAGGTCGTGCTCTCTCCCGAGATGGCCGAGGACAAGGTCGCGATGCTCCAGCGGCATCGAGTGCTCGAGACGATCCAGGATCGCGTCGCGCAGGCGCTCGCGAACGAGGGACGTCTCGGCACGCAGCCAGGCGGTCCGCTCGTCCTGATCGCGATCCGCGAGTTCCGGAACCCTCGCTACGGCGCGGCCTTCCTCGTCGCCGACGTGGAGCTCCGCGCGGTCGGCGGCGCGGTGCTGCATCGCTTCGAGGCGCGCGAATCGACGCAGCGCGCGACGAGCCGAACCGGCCGCTTGCGCATCGTCACGCAAGGCGTCGTCGACGGAGTCGTCGCGGGGCTGTGAGGATCGCGGAAGTTTACGTCAGCGGACCTTCGCGGCGACCTCGGCGACGCGCTTGCCGAGATGGCGCGCGTGCGCCAGGTCCTGCTCGCTCGGTCCCTTGCCCTCGGGGCCCGTGGTGACGCTGACGCCGTAGGGGTTGCCGCCGGACGCGAAGACCGCGGGGTCCGTGTAGCCGGGCGTCACGATGTACCCACCGAAGTGGTAGATGCTGTTGAAGAGCGCGAGCAGGGTCGACTCCTGGCCGCCGTGCGCGTTCATCGCGCTCGTGAAGCCGGCGTAGACCTTGTTGGCGAGCTTGCCCTGGAACCACAGGCCGCCCGCGGTATCGATGAACTGCTTGAGCTGCGCGGCCATGTTGCCGAAGCGCGTCGGGGTTCCGAAGACGATCGCGTCGGCCCAGTCGAGGTCGTCGAGCGACGCCTTCGGCTGATCCTTCTGTGCGTCGACGAAGCCGCGCCACTTCGGGTTCGAGTCGATGGCGGCGTCGGGCGCGGTCTCGGCGACCAGACGCACGCGGACCTCGGCGCCCGCGGCCTTGGCGCCCTCGGCGACGGCCTGCGCGACGGCGGGCGACGGCCTGCGCGACGGCGGCGTTGGTTCCGGTGGACGAGTAGTAGATGACGGCGACGTTCGGCATGACGGTTCTCCCTCGAGTGATGCGCTCGTTGTGGAGCAGTCGACCGAGCGGAACAATCGCCGCGTTGCGAACGAACTGTCGCAACGGTGCATCGATCACCACTCGAACGTCGCGCTGGATCAGGGCGGCCGCGTGGACGGGGGCGTGGGCGCCGGGAGGGTCGCGGGGAGCGGAACGTCCGGAAAACGCGAGGGATCCTCGGCGAAGCGGTAGCGCGCGAAGTGGGAGATCACGCGGCGGACGTAGCCGCGGGTCTCGTCGAAGGGGATGCGCTCGACGAAGAGATCGAGCTCGATCGTCCGCGGCACCGTCGGCCGACTCGGTGGCACCGTCGGCCGACCTGGAAGCACCGCGCCTTCCTCGGCGAGCCAACGCTCGACCCGCGCGATGCCCGCGTTGTAGGCGGCGATCACCAGCGGGAGCACGCCGTCGAAGCGGCGAAAGAGCTCGGACATCTCGGCCACGCCGAGGCGCACGTTCCAGGCGGGATCGAAGAGCCGATCGCGCTCGAAGGGCAGTCCCATCCGGCGCGCCGCGCGGGCTCCGCTCTCGGGCATGACCTGCAAGAGGCCGATCGCGTCCGCGAAGCTGACCGCGTCGGGGTCGTAGGCGCTCTCTTGGCGCATCGTCGCGTAGACGTGCTCCCACGGGATCGCGTGCCGCGTGGCTTCGGCGCGGACCGCGCTCTCGAAGGGCTTCGGGTAGGCGAGCTGCCACGCCCACGCGGCGCCGCCTTCCGGTCGCTCGGAGAGGCGCGCGCGTTGGGCGGCCGCGAGTCGGTACGCGCCTTCGAAGTCGCCGATCGAGAAACGCGCGAGCGCCTTGGCGGCGGAGTCACCCGACTCGTGCGCGCGTTGGGCGGCGATGGCGTCCGCGCGCAGACCGAGCGCCGCGTAGAAGCGCGCTTCGTCGGTGAGCGGCGCCGCGCTCGGAGGGGAGCCGCGCGCGGGATCGAGGCTCGGGGGATCGGTCTCGCTCGCAGCGCCGAGCGCGACGAGACGACGGCGCGCCCAGATCGCGTACCAGCCGAGCGGGTCGGGTGCGCTCGCGCGGCGGTAGCTCTCGATCGCGGCGTCGCGTGCGCCGCGCGCTTCGTGCGCGCGTGCGGCCCAGTAGTGTCCGCGGCCCGCCACGAGCGGCGCGTCGCTTCCTTCCGCGTACGACGCGAGGTGTCGTGCGGCCTCGACGTGTCGACCTTCGCGGTAGGCCTCGAAGCCGAGGTGCCAATGGGTCTCGCGGCGGGTGCCGGGATCGAGCGACGCGCGGGGTCCGGCGAGGAAACGTTGGAATGCGCGTCGGGCGGCGGCGGTGCGACCGAGGCGCGCTTCGAGCCAGGCCGCGAGGTGCTCGGCCTCCGCGGAGTGTGGCCCGCGAGGGTAGGCGCGCACGAACGCGCGCAGCGCGCGGATCGCGTCGGCGTCGCGATCGGCGCGAGCCAACGCGCGCGCGGCGTGGAAGGCGTCGGCTTCGCGGTGCACGTGGCGAAGGCGCGCGGAGTCCGCGAGCACGCGAGCGGCCTCCGCGTAGAAGTGGCGCGCACGGTAGAGCGACATGCCGAAGCGGTGGAGCCACGCGGGGCGCAGCTCGTTCGGCGGCGTGGTGCCACGGAGCTGCGCGGCGGCGTCGGCGTAGCGACGCGCTTCGTACAGCGCGTCGGCGCGGCGCAGTCGCTCTTCGGGGGTCAGCTCGATCGGGCCGAGGGCACGCGTGAGCGCATCGGCTTCGGGGTGATCGGGGAGCTCGACGTGCAGCGCGCGTCGCTCCGCGCGCGCGTCTTCGGCGCGACCGAGGCGATCGAGGAGCTCGGCGCGGAGGGCGCGGAGCGCGAAGGTGTCGACGCCCCGCACGGGCGCGGTGTCGCGGATCGTGGCCGCGAGCGGGGCGAGCTGCGCCTCCATCGCGCTCGCGTCGGTGCCTTCGAGCGCGACGCGCACGCGACACTCGGTGGCGAGCGCGCGGCTGAGGCCGTCGCGGCGCGCGTCGAGGAGCGGGATCGCCGCCGCGCAACGGCCGAGGCGCGCGAGCAATCGTGCGTGGCGACCTCGCGCGTCGTGCGCGATGGCATCGGGCAGACCTTCGACACGGGCGAAGGCTTCGGCCGCGCGCGCCAGCTCACCCGTGCGCTCGAGCAGACGACCGCGCAGGTAGCGGTGCGGAGCCGAATCGGGAAGGGCCGAGGTGGGGTTGGCGGTGTTGGGAGGGGCGGACCCGGGAAGGGCCGACGTCGAGAGGGTGTCGAGGAGGGCGAGCGCTTCCTCGTCCGCGTGGCGCGCCACGAGGTCTGCGAGCGTCTCGTCGGCGCGCGCAGGCGAGCTCGTTCCCGCCGCGAGCGCGACGAGCAGCACCACGCAGAGCCGAGCACTTCGGAGCACGCTAGGCGGTTACCACGGAACGCCGTGGATTCCTTCCTTCGTGGAGTCGATTCCGTCTCTCGCAGAGACGTTCGAACGGAGCGTGCAGACTCGAATCGACTCGAGTCGACTCGGGCAGAGCGTGGAGACTCGATCGGAGCGCAACGTGCCGTCGAGGTCGTATTCGGCGGACGCGCTCCCTTCGCGAAACGACTCGAAGGACACGTAGATCACACCCCCGAAAACTCCATCGCGGCGGCGAAGCAGTCGCCTATCCTCTGGCGTCGATGAGCCGACCCGAGCACATCACGCTCGAGATGCCTGCCCCCGGCGGCCGGGTGGACCGCTTCACCCTCGAGCGCTCCTGCGGGGCGGGCGGCGGTGGCCTCGTCTTCGCCGCGCGGGACGCGGACGGAACGCAGGTGGCGCTGAAGGTCCTGCCGAGCCGCGAGCCGCTCTTGCGCGCACGTTTCGAGCGCGAGGCGCTCGCGCTCCAGCGCATCGTGCATCCGGCGATCGTCCGCTACGTCGATCACGGCATCGATCGCGATCTTCCGTGGCTCGCGATGGCTTGGATCGACGGCCACGATCTGCGCGAGCGCCTCGCGAAGGGGCGGCTCGGGGTCGAGGAGACGCTCGCGCTCGGGGTGCGCCTGGCCGACGCGCTCGCGGCCGCGCACGAGGCGGGCGTGCTGCACCGCGACCTCAAGCCGGCGAACGTGATGCTCCCCGGCGGACGCCTCGATCGCGCGTGCCTCGTCGACTTCGGCGTCGCACGCGACGAGACCGCGACCGACCTCTCGCTCACGCGCACGGGCATGGTGGTCGGCACGCCCTCGTACATGTCGCCCGAGCAAGCGAGCGCGGACCGCGAGCTCGATGGGCGCGCGGATCTCTTCGCGCTCGGCTCGTTGCTCTGGCAATGCCTCACCGGCCGCGTGGCGTTCGAAGGCTCCGACGCGATCGTCGTCTTCGCGCAGCTCCTCACCGTCGATCCACCGCCGGCGTCGTCGCTCGCGCCCGGCGTGCCCGCGCACCTCGATCGCCTGCTCGCGCAGCTCTTGAAGAAGGATCGCGAGCAACGCCCGCCCGACGCGCTCGCGGTGCGTGCGGCGCTCGAGCTGCTCCGTCCGACCACCGAGCCGCCCGCAGAGACACCACGCACGTCGCGTCGTGCTCGCTTCGACGCGCCGCCCGCGCTCGTGTGGGCGATCTTCTCCGACACCGATCGGTGGAATCGCCTCGTCGGCTCCGGCCTCGCGACCTACACCCACGACGATCCGAACGTCGCGCGCGTGGGTCACGGCGCGGTCGCGGGCATCCCGGTCGCGTGGCGCGAGCTCGGCGAGTGGGTGGAAGGCCACTTCGGTTGGGGCGAGCGTCGCTACGACGACGGTCCGCTCGTCGCGAGCGTGTTCCACTTCGAGTGCACGCCCGCCGCCGACGGCGGCACCGAGCTCTTCGTGGAGACCTGGCCGACCGCGTCGCCGACCGCGCCTCCCGCCGCGGCCGCGATGCTCGCGCAACACTTCGACAAGCGGCTCGCGCGCTACGTGGAGGCCGTTCGTTCGTTCGTGGAGGAGCACACGAAGGCGCACGGACCGTTCGTGCTCGATCCCGAGGTGCCGGCAGTGATCGAGGCGGCGCGCGTGCTCGCGCATGCCTCCGATCGCGCGCTCGTCGGATCCACGCGCGCGACGAACGACCCGCAGCTCCGCGCCCGCGCCGACGCGTTGCCCGAGGGCCCGCACCGCGACGCGTTCGTGCAGATGCTTCAGAGCGCGCCCGACGAAGCGCTGCGCGTGCTGCGACCGATCGAGCTCGCTTCGGCGCTCGACGCGCCGGTCGACGAAGCCACGCGCTTGCTCGTGGATGGGACGCACGCGGGTCTGCTGGATCTGCGCTTCGAGCTCGTGTGCCCGACGTGCCGCGTGGCTGCGCAGGTGGTCGACGACGTGCTCGCGATCGGTGCGCGCGGGAGCTGCGTCGAATGTCGGCGCGACTTCGAGCTCGACCTCGACACCAACGTCGACGTGGTCTTCACCGTGCACGAGGCGGTGCGCGACGTGCCGCCCGAGCTCTGGTGCGCGGGGGCGCCGCGTCGGCGGCCGCACGTGATCGCGCAGCTTCGTCCGGCGCCGGGCGCGACGCGCGAGCTTCCGATCGCGCTCCCGCGATCGCCCGTGATCGTGCGGCTCGCAGGACACGAGGCGTGTGCGCCGCTCGTGGCGCGCGGGCTCGCGATGACGATCGGCACCGAGCAGGACACGCCGACGCTCGCGGTCGAGGGCCTCGACGAGCCGGTGCTTCGCCTCGTGCACACGGGAGACCGTCGCGTGCCCGATTTGCAGATCGAGCGCGCGAGCCTCGACGTGCGCGCGCTGACGTTGCGCGACGCGCTCGCGGTCCCTGCGCTCGCGTCGCTCCTCGGGGGCGACGCGCGCGCGACCCTCGGACGTGCGACGCTCGCCGTGCTGCACGTGTCGCTCATGGGCCTCGAGGCGCTCTGTACGAAAGCGGGCGATGCGCGCGCGTTGGAGCTCGCGAGCGACGCGCTCGATCGTGCGGATCGGCTCGTGCGCGAAGGCGGCGGTGCGGTGGTCGAGCGGAACGTCGACGCGTTGCTCGCGTGCTTCGCGCGCGAAGAGGACGCGGCGCGTGCACGCACGGCGATCGCAGGCTCGGACGAGGGTGCGCCGCTGCGGGTCGGGCTGGCGAGCGGTCCGGTGCTGCTCGTGCGAGAAGCCGACGGGGTCGCCCTCTTCGGCGCGACGGTCGCGCGCGCCCGCGCCAGCTCGCGAGCGTGAGCGAGACGTCCGCACCGAAGACCGCTGGCTCGCAGGGCTCGTATGCCGGTACCGGAGATCGCAGCTCACGAACGTGAGGCGTGCGCTCGTGCGTGGTGCAGGAGGTCGGTGCGTGAGGGCGCGCGTCCACGAATCGGGAGCGCGCGCCTTTCGCTTCGTGCCTCCCGTGGGGGAAACGTGTCGCGTCCGGAAAGTCACCGTTTCGCGGGCGCGCGTCGTCCGGTAGTTTCGCTTGGTGGACCGCAACGCGATCCGGATCTTCCGCGACGCTCCGTGGGGCTCCGTCGACGTGCGCGAGCCGGGGCTCGCGAAGGACGGACCGCACCACCGCAACCGCTGCGCGGCCTTCAAGACGCTCTGCCTGAACGCGCCCGATCCGAGCTTCTTCGCGCCCATCGCCGACGCGCTGCCGGGCCTCGACTCCATCGCGCTCAAGGCCGCCGCCGCGGTGTTGCCGCGCGTGAACGACGTCGAAGCGCACGCGCCGCTCTGCAAGGCGCTCGGGAGCCCGAACGCCGAGGTCCGCGAGACCGCGAAGGTCGTGCTCGAAGCGGTCGGCGGTCCCTCGGCGCTGCGCGCGCTCACCCAGCTCGTCCGCGAGCGCACGTTCCTCGGTCGCCGAGAGGCGATGGACGTGATGGTGCCCAAGGCGCGGCACCGCGCGCTCGATCTGCTCGAAGGGGTCGTGAAGACGGGGACCGCGGCCGAGCAGCTCGAGGCGCTGCGTTGGCTCGCCGATCCGGAGGTGATGAGCGCGGCCGCCGATCGTGCGCTCGGCATCGTGCAAGACGCGCTCGACGTCGACGATCCGCGCGTGGCGGCCATCGCGTGTCGCGCGTTCGCCCAGGCGGTCGACGAGGCGCGTTTCTTCGAGGTCGTGGAGCCGCGCTTCCAACGCGACGACGTGCAGCCGGGGCTCGTGTCCGCGCTGGGTGCGGTGAACAGCCCGCGCACGGTCGCGCTCCTGCGCGCGCGCTCGCGGCGCGGTCCGAGCGCGGTGCAGCTCGCGGCCTTGCAGGCGCTCGAAGAGATCGGCGGCGAGGCCGTGATCCCGGCCTTCATGGACGCGCTGGTGCTCGAAGATCCCATGGTGCGCCGTGCGGCCGCGGAGGGGATCGGGCGGCTCGCGTCGAGCGGTCGCGTGGATGCGGCGCGGCTGCTCATCGGCGTGCTCCGCAGCCCACACGAGCACGTGCGTTCGATGGCGGCGACCTTCGCCGCGCGGGTGCGCACCGACGATCGGCTCGGCGACGCGGTGCTCGACGCGACCACGGAGGAAGACTGGTGGTCGCGCGAGCGGGTGCTCGACGCGTTGGTGGAGCTCGGGGTGCCGCGCCTCGCGCAGCGGCTCGTGCGTCACCTCGACTCCGACTCTCCGATGATCCGGCGCTTCGCGGTGTACGGGCTCTTGCGCCTGCGCGATCCCGCGACGCTCTCGGCGCTGCTCCACACCGCGGCGACCGACGACGACTGGTGGGTGCGCGAGCAAGCGACGCAGGCGATCGGCGAGCTCGGCGATCGGCAAGCGGTGCCTTACCTCGAGGTGCTGGTGCGCGAGCGACCCGATCTGCGCGTGGTCGCGCTCGACGCGCTCGAGCAGCTCCGCGCGCACGATCTGCTGCTCGGGCTCGCGGATCTGACCACCGACGAAGATCCAGGCGTCGCGCTCGCGATGCTGGAGGTGCTCGCGCGTCATCCGAAGGGTCGCGAGGCCGGCTTCCACGTGCAGGCCGCGGTCGGCTCGACGGAGCCGCACGTGGCCAAACGCGCGCGCGAGCTGCTCGCGACGTGGAAGCTCGAGAGCACCGACACGAGCGCGTCGCTCGGGCTCCTCGATCGCCTGCTCGTGGCGGCGGAGCGGCACGGCGCCGACGACGTACTGCTCGCGCCCGGACGTCCGCCCTACGTGAAGAAGCTCGGCTCGGTCGAGCCGATCGCGCGCGCCTCGCTCGGCGACAAAGAGGTCGAGGCGATGATCCTCCCGCTCCTGCGGCCGGGGCATCGCGACCAACTCGATCGACTTCAGGACGTCGATCTCTCGTACGACGTGCCGGGCTTCGATCTGCGCTTCCGCATCAACGTCTTCCGGGAGCGCAACGGCCTCTCGGCGGTGTTTCGTCGCATCTCGCAGACGATCCCGAAGATCGAGTCGCTCGGGCTGCCGCCGGTGATCAAGTCCTTCGCGGACTACCCGAACGGGCTCGTGCTCGTCGGGGGTCCGACGGGGTCCGGCAAGTCGACCACGCTCGCCGCGCTCATCGACTACATCAACGACTTCCACGGCCGGCACATCGTCACCATCGAAGACCCGGTCGAGGTCGTGCACCGCTCCAAGCGCAGCCTCGTGAACCAAGCGGAGGTCGGCACTCACGCGGACTCCTTCCCCGCCGCGCTGCGCGGGATGCTGCGCCAAGATCCCGACGTGATCCTGATCGGCGAGCTGCGCGATCAAGCGACGATCGAGATCGCGGTCAACGCGGCCGAGACGGGGCACCTCGTGTTCGCGACCGTGCACACCACGAGCGCGGCCGCGACCATCGATCGTCTCGTGCACAGCTTGCCGGCCGGTCGTCAGCCGCTCGTGCGCGGCATGCTCGCGGAGTCGCTGCGCGCGGTGCTCTGTCAGCAGCTCCTGCGGCGCATCGACGAGCCGGGAAAGCGGGTGCTCGCGTGCGAGGTGATGATCAACAACGACGCGATCGCGAACCTCGTGCGGCAGGACAAGGCGTTCCAGATCCCGTCCGTGATCCTCACGCACCGTGAGCACGGCATGCAGCTCATGGACGGGGTGCTCGAGGATCTCGTGCGCACGGGGGCGGTCGACCCGGAGGACGCGCTGCTCAAGGCGGTCGACAAATCGTCGTTCTCGCGCGTGCTCGAGGCCGCGCGGAAGGGCGAGCGCTCGCACGCCTCCGTCGCGCCGCCTCCGTCCACCGACGGTCGCGGGTCGTTGCTGCCGCGCGCGCCGAGCGAGTCGGTCGCGCGAGGCCGTCCGAGCTTCGTCCCGACCCGCACGGGAGAGAAGACATGAGCGCCCGCATCGACACGTTGCTGCGCATCGCGTCCGACCAACGCGCGAGCGACCTGCACCTGCACGCGGGCAAGGTCCCGCAGGTGCGCCACGACGGACACCTCGTGCCGCTCCCGTTTCGCGAGCTCGGTCAGCACCAGCTCCGCGTGATGCTCGACGAGGTGCTCGACGCCGAGCAGCGCACGGAGCTCCGCGAGAAGCGCCACCTCGACTTCGCGTACGCGCTGGAAGGGGTCGGGCGCTTCCGCGGTAGCATCACCGCCCAGACCGACGGATACAGCGCGGTCTTCCGCGTGATCCCGACCACGATCCGCACGCTCGTGGAGCTCGAAGTGCCCGCGGTGGTCGGCAGCTTCGCGCGGCACGCCAACGGGCTCGTGCTCGTCACCGGACCGACCGGCTCGGGCAAGACCACCACGCTCGCGGCGCTCGTGGATCTCGTCAACGAGAGCTCGGGGCGGCACGTGATCACGATCGAAGATCCGATCGAGTTCGTGCACCCGCGCAAGAAGGGCCTCGTCACGCAGCGCGAGGTCGGTGTGCAGGTGGAGAGCTTCGCGTCGGGCCTGCGCTCCGCGCTGCGCGAGGCGCCCGACGTGCTGGTGGTCGGCGAGATGCGCGACTTCGAGACGGTGAGCCTCGCGCTCGCGGCGGCCGAGGCGGGCGTGCTCGTGTTCGCGACGCTGCACACGGGCTCGGCCGCCAAGGCGGTCGATCGTCTGCTCGGCGCGTGCCCGGCCGACCAACAAGATCAGGTGCGCGAGATCCTCGCGGCGCTCTTGCGCGGTGTGCTCTCGCAGCGGCTCTGTCGTGGCGTCACCGGCGGTCGCGTCGCCGCCTGCGAGATCCTCCTTCAGAACGTCGCCGTCTCGAACCTCATCCGCGAGTCGAAGGTCCACCAGATCGACGCGTACCTGCGCAGCGGCGAGCAAGCCGCGCGCGGCATGTGTGGGCTCGAGGAGTCGCTGCTGCGGCTCGTGCGCGAGCGCCGCATCACCGCGGTGGAAGCGATGTCTCACTCGAACGAGCCCGAGGCGCTGCGGGCCACGCTCGGCGCGGAGGCGGCATGAGCAAGAAGCTCGCACGGCGCCTCGAGATGGCGCGTGACCTCGAGCAGCGCGGTCACCTCGAGCACGCGGCCAAGGCCTATCTGCGCGCCGCGCGACCCGACGAAGCGGCGCGGTTGCTCGAGGCGCTGGGGCAGCCGGTCGAGGCGGCGCAAGCGTGGGTGGCCTCGGTGGGGCTCGTCGCGCGGGAGGTCTCGCCCGCGTTGCCAGCCGAGGCGCGCGCGGTGGTCGAGCGCGCGTGCGAGCTCTACCGCAGCGTGCGGCGCGACGCGGACGCGAGCGCGCTCGAAGCGGCGCTCGGGGGTCGGGGAGCGCCGATCCCGGTCGCTTCGCTGCAGGAAGACGAAGAGCGTCCGACCTCGGGTGACGAAGCGGGCCCGGCCTCGGACCGCGCGCGCCGTCCGTCCTCCGCACCCGCGAGCGCGCCGACTCCGACGCCCGCGCCGAGCGCGCCGACGCCCACACCCGCGCCGAGCGCGCCCGTCGTGTCGTCGGCTCCACCCGCTGCGCGCCCGGTCTCGATCGGTGCGACCCGACCTCCGGCGCCGCCGGTCGACCCGCTCGACATCGCGGGGGCACCGCGGCGACCGAGCGTGATGGCGAGCCCGGGCCTCCACCGGCCGACGAGGCCCCCCCTGGAAGAGTCGGTCGGGCTCCATCGCGGCGCGTCGACCGAAGAGCGCGTCGCGCCCGAGGCTCCGAAGCGATCCACCTCCTTCACGGTCGCGCGTCCGCTCGGGCGCCCCTCGGGGGCTCCGCCGCGGGTCGATCCCCGCGCGGAGCCGGACGCTTCGGCGAGCCCGCGTCCGCCTGCACCGAGCGTCAGCGCGCCGCGGGCAGAGCCGTCGTCGAGCGCGCCGCGGGTGGAGCCCTCGTCGAGCGCGCCGAGAGCAGAGCCTTCGAGCCCGCCACGCGTGGTCGATCCATCGCCTCGGGCGGCGGAGCCTTCGCCCCGACGATCGGACTCGCCCGTCGCGATCGAGCCCCCGTCCGCTCCGAGCTCGCCCGCGCCGAGTCGCGCGCCTTCGAGCCCGGGCACTGCCGCCGCGCCGAGGCTCTCGGCCCCGACCAAGATCGCGCCCACCCGGGGCCCCGTCGGAGCCCCCGAGAAGGGCGACTTCGCGCGTGCGGCCGGCTGGCGCGACATGGGCAGCGCGGAGATGGAAAAGACCATCGACTCGCTCCTCGCCCAGGGAAAGACCGGTGCCGCAGCGCGCGTGGCGCTCGAGGCCGGACAACACGAGCGAGCCCTCGCGTGGTTCAACGAGCTCGAGCTCTTCCACCACGCGGGCATGTGCCTGCGCGCGCTCGGCCGCGCCGAAGAAGCGCTCACCGTCATCCTGCGCCTCTCGCTCGGCGACTCGCGCTACCGGCGCGCGTGCTTCGACGTCATCGAGCTCGCCCGCGAGGTGGGTCGCTTCGACTTCGAGGTGGACCGCTTCCTCACGCGCTTCGTGGTCGACGGCCCCGCCGACCCCCAAGAAAACGCCGTCTTCCTCGAGCTCGCTGCGCTCTACGCCCAGCACGGGTTCGTGGAAGGGGCCCGCCGCTGCGCATCCGCCGTCCTGCGGGCGTCCCCCGACGACGTCGGCGCCCGCCTGATCCTCGCCACTCACGAGGCGGAGACCCGTCCGACCCGACGTTCGTCCCGACCGCCGCGGCCTGCGTTCTCTGCGAACCTCCCGAGCCTCGACGCCTACCGCGAGCTCGTCCGCGCCCACGCCCCGAAGGTCTGACTGCGCCTCGCGTCGACCGCCGCTCTCGCAGCTCGTCACCTCCGAGTGCGGCACCGGCAGCTCGACCCCCCGTACGGCGGGTTCGGCACAGGCTCGTCCCCCCTCGCCCGGTTCTTCGGGCCGACGAGGATCGCCGGTTGCCCCGGGCTTCGATGCCGCTATCACGTTCGTTCGCTCGTCGCGATCGAACGTCGCGGTCCGCTCCGTCCTTCGTTTCGGAGTTGTGTCCACTCGTCGACATCCGTGCACTCCACGTGACGAATCTGCATGGGGTGCTAGCCTACACCGGCGTGGGAGTGGAGAGAGACGAGAGAGACTCTTGAAAACATTGCGAATTTGGGTAGTCGTCGGGCTCGCGGGAACGAGCCTGGCGCTGACGGGATGTGGCGACGACGATCGCCCGGAAATCGACGCGGGTGAGCTGGACGCCGGGCGGGACGCCTCCGACGGGACGGACGCGGACATGCCCGAGCTCGATGCGGACATGCCCGAGCTCGACGCGGACATGCCCGAGCTCGACGCGGGCGAAGAGCTCGACGGCGGTGGTGAAGACCTCGACGGCGGTCCGGAGACCGACGCCGGCATGGATACCGACGCCGGCGTGATGGTCATGCCGAGCTGCTCGGACGGTCGCCGCAACGGCGACGAGACGGGTGTCGATTGTGGCGGCCCGACGTGTCCCACGCGCTGTCCGGATCTGGGGCGCTGCTCGATCTCCAGCGACTGCGCCAGCCGGGTCTGCATCGGCGGCACCTGCATCGCGCCGGCGTGCACCGACGGTGTGCGCAACGGCGACGAGACCGGCTCCGACTGCGGCGGTCCGACCTGCTCCGGCTGCGGCCTCGGCCAGGGCTGCGCGAGCGAGGACGACTGCGCGGCGGGAACGTGCAGCGGCGGCTTCTGCGTGGCGGACCACTGCTTCGACATGACCCGCAACGTCAACGAGACGGACGTCGACTGCGGCGGCGCCGACTGCGCCCCCTGCAACGCGGGCGAGCAGTGCCGCACCAACCGCGACTGCAACATGTCGACCTGCGAGGGCGGCTTCTGTCTGACCCCCGAGTGCAGCAACGGCATGCCCGACATGGGCGAGGTCGACGTCGACTGCGGTGGCGAGTGCCCTGGCTGCGACGACGGCACCGCGTGCACGATGGGAGTCGACTGCCTCTCGGGCCGCTGCGAGACCGGCATCTGCACGAGCTGCAACGACGGTGCGCAGAACGGCATGGAGACCGGCGTCGACTGCGGCGGCGGCGTCTGCCGCGGCTGCCCGGCGGGTCAGATGTGCATGGGCAACGAGGACTGCGCGTCGCGTGTGTGTACGGCGGGCGTCTGTGAGGGCGCGGCGACCTACTACCGTGAGGACTTCGAGGGCGACGACGGTGGCTGGACCACCGGCGGCACCACGTCGAGCTGGGCGTGGGGCACCCCCGCCGCCACGCTCATCAACGCGGCGGCCGAGGGGCTGTCGGCGTGGGTCACGAACTTGACGGGCGACTACGTCAACTTCGAGGACTCCTGGGTGCAATCGCCGAGCTTCTCGCTCGCCGGCTCGACCAACCCGGCGTTGCTCTCCTTCCAGGTCGCGTTCGAGACCGAGTCGTGCTGCGACTACGGCTGGGTCGAGGTCTCGACGAACGGTGGCACCAGTTGGACGCGCCTCACCGGCGCGCGCACGGGCGGCTACACGAACACGACGTCGAACTACTGGAGCGGCACGCGCTCCGCGTGGACTCGCGTGGAGTTCGTGCTGCCTGCGTCCACCGTCGGCGCAGCGGATGTTCGCCTTCGCTTCCGACTCGATGCCGACGTTTCGAGCACGGGCGAGGGCTTCGGCATCGACGACATCGCGGTGGTCGAGGACATCTGCGGCAACGGCGTCGCCGATCCCGCCGAAACCGACGTCGACTGCGGTGGTGACATCTGCGGTCCCTGCGACGACGGGCTTGATTGCACGATCGACGAGGACTGCGACTCCGAGATCTGCGATCTCGGAACCTGCGTGAGCTGCGACGACGAGATCGAGAACGGCGGCGAGACCGATCTCGACTGCGGCGGTGCAGACTGCGGGCCCTGCAACGACACCCAGACCTGCAGCGTCGGCACCGACTGTCTGTCGGGTCGTTGCGAAGCGGGCGTCTGCACGAGCTGCTTCGACGGCATCCAGAACGGCGGCGAGACCTTCATCGACTGCGGCGCGGGCGGCTGTGGCCTCTGCCTCGGCGGCGCGGGTTGCACCGACGGCGCGCAGTGTGTCTCGGGCACCTGCGACGCGGGGGTGTGCACCACGCCGCCGGCGACCACGCTCGAGTGGAACTTCGACACGGACGGCGAAGGCTGGACGGTCGGTGGCAGCGCGGCGAGCTGGGAGTACGGCACGCCGTCGACCACCGATCTCAACTCGGCGTACACGGGCACCGGGGTGTGGATCACGAACGCCGACGGCAACTACAACGCCAACGAGCAGTCGTGGGTTCAGTCGCCGTCGTTCAGCCTCGCGGGCGTGTCGCGGGATCCTGAGCTCCAGCTCGCGATCGCGTACGTGCTCGAGGGCACGACGATCGCGTGGGAGGCCGTGTGGGTCGAGGTCTCGACGGACGGCGGCACCATGTGGCGGACGGTCAGCAACACGATCGGCGGCGGTACCAACTGGTACA
>JALOQC010000019.1 GCA_025453555.1 Myxococcota bacterium | reverse complement strand
ACCGCGCGGGCGGCGGAGATGCTCGGGATCAGCCGACGCACGATCCAGTACCGCCTCAAGGAGTGGCGCGGGGCGGCGGACATCGATCCGGACGAGTGACGCTGGTCGCGAGCGTGCTGGTCGCGAGCGTGCCGGTCGCCTGCGTGCCGTCACGCGCGCGTGCCCGTCGCGGTCCCCGTCGCGTGCGTGCCCGTCGCCTTTGGGCCGCGCGTGACGTAGTGTCCGCGCCCGATGCGTCTCCTCTCGCCGCGCTTCGTGGGGCCGCTCTTCGTGGGAATGGGGGCCGCGCTCCTCTTCGCGATGGAGCCGCTCGTGGGGCGTCTGCTCCTGCCGAGCTTCGGCAGCGCGTTCCACGTCTGGTCGACCTCCCTGATGTTCTTCCAGGGCGGTCTCTTCCTCGGCTACCTGTACGCGCACTTCGTCGCGCCGCGCGTCGGCGGGTGGCACCTCGCGCTGCTCTTCGCGCCGCTGCCCTTCTTCCCCTTCGCCTCGCCACCGCCCGGCGAGCCCGACGTCGCGACGCTGCTCTCCGCGATGGTGGTCCACTACGGCGTTCCCTTCGTGGTGCTCTCGACCACGAGCGTGGTCGCGCAGCAGTGGTGGACGCGCGCGACGACCCTCGACGCCGACGAGCGGCAGAGCCCGTGGAGCCTCTACGCGGCGAGCAACGCGGGCTCGCTGCTCGCGCTCGTGATCTACGTCTTCGTGTGGGAGCCCTTCTCGGGGCTGCGCTTCCAGGGTTGGATGTGGACCGCGCTCTACGTCGCGTGGCTCGGCGTGGCGATGCTGTGTTGGCGCGCGCTCGCTCCGTCGACACCGAGCCCGAGCGCGGTGGCGGTCGCGTCGTCGTCGTCCTCCGATTCGCCCAGCCACGCCCCGAGCGCCTCGCGGCTGCTCTTCTGGGTGTTGGTCGCGGCGTGGCCGTCCGCGCTCTCGCTCGGCGTCACCAACGTCTTCGTGCTCGACGTCGGCAACGCGCCGCTCGTCTGGATCCTCCCCCTCGTCGTCTACCTGCTCACCTTCGTGCTCGTCTTCGGGCGCGCGCGTTGGTACCCGACTTGGATGCGGCGCCTCTGGCCGCACGTGAGCTTGGTCGGGCTCGTGGCGTTCTTCCGCATCGCGGGCGTCGAGAGCTGGCTGCCGCTCGTGCACCTCGTGGTGCTCTTCGTCGTCGCGACGGCGGCGCACGGCGAGCTCTACGAGTCACGCCCCGAGCCCGAGCAGCTCACGTGGTTCTACCTCGCGATGTCGCTCGGCGGCTGGCTCGGCAGCGCGCTGGTGGCGCTCGTGGCGCCGACCTTCTTCACCGGGCTCTACGAGTACCCGATCGCGATCGTGCTCCTGCTGGTGACGCTCGGCATCGCCAAGCGCGCGTGGACGGCGCCGCGGGCCTCGGTGATGGGCTTTTGCGCGATCGCGGTCGCGGCCGGCGTGGCGATCGCGATGCCCCAAGGCGACGAGGTCGGTCGCGCGCTCGCGCAGCGCCGAAGTCCGTACGGCGTGTACCGCGTGGTCGACGTGATCGAGCGCGACCACCGCATGCGGCGCCTCGACAGCGGCCGCACCGTGCACGGGCGCCAAGCGTTGATCGGCGCGGCGGACGACGTGCACCTCTCGCGCGAGCCGCTCGGCTACTACCACCGGGAGAGCCCGCTCGGCGACGCGCTGCGCATCCTCCCGCGTCCGCGGCGAATCGGCGTGGTCGGGCTCGGCGTCGGCGCGATCGCGGGGCACCTCGAAGCGGGCGAGCACGTGAGCTTCCACGAGATCGACCCGGTGGTGGTCGAGCTCGCGCGCGAGCACTTCGACTACCTCGACACCGCAGGCGAGGTGCGGGTGGTGACGGGCGACGCGCGGCACACCCTCGCGGAGGAAGAGCGCGAAGGCGTCGCGCCCTACGACGTCCTCGTCGTGGACGCGTTCAGCGGCGACGCGGTGCCGCTGCACCTGCTCACCGTGGAGGCGCTCGATCTCTACCGCGCGCGCGTCGGGCACGACGGGCTCGTCGTCTACCACGTGAGCAATCGCTACCTCGACCTGCGACCGCCGCTGCGTGGTGCGGCCGAAGCGCGGGAGCTCGAGGCCTGGGTGAAAGATCGTGGGCGCGATCTCGGCGTGCTCGAAGATGCCTCACGCTACGTCGCGATCGGCAGCCCGGAGCGGGTGCGCGCGCTCGAGAGCTTCGGTTGGCGCCCGATCGAGGTGCCCGCGCGCGTGTTCACCGACGACCACGCGAGCGTGCTGCCGCTCTTCCGGTTCTGACGAAGCGCCCTCGTTCGTCGCCCGACCCGCAGGCCGTAGCGTGCTGGGCACTCGGCCACGTGCTGGGCACTCGGCCACGGCACGGCGCTCGTGCTCGGCGCGAACGTGGGCTCAGCTCGGGCAGCGGAACTGCAGCGGGCAGCTCTCGAGCACCTGAACCTCACCGGGACACTCCGCCGCCGCGTCCTGGCACTCGCGGAAGTTGTCCTCGTTCATGCAGGAGTCGTTCGGGCCGTAACCCTCGCAGCGATCGGACGGGGCGTCGGGGCGCACTTCGGAGCTGGAGGTACAGCTCGCGAAGGCGAGGGCGAAGGCGAAGATCGAGCCGAAGCGCATGACGCGAGCGTAGCAGCTCGGGAGGGGAGCGCGGCGCGCGTGCGCGAGCGCGTCCGTGGATGCTCGTCGACGTGAGCGTGGAGGACCCGCTTGCTCCGAGATTGGTTCGCCACGTGCGCTATCGTCGCGCGCCATGACGAACGCGACGCCCAGCCCCGCGGAGTTCGAGAAGCTCGGTGCCTTCTACCTCGGTCGCACCCTCGACGCGGCGGGAGCGCCGAATGGACCGCCGCTGCTCTACGACGCGCGTGACCTCACGACCCACGCGGTCTGCGTGGGCATGACGGGCAGCGGCAAGACGGGCCTCTGCATCTCGCTCCTCGAAGAGGCCGCGATCGACGGCGTGCCCGCGATCTGCATCGATCCCAAGGGCGACATCGGAAACCTGCTCCTCACGTTTCCCTCGCTCTCGCCGGGGGATTTCGAGCCGTGGATCGATCCGGGCGACGCCGCGCGGCGTGGACGCACGGTGCCCGAGCGCGCGGCGGAGGTGGCGACGCAATGGCGCGAAGGGCTCGCCGCGTGGGGCCAAGACGGAGCGCGCATCGCGAAGCTGCGCGAGTCGGTCGACCTCGCGATCTACACCCCGGGCGGCAGCGCGGGACGACCGCTCGCGGTGGTGCGCTCGCTCGACGCGCCGAAGTCCGCCGACGGATCGCCCGCCGACGCGGAGACGATGCGCGAGAAGATCGACGCGGCGGTGAGCTCGCTGCTCTCGCTCTGCGGCATCGAGGCCGATCCGATCCAATCGCGCGAGCACGTCTACCTCGCGAACGTGCTGCATCACGCGTGGAGCCAAGGCCGCTCGCTCGATCTCGCGGGCCTCGTGCGCGCCATCTTGGAGCCGCCGATCGCGCGCGTCGGCGTGCTCGATCTGGAGAGCTTCTTTCCCGCGAAAGATCGGCAGGCCCTCGCGCTGCGCTTGAATTCGTTGCTCGCGAGCCCCGGCTTCGCGGCGTGGATCGAGGGCGAGCCGCTCGACGTGCAGCGTCTGCTCTACACGCCCGAGGGAAAGCCGCGCGTGGTGGTGCTCTCGATCGCGCACCTCTCCGAGTCGGAGCGCATGTTCTTCGTGACGCTTCTGCTCGGCGAGGTGCTCGCGTGGATGCGCGCGCAGCCCGGCACGACGTCGCTGCGCGCGCTGCTCTACATGGACGAGGTCTTCGGCTTCTTGCCGCCCGTGCGCGAGCCGCCGAGCAAGCGGCTCTTCCTCACGCTGCTCAAGCAGGCGCGCGCGTTCGGACTCGGGCTCGTGCTCGCGACGCAGAACCCGATCGACGTCGACTACAAGGCGCTCTCGAACTGCGGCACCTGGTTCCTGGGACGGCTGCAGACGGAGCGCGACGTCGATCGTGTGCTCGACGGACTCTCGGGTGCGGCGCAGAGCGCGGGTCAGGCCCTCGACGTGGGCGCGCTGCGCGCGACGCTCGCCGGTCTGCCGGGGCGCACGTTCTTGATGAACGACGTGCACGAGGAAGCGCCGGTCCTCTTCCACTCGCGCTGGGCGATGTCGTACCTGCGCGGACCACTCGCGCGCGAGCAGATCCGAAAGCTCACCGCGGACGCGCGCGTCACGCCGAGCTCGTCGCAGGCCGCGAGCGTAGGCGGCGCGAGCGTAGGCGGCGCGAACGCGGCGGGTGCACTCGGCGCGACGACCGGCGCGAGCGTCGGCTCCCCGAGCGCGACCGAGCGCCCGATCCTCGGCGCGGAGATCGAAGAGCTCTTCCTCGGCGAGCCGGTGGGCGAGTTCGCGTACCACCCCGCGCTCCTCGCGGTGACGCAGCTCCACTACGTGCACGCGAAGGCTGGGATCGACGCGTGGTTCCCGCGCGTGCTGCTCGCGCCGCTCGTCGACGCCACGCCCGCCGCGCTCTGGGAGGGCGCGCACCCGGTGGACGAGCGGCACCTCGTGATCCGCGAAGAGCCGCTCGCGCCGAAGGCGTGGCTCGCGATCCCGCGCGGCGCGCTGACCGCAGCTCGTCTCAAGTCCGTGCAGAGCGCGCTCAAGTCGTACCTCGTGCAGAGCGCGCCGATGACGATCGGACACTGCCCGAGCACGAAGCTCTACTCCGGCGTCGGCGAGAGCTACGACCAGTTCGTCGCGCGCGTGCGGCAAGGCGCGCGCGAGCTCCGCGATCGCGAGCTCGGGAAGCTGCGCGAGAAGTGGGAGAAGAAGATCCAGAAGGCGCGCGCGGACGTGCGCAAGGCGGAAGAGAAGCTCGCGCGGGAGCAGGGGCAGGCGCGGAGCGCGCAGCTCGACACCGCGCTCGGCGTGGGCACCACGGTGCTCGGCGCCATCTTCGGAGGCGGCACCGCGCGAGGTCACGCGAGCCGCGCCGCGACCTCGGTGCGCAAGGCGGGCCGCATGTCGCAGCAGAGCGGTGACGTCGGGCGCGCGCAGGCGGACGTCGAAGAAGCGAAGCAGGCGCTCGAAGCGCTCGAAGCCGAGATCGCGGAGGAGACGCGCGCCTTCCAAGCGGCCGACGTCGTGCCCACGGTGGAGTCGATCGCGGTCGCTCCCAAGAAGGCCGACGTGCAGATCACACGCTTCGCGTTCGCGTGGGTGCCGGTCTCACCGACGTGAGGTGTGAGGCAAATCGACGTGTGGACGGGAGCCCGGCGACGTGCCCGGCTCCGTCGCTCAGGCCCCGTCGACCTCGTCGCGCACCGCGCGGTTCATCGCCTCGTCGGCCGCGCGCTTGAACTCCGCCGCGTCCGCGTAGCGCTCGCTCGGATCGCGCGCGCACGAGCGAAGCACGAGCGCGTCCACGTAGTCCGGCAGCTTCGGGCGCAGCACGCTCGGCGGCTCGGGCTGCTTCGTGAGCACGGCCTGGAGCGTCTGCTCGAGCCGCTTCTGCGTCTTGACCCAGGGCACCCCGACGAGCGCCTCGTAGAGCGTCGCGCCGATGCCGTAGATGTCCGCGCGTGGCTCCGCGGGCTTCCCGAGCAAGACCTCCGGCGCGAGGTAGCTCGGTGTGCCCATCACGCGCCCCGGCTCCGTGAGGTGGTTGTCGTCGAGGAGCGACTTGCTCATGCCGAAGTCGATGAGCTTCACCGTGATGCCGAGCGCGCGCATCACGAGCACGTTCGCGGGTTTGATGTCGCGGTGCACGATGCCCTTCGCGTGCACGGCCTCCGCGGCGGAGCAGAGCTGGCTCGCGAGCGAGCACGCGTCCGCGACGCGCAGCGGGCCGAAGGTCTGGATGCGCTTGTGCAGCGAGGTGCCTTCGAGCAGCTCCATCACGAGGAACGGACGCCCCGCGTCGTAGAAGCCGGCGTCGAGGATCTTCACGACGTGCGGGTGACCGACGCTGGCCGCGAGCTTGGCCTCGCGCAGGAACCGCTCGCGCTTGGCGCCGTGGTCGAGCGAGCGCGGGAGCACCTTCACCGCGACCGCGCGATCGGTGTCGACGTCGAAGCCGCGGTACACGGCGCCGACGCCGCCGCGGGCGAGCAAGCCGTCCAGTCGGTAGCGGCCCATGAGGCGCGCGCCCACGACGGGGAGCTCGGCGCCGGGAGGCTCGGAGGTCATATCGGCGCGATGTACCACGCGTGAGCGAGGTTCGTCGTCGGAACGCGCACGTCGATGGGGCGACGCCCCCGCATCGCCCGCAAAGCGTGAGGAACCGCGCGCTCCGGCTCGCTCGCGCGACGGTGCGTTCCATCGGTGCGTTCGATGGGTGCGTTCGAGTGCGTTCCGTCCGTGCGTTCGACGGGTGCGTTCCGTCCGTGCGTTCGATGGGTGCGTTCGAGCGCGTTCCGTCCGTGCGTTCGATGGGTGCGTTCGAGCGCGTTCCGTCCGTGCGTTCGATGGGTGCGTTCGGGTGCGTTCCGTCCGTGCGACTCTCGAAGGCGCATCGCTCGGTAGCGCGGTCACGCCGCGATCGCCGTCCGTAGTACAACCTCCGCATGCGCTGGCAGGACGGCCGAAGGAGCTCGAACATCGACGATCGCCGTGGGAGCCGCGGGCGTCGCACAAGCGTCGCGCTCGGCGGGGGCGGCGCGGTGGTCGTGCTCGTGATCGCGGTGGTCATGATGCTCCTCGGCGAGGATCCATCTGCGCTGCTCGACGCGGCCGGCTCGTCGGGCGCGAGCGTCGGCGACGTCGCCTCGACCGGCGGCTCGATCGCGGCGAGCCCCGAAGAAGAACGCGCGGCCGACTTCGTGGCGGTGGTGCTCGCGGACACCGAGGACACGTGGAGCCGCTACTTCCAGCAGCACGGCTCCGGGACCTATCCCGCGCCGACCCTCGTGCTCTTTCGCGAATCGGTGGACTCCGCGTGCGGCTTTCAATCCTCCGCGGTCGGTCCGTTCTATTGCCCCGCCGATCGGAAGGTCTACCTCGACCTCGCGTTCTTCGGCGAGCTCGAGCGCCTCGGCGCGCCGGGCGACTTCGCGCAGGCGTACGTGATCGGACACGAGATCGGGCACCACTTGCAGACAGTGCTCGGCATCTCGCAGCAGCTCGCGCAGCAGAAGCGCGGTCTGCCCGAAGCCCAGCGCAACGTGCTCTCCGTGCGTCAAGAGCTTCAGGCCGACTGCTTCTCCGGCGTGTGGGCGCACCACGCGCACGCGCAGCGACAGCTCCTCGAGACCGGGGACGTCGAAGAAGGCCTCGCGGCCGCGGCGAGCATCGGCGACGACACGTTGCAACGGCGTGCGGGCGGGCGGCTCACGCCGGAGTCGTGGACCCACGGTTCGAGCGAACAGCGCGTGCGTTGGTTCCGCGTCGGTTTCCAGGCTGGCGATCTACGAGCCTGCGACACGTACTCGCCACCGACGCCTTGAGCGGCTCGCTCGTCGCGTTCGCGACCCGGTCGCCGAGGTCGCTCACGACCCCTCCTCGCTCGCTCGGAGCGACCTCGTCGAGGATCTCCACGGAAGCGCGCTTCGCGCCTGCTATCTTCCGCGCCGTGACCGCCCTGCCTTCCGCCGTCGAGCTGGTGCGCGCGCTCGTCGCCGAGCCCTCGGTGAGCTCGCCCGATCCGCGCCACGATCGTTCGAACCGCACCGTGATCGATCGACTGGCGAGCTGGTGCGAGCACGTGGGCTTCCGCGTCGACGTCTCGCCGCTGCCGAACGCGCCCCACAAGGCGAACCTCGTCGCGACGCTCGGCGACGGCCCCGACGGGCTCGTGCTCGCGGGGCACACCGACACCGTGCCGTACGACGAGTCGGGCTGGGCGACCGATCCCTTCGAGCTCGTGGGCACCGACGACGGCAAGCTCTTCGGGCTCGGCTCGGCCGACATGAAGGGTTTCTTCGCTGCCGCCCTCCACGCCGCGTCACGCTTTCGCGCGGACACTCTGCGGCGACCGATCGTGCTGGTCGCGACGGCGGACGAAGAGAGCACCATGGACGGCGCGCGCGCGTTGCTCGACGCGAAACGACCGACCGCGCGCTTCGCGATCGTCGGCGAGCCCACGGGCCTCTCGCCGGTGCACGCCCACAAGGGCATCTTGATGGAGCAGCTCACGCTGCGTGGACGAAGCGGACACTCGTCGGATCCGTCGCTCGGCGCGAGCGCGCTCGAGGCGATGCACGTCGCGATGGCCGAGCTGCTCGCGTTCCGCGCCGAGCTGCAGGCCGAGCACCGCAACGACGAGTTCGCGGTGGCGTCACCGACCCTGAACCTCGGCAAGATCGAGGGCGGCGACAGCCCGAACCGCATCTGCGCGAGCTGTCGGCTCACCTTCGACCTGCGCCTCCTGCCCGGCATGGACCTCGAGGGCACCCGCGCGGAGCTGCGCGCGCGGCTCACGAAGCGCTTCGATGGAGCTCTCGTGACGATGGCGCTCGACAGCCTCGTGCCGGGCGTTCCGCCGCACACCACGCCGCGCGAAGGCACGCTGGTCCAGACGCTCGAAGAGCTCACCGGGCGTTCGTCGCGTGCGGTGATGTTCTGCACCGAAGCCCCGTTCTTCGCCGCGCTCGGCATGGAGACGGTGGTCTGCGGTGCGGGCTCGATCGACGTCGCGCACCAACCGAACGAGCACACGAGCCGGCAGGGGCTCGACGCCGCGACGGAGCTCTACGCGCAGGCGATTCGACGTTTCTGCGTCGAGTGAGTCGCACGGACTCGCTCGACGCTCCGCTCCCCGCGCGCCGTCCCGTGGGCGGCCTGCGGCAAACCGTGATCCGCTTTGGTGCCACGACTCTCTTCGATCTCGCGCGTCGCTCTCGACGCCACGAACCGCTGGATCCTCCCGTGACCGACGACGCTCTCTTCGTCTCCTGGTTCCGCCAGTCCGCGCCGTACATCCGCCAGCACCGCGGCCGCACGGTCGTGATCGTGTTCGGCGGCGAGGTCTTCCGATCGCCCGGCTTGCCGGATCTCGCGGCCGACGTCGCGTTGCTCCACGGCCTCGGCGTGCGCGTGGTGCTCGTCGCGGGCTCGCGTCCGCAAATCGAGAAGCGCCTCGCGGAGCGGAAGATCCCGTCGCGCATGATCCAAGGCATCCGCGTGACGGACGAGCGCGCGCTGGTGGCTGCGAAGGAGTCGGCGGGCAGCAACCGCGTCGAGCTCGAGCGCCTGCTCTCGATGGGGCTGCCCGGCTCGTCGATGGCGGGCGCGCGTGTGCGCGTCGCGGCGGGGAACTTCGTCATCGCGCGTCCCTTCGGCGTGCTCGACGGAGTCGACTACGGCTACACCGGCCGCGTGCGTCGCATCGACGCCGACGCGATCCAGCAGCGCCTCGACGACGGCGCGGTCGTGATCCTCACCCCGCTCGGCTACAGCGTCACCGGCGAGTGCTTCAACCTCAGCACGCCGGAGCTCGCGGCGGAGACCGCGGTCGCGCTCGGAGCGGACAAGCTCATCTCGCTCGTCGAGGGCGGGAAGGGCGTGACGGACGGGCGCGGCAAGCTGCACACCGAGCTCACGCCGGAGCGCGCGGAGGCGATCCTGCGCAGCAAGCAGCGCTACGCGGGCGACGTGCGCGCGCACCTCGAAGCGGCGGTGCGCGCGGTGCGAGGCGGCGTGCGTCGCGCGCACCTCGTCGATCGACGCGAGCAGGGCGCGCTGCTGCGCGAGCTCTTCACGCGCGACGGCATCGGCACGCTGGTCACGAGCGAGCTCTACGAAGGCGTCCGCCCCGCGCGTCTGCGCGACGTGCCGTCGATCCTCAAGATCCTCGAGCCGCTCGAAGAGGCAGGCATCCTCGTGCACCGCTCGCGCGAACTCCTCGAAGAGGACATCGAGCGCTTCGTGGTGGTCGAGCGCGACGGGCTCCTGCTCGGCTGCGCCGCCCTCTACGCGTTCCCGGCGGAGAAGACGGGTGAGCTCGCGTGCCTCGCGGTGAGCGAGGAGTTCCGCGAAGCGGGCCGAGGCGAGGTGCTCGTGAGCGCGATCGAGAAGCGTGCGCGCGAAGTAGGCCTCGAGAAGCTCGTCGTGCTCACCACGCAGTCGACCCACTTCTTCCGCGAGCGCGGCTTCGTGCCCGCGAAGCCGAAGGATCTGCCCGTCTCGCGCAAACGCTACGATCGGCGGCGCAAGTCGAAGGTGCTGCTGAAGGTGCTCTGAACGGGTCTTCGCGAGGCCGAGCGCACGCGGTCGAGCCCACGCGAGACTTCCGCCGTCGAGCGCGCGATCTCGTCGAGAGCCCACGGACTCGCTTCACGTGGGAGATCTCGCGAGCGTCGTCACACGCATCAGCGCGCGATCTCGTCGAGCGAGAGCCGACGGGCCCGCTTCACGTGGAAGATCTCGCAAGCCCCGTCGCCCACGTCCATGCGCGAGAGCGAGGTCGCCCAGCGCCACCCGTCGGGTGCCTCGACCACCACGAGATCCCCTTCGAGCTCGAGCGCGCCGCCGACCGGCGTGTCCTCGATCACCTCGTTGACGTCGGGGGATCCGGCGATGATGTGGTGGTTCGCGCTCTGCCGCGCGAGCGCGCTCGGGTGCGCGGGCTCGTCCCCGCTCCACGCGTACGTGTAGCGCCGCGTGCCCTGGCGGATCTCCAGCGCATCGATCACGCGTTGATCGGACATCACGCCCCAGCCGAGCGCGAGATCGTAGGACGAGAGATCCGACTCGCGGCCCCAGCGGTAGCGCTCGCGGCTCAGGATGCGCGCGCGCACCCGGTAGGTCGCCTTCGGGATCAGCTCGTAGCCCTCGAAGGCGGTCACGCGCGGCTCCGCGAGCTCCTCCTGCACCGGCTCGTCGTCGATCTTCGTGCCTTTCGGCCAACGCTCGGTGCGGTCCCAGCTCGTCGCGATCGCCAGGAGCGCGAGCACGACGAGCACGACGATCCGCGGATGCGCGTGCGCGAACGCGAGCGCTCGTTCGTGAAGCGCAGCGCGAGCAGAGGTGCCCGAGGCGCTGGCGACGTTCGCGCCGCTCACCGCCGGCGCGACGGACGGTGCGCGAGGTGCGCGTGGGACGTCCTCGACCTCCAACCCGGGGAGGGCGTCGAGCGGTGACGCGTCGAGCGCGTAGGGATCGAAGCCGACGTCCACGGGTGTCGCGTCCGTGTGCGCCGGTGGAAGCACGATCCCGCCCGTGCTCGAAGCCGTGATCGAGGGCGCGGCAGCTACCGGCGCGACGCGACGCTCGCGCGAAGGCTCGACGAGCGGCTGCATCCCGGGCGGGAGGGGGAGCTCGAACGAGGGGCGCGCGTCGTCGACCTCGACCGGCTCATCGCGATCTTTCGGGTCGCTCGGCGCGTGCTCCTTCGACATCGGATGCGCGAAGGATCGAGCATCGGCGGGTCAGCCCGCAACCGCAGCGTGCGATGCCCTCCACTCGCACGGATGAATCCATGCAAGTGGAGCGCTCTCAGGGCGCCGCCGCCGACTCCGCGCTGCGCTCCTCGACCTGGCCCGCGAAGTGGCGCTGCTCGCGCGTCGCGAGCCATTGGTTGAAGCGCTGCTCGTAGTCGGCCTGCGAATCCTCCGTGAGCTCCTTGGCGCTCCGCGGATCGGTCTTGGTGTCGATCACCTCGAGCAGCTCGATGCGGTAGGTCGCCTTGTCGTCGGGCACCTTCCAAAACGGCACGCCTTTCATCAGGATCGGCCGATCGACGGCGATGAAGTAGCGCACGATCGGGATCTCGCAGCGCTTGGCGATCTCGAACGCGCCCCGCCGGAAACGTCGCAGCTTGCGGGCCGCCGAGCGCGTGCCTTCGGGGAAGATCATCACCGGATGGCCGTCGTTCACGTGCGCGACCATGCGGTCGAGCCCTTGCCCACCCAGCGAGGTCTCGGCCGGGCTCGGGCTCGGGATGTAACTGGTTCCCCGCAGCACCGCGCCGAAGACGAACGAGTGATACCACTCGTGCTTCACCACGCAGGTCAGTCCCTGCTTTCGCATCGCGTTCAGGAAGAAGATGACGTCGATCAGGGTCGGATGGTTCGCCACGACCACGAAGGGTCGACCCTTCAACGCCTCCGGAACCTCGACGCGGTTGGTCGATTCGATCAAGCCGACGAGGCGGAGCCAGAAGATGAAGGTGCCGTAGCCCCACCCCACGAGGCGCGTGTTGCGCTCACGGTAACGACGCGGGTTCCCGACCGCGAAGAGGAACAAGAACGGGAAGAGCGCGACGCCGATCCCGATGCTCCCGCCGAAGAAGATCGCGAAGCTCAGGCCGGTGAGGAAGATGCGAAGAAAACGCGGCAAGGGTTCCTGAGTTCGAAGAAGCCGATTTGCGGGAGAGGCTCGAGCCGACGGCTCAGGCGACCGGCCCGAGCACCATCGACGTGTTGATCCCGCCGAAGGCGAAGTTGTTGTTCATCACGAAGCGCGGACGTGCGTCTCGCAGCTCCTTGACGTAGTCGAGCGGCGCGCAGCGCGGATCGACCTCGATCAAGTTGCGGTTCGCGGCGAGGAAGCCGCCGCGCATCATCGCGATGCACCACGCGGCCTCGATCGCGCCGCACGCGCCGAGGGTGTGGCCCACGTAGCCCTTGAGGCTCGAGAACGCGACGTCGCGCCCGAAGAGCGCGTGGGTCGCGCTCGACTCCGCGATGTCGCCGATCTCGGTGCCCGTGCCGTGCGCGCAGACGTAGTCGATGTCCGAGGGCGTGAGCTTCGCGTCTTGCAGCGCGAGCTCCATCACCCGCTTCATGCCTTCTTCGCGCGGCGACGTGAGGTGCGCGCCGTCGCAGTTGCTCGCGTAGCCGTGCAGCTCGCAGAGGATCTCCGCGCCACGCGCCATCGCGTGCTCGTAGCTCTCGAGCACCAGCGCGCCCGCGCCTTCGCCCACCACGAGCCCGTCACGCGCGACGTCGAAGGGCCGCGGCGTCATCTCCGGGCGATCGTTGTACTTGTGCGAGGTCGCCATGAGCAGGTCGAAGGTGACCGCGTTCATGTAGTGCATCTCTTCGGCGCCCCCGACGAGCATCACGTCCTGGATGCCGTGGGCGATCAGCTCGTAGCCGGCGCCGATGCCCTGCGACGCGCTCGTGCACGCGGTGCACGTCGACGCGATGCGCCCCTTCACCTTGAAGAACTGCGCGACGTTCACCGCGCAGGTGTGCGTCATCAATCGGAAGTACGCGTTCGACTCGAGCCCGCGCATCGAGTGGTGCAGCACGATCGGCGTGGAGAACGCCTCCTGCTCGCTGCCCGATCCCGAGGTGCTCCCGAACGCCACGCCGGTGCGCTCGCTCGCGAGCTGCTCTTCCGTGAGCCCCGACTGCTTCACCGCTTGTTCGGCGGAGTGCACCGCGAGCAGCGCGACCTTGCCCATCGTGCGGCGTTGTTTGCGCGGGTAGATCGTGAAGAGGTCGAGGCCCTCGACGGTCGCGCCGAGGCGCCCTTGCAGGTCCGTGATCACGTCCCACTCGGGCATGCGACGAATGCCGCCGCGCCCTTCCTTCAGGGCGGCGACCGACGACTGGACGTCGTGGCCGATGGGGGTCGTGACACCGATGCCGGTCACGACGACGCGTCGCTTGCTCATGTCCTCTCCTCGAAGCCGCGGACGCTAGTACAGGTGCAAACCTCGCTCCATGCGAATCGGCCCGGGAAAACCGCACGTCGCCCGGAAGGCGTGGTCGCAACGACGGTGTGGACGAGGGTCCGATTCACCGGTCGTTGCGACCGTGCGTTCACGGTTCCAGTCTCTGGAGCCGAAGTCGCCCGACGTCACCCGCCCGAGCCCAGTCGGCTCACTCCGCGTCGAGCGCGCCCCACGCGTCGTAGAGCTCGCGGCTCCCCGACATCAGGCGCTGCACGAAGCCCGAATCCCCGTCGAGCGCGTTGCCGATCATGTTCTGCGTGCGCTGGAAGATCTCTTCGGTGACCGCGTTCACCTCGCGGCGCGAGCGCGGCTTGCCGACCTCTTCCATCACACCGAACGACTTGCGGCCCGAGAGCCGGTACTCGCCGACGTTCTTGCGGTAGTAGGTCCCGCGCTTCTGCATCTCCTCGCCCGCGCTGCGGAAGAGGTGACCGAAGTTGCCGAGCGCCTGGAGCACCCAGTCCTTGCGGCGGAGCTGCGTGCGCACCCAACGCTCGTCGCGGTGGAGATCCTGCGCGTACGCGTCGAAGAGCAGGTTGTAGTAGCAGGCGGTGTCGAAATAGACCTTCGCCTCGTAGAGCTCGAAGCTCCCGAACATCGAGTAGAGCTGGTCGTAGATCACCAGCGTCGACTCGAAGCGGTACTGCATGAAGTCGTTGTAGAGCTGCCCGCGCTCGCCGACGTCCTCGCCCTCGAGGTCGCGACGGACCATGTCGGCCACGAGGTCGTTGCCGGTCGCGATGAAGTCGGAGCCCGGCGAGTAGAAGGGATCCGTGAAGGCGCCCGAGTCGCCGATGCACGCCCACTTCTCCGCGCCCGAGTACCACTGCTTCGTGCGGAACGCGAGCTGGGTGTAGCCCTCGAGATCGATGCACTCGACGTTCTCGACGAGGTCGCGGATCGCCTTGTGCTGCCGGAGATAGCCGAGGAAGCCATCGACCTTGAAGCGGTCGGGGCTCCAGTGCTTGGTGTCCTGCACGATGCCGAGGCTCGTGATGCCCTCGCGCAACGGGATGAACCAGATCCAGCAGCCCGGGTACATGAAGTGCGTGGTCGAGAGCGTGCGCGCGGTGTAGCGAGCCTTCGCGCGCCACTGCTCCGGACCGTAGTCGTCCATGTCGGTGACGTTCGTGAAGCGACCCCACGCGCTCGCGATCTTGTGCGAGGGCTCGCGCAGCCGAAGACCGCGCTGCTTCGCGATGAGGCCCTCGCGGCCGGTGCCGTCGATCACCCAGCGCGCGCGCCACTCGGTCTTCGTGTCGCCTTCGACGACGCTGAACGTGTGCTTGCCGTCGCTCTCGAGCTTCAGGTCGACGACGCGCGCCGGAAGGTGCACGTCGACGCCGTCCTTCACGTTCATCGCGAGCAGGTCGCGCTCGAGGCGCGCGCGATCGAGCTGGAAGCTCGGGTAGGGCGGCAGACCGTCGACGCCGATCTCGCTCATGTCCCAGAGGTTCGCGTCGCGCTTCTCGGTGTCGAAGAAGTAGCGCAGCCCGTTCTTCGGGAGGTGCTCCTTGTAGATGTACGTCGACAGGCCTTGGCGGCGGACGAAGTAGTTGGTCGCGATCTCGACCGTGGACTCGCCGACCTTGTAGCCGCGCTCGGGCGAGCGCTCGAAGAGCGCGACCGAAGCGTTGGGGACCTCGCGGCGGAGCTGGCGAGCGAGCAGATTTCCGGCGAGCCCGCCGCCGAGAATGGCGACATCGACCTCGTGCATTGCGTTCGATCCTCCCGCGCGATGCCCCACCGTGTTGGGTCAATCACCCGTTGGTCCTCGGGGCTCGCGTGACCCGGCGGTGTAGCGTCACCCCCGATTTTCGTCGAGGTGTCCGAAGGTGAGGTGCGTGAGGGAAAGGCCGGAAGCCATCGTTTCTGGCACCAAGCGTCGAGGAAGGGGGTGGAAGCGCCGTTGGTTCGAAGCCGTCGGGAAGACCCCCCGTCGGAGCGGACCGACAGGCGGGTGACGTCGACGGCACCTGCGGGTGAGGGCGCACACCCCACGCCGGCGCTCGACTCTGCGGATCGTCGGGACTCGACCGGGACTGGATTGCCGACGCGAGAGGGTGCTCCTAACCTTCCGACCGCTCTATGCGCGCTGACTACGACGTGATCGTGTGTGGGGGGGGCCTCGCCGGCCTGACCCTGGCCTACCAACTCCGAAACGAAGTGCCCGACGCCAAGATCGCGGTCATCGAGCGGCAGAAGCGGCCGCTCCCCGAGGCCGCGCACAAGGTGGGTGAGTCGAGCGTCGAGCTCGCCTCCCACTACTTCGGCGAGGTCCTCGGCCTTCGTCCCTACCTGCTCGACAATCACCTCAAGAAGAACGGCCTGCGCTTCATCTGCGGCGACACGCAGGGCCCGGTGGAAGAGCGGCCCGAGATCGGGCCGTCGGAGTTCCCGACCGTGCCGAGCTACCAGCTCGATCGCGGGAAGCTCGAGAACGATCTGCGCGCGATGATCGAGGAGAAGGGCGCGACGCTCCTCGAAGGCCGCAGCGTGAAGGACATCGTGCTCGCCGAGAGCGACGACGCGCCGCACGTGGTGCAGACGTCGGAGGGCGATCTGACCTGCAGGTGGGTGGTCGACGCGACCGGTCGCCTGCGCATCCTGCAGAAGAAGCTCGGGCACCGTCGGCCGAGCCCGAACAAGTCGAGCGCGGTCTGGTTCCGCGTGCGCGAGCGCGTGCTCGTCGGCGAGCTCGTGCCGAAGGACAAGACCGAGTGGCACCAGCGCGACGTCGACCAGGTTCGCTGGCTCTCCACGGTGCACCTCATGGGCAAGGGCTACTGGCTCTGGCTCATCCCGCTGAGCACCGGTTATACGTCGATCGGCATCGTCTGCCACGACGAGCACCAGCCCTTCACCACGTACAACACGAAGGAGAAGGCGCTCGCGTGGATCGCGAAGAACGAGCCGCGCGTGATGGAGCGCATCGAAGGCCTCGAGCTCGAGGACTTCTGCATGATGCCGAACTACAGCTACCTCACGGATCGCTTCGCGAGCTCGCAGCGTTGGAGCTGCGTCGGTGAGGCCGCGGCCTTCGTGGACCCGCTCTACAGCCTCGGCAGCGACTTCATCTCGATGAGCAACAGCTACACGACGCGTTTCGTGGGCGAATACCTCCGCGGCGAGCTGCAGCACGAGGTCGTCGAGGAGCTCAACCAGATCTACTGCCGGCTCGCGGAGGACGCGGCGCGCACGCTCAGCAACAACGGCCGCATCTTCCCCCACGGCGACCTGATGGGCGCCAAGCTCTGGTGGGACTTCTTCAACTACTGGTCGTTCATGTGCGCGCACTTCTTCCAGGGAATCTGGCGGCAGGACGCGGCGACTCTGAAGAAGTTCCGCGCGATGCAGGCGCGCTTCTATCAGCTCAACTCGCGCGCGCAGACGCTCCTCGAGACGTGGGCGGAGCTCAAGGCGAAGCCGTTCGGCGGGCCGAAGGGCTTCGTCGGTCTGCCGAGCTTCCCCTCGACCCTCGCGGACGCGCACGTCGAGCTCAAGGTGAAGCGCACGGTCGACGAGACCTACGCGAAGATGGAGCGCGACCTGAAGATCGGGCAGGAGCTCGTCACCGAGATCCTCGCGCACGCGCTGCGCGATCTCGGCTCGGACGGCGCCGCCGAGCTCGGGCGTCGCATCGGGCTCTCGCTCGAGTGGGATCTCCCGCTCGGGGGCGAGCGTTTCGCGGTCGACGATCTTCCGCGGCGTCAGCGGGTCGACGCGCTCCCGCGCATCGCGCGCGACATGGAGCGCGCGCTCGGGCGCGTGAACGGCGACAAGCCGCTCCGCGAGCTGCTCGACCTCGCCCTCGCGGCGGCGGCGAGCGCCCGGCCGAGCGCGCCACAGCCGAGCGTCTGAACGACACGGGGTCGAGAATCTCCACGAAAGGTCCGCCTCGCGCGGACCTTTCGCGATCGAGCACGGTGGGTCGCGCGCGGCGGTGACGTCGTGCGCGGCGATGACGTCGTGCGCGGCGGTGACGTCGTGCGCGTCCTCCACGCACGTTGCCCCTTGGCGTAGGGGGCCGCAGGCTCGCGGCGTGCGGACCCTCTTTGCGCTCGTCGCCAACCTCGTTCGGCTGCCCTTCTTCCCGCTCTGGTGGCTCGCCCGCACGCTCGCGCGGCCGCGCCCGCGCTGGATCGCGCTGACGATCCGCGACCGCGTGGTGGAGATCGCGCCGCCGCGTGCCTTCTGGATGCGCTTCGTACCGGGTCTCGAGACGCGCGTGCCGACCTCGCTCCGCGCGCTGCGGCTGCTCGCCGATCATGTCGAGAAGGATCCGCGGCTCGAAGGTGTGGTCGTCACCTTGCCCGCGCTCGCGATGCCCTGGGCGCGGGCGCAGAGCCTGCGCGACGTGCTCGTGCGCTTCCGCGCCGCCGGCAAGCGAGTGGTGGTGCACCTCCCGGACGGAGGTGGGCACGTCACGCTCTTCGTCGCGAGCGCGGCCAGCGAGATCCTGCTCGCGCCGGGGGCGACGCTGAGCACGCTCGGGCTCGCGGCGGAGGTCCGCCACGTGCGTGACGCGCTCGCGAAAATCGGCGTCGAGGTCGAGCCCTTCACGTGCGGCGAGTACAAGACCGCGCTCGAACGCTTCACGCACGCGTCGATGAGCGACGCGCAGCGCGAGCAGCTCGAGGTGCTCCTGCGCGGGCACGAGCGCGCGCTCGCGAACGCGCTGGCCGAGCGTGGGCTCGTGGGTGAAGCGTTCGACGCGATCTTCGAGCTCGGGCTCCATCGAGGCCGAGCCGCGATCGACGCGAAGCTGGTCGACGGCCTCGCGCACGCCGACGAGGTGCGCCTCGCGCTCGCGCCGAAACCCCCCCTTCGTTCGCGTGCGCCGGAAGCGACGTCTGCCGACGCGCCAACGTCCAAACCACCGCCGCCGCCGATGCCTGCCGGCGCATACCTCGGCTACCACGAGGCGCGCTTCTTCCGCCGCCTGCGCCGCGCACCGCACGTCGCGCTCGTCTCGATCGAAGGCACGATCCTCCCGGGGCCCAAGAGCGCGCGTTGGATCGCCGCGCTGCGGGAGGCGCGGCGTGATCCGCGCGTGCGTGGCGTGGTGCTGCGCGTCGACTCGCCCGGCGGCTCCGCGCTCACGAGCGAGCAGCTCCACCGCGAGGTGCTGCGGCTGCGCGAGAAGAAGCCGGTGGTCGCGTGCTTCGACGGGGTCGCCGCGAGCGGTGGCTACTACCTCGCGACGCACGCGCACGCGATCGTGGCGCAGCCGACGACCATCACGGGCTCGATCGGTGTCGTCTCCGCGCGCTTGCTCGCGCGCGAGCTGCTCGGTCGCGTCGGCGTGCGGACCGAGGTCGTGCGCACCCGCGCGCACGCGGACATGAGCTCGCCCGCACGGACCCTCGACGACGCGGAGCGCGCGATCCTCCGGCGCGAGCTCGACGCGACCTACGCGCTCTTCGTCGAGCGCGTCGCGGAAGGTCGCGGGATGGCGCCGGAGAACGTGCTCACGCTCGCCGGAGGTCGCGTGTGGTCGGGCGCGGACGCGGCCGATCGTGGGCTCGTCGATCGTCTCGGCGGGCTCCCGGCGGCGCATGCCGAGGTGCTCTCGCGCTTGCCGCCGCACGAACGAACGCTCCCGCTCGAGCCGCTCCGTCCGCCCCGCGGCGACGTCCCTCCCGCCGAGCCGCCCGCGGTCGTCGAGGCGTTCGTGGGGGGAGGGCGCGCGCTGCTGGCCCAGCTCGCTCCCGAGCTGGAGGCGGTCGCGCTGTCGAGCGGCGCCGAGCGCGCGCTGCTCTGGGCCCCCGAGTTGCCGACGATCGATTGATCGCGCGGTGGATCGCGATCATCCCGCGCCCGACCCGAGCGCGACGCCGGGCTGGCATCGTCGGATTCGCCAACGAATACAAAGGTATACGAAGAGATTGCGGATGCCCGACGACCGCTTGATCGAGCCGCCGGACGCGCTAAGAGAGGCCGTCCATGGCCCAGCGTCTCGACCGCGATCAGATCTTCAAGAAAGTCGTGGAGATCCTCTCCGACTCCTTCGAGCTCGAACCTTCGAACATCAAGCTCGAGTCGACGCTCTACGAGGATCTCGATCTCGACAGCATCGACGCGGTCGACATCTTCGTGCAGCTCCGCGATCTCACGGGCCGTCGCCCGGATCCGGAGAAGGCCAAGCAGATCCGCACCGTCGAGGAGCTCGTGAGCTTCGTCGAGTCCGAGCTCGAGGCCGCCGAGCGTGGCGAGCCCGAGCCCGAGACTCCGATGCCCACCTGAGCGGTCTGGCGACAGACCCTCGAGGAAACTGACGATGTCTTCCTCCGACGTGCTCGCGCGAATGCCCCACCGCGGGCCGATGCTCTTTCTCGACGAGGTGCTCGAGGTCAGCGGCAGCAAGGCCCGCACGCGCACGGTGTTGCGCGACGACTTCATCCTCGCGAAGGACGGCAAGGTCTCTTCGCTCGTGTCGATCGAGCTCTTCGCCCAAGCGGCGGCCGCGTACATGGCGAGTAAGACCTCGCCGACGGAGCGACCGACGGTGCAAGGCGCGCTCCTCGGCAGCCGCAGCCTCGACACCTTCGTCGATTCGTTCGACGTGGGCGACGAGCTGATCGCGGAGGTCGAGCAGGTCTTCGGCGCCGGCGCGCTCGCGCAGTTCAAGTGCGCGCTCTTTCGCGCGGGGCAGAAGGTCGCCGAGGGCAACATCAACGTCGTCAGCGGCAGCGACGTCGTCCGCGGCTGACGCGCACGACGTCCACGCGATCGTCTCGCGACCTCGAAGCGTCTCGCGACCGTCGCCGTCCCAGACCTGGAAGCGTCGCGCTACCCTCCCGCGATGGGCCCCTCGCACCTGAGCTCGCGATGAGCGATCCGCAGCGCGAGCTCGGCGTACGCACCGCGGCGCTGCTGGTGGTCGCGAGCATGATCGGGACGGGCGTGTTCACCACGACCGGTTTCCTCGTGCGCGACGTCGGATCGGCGCCCGCCGTGCTCGTCGCGTGGCTCGTGGGTGGCGTCGCCGCGCTCTGCGGCGCGCTCGCGTACGGCGAGCTCGCGGCCGCGTTGCCGAACAACGGCGGCGAGTACGCGTTGCTCTCGCGCGTCTACCACCCCTCGCTCGGCCTCGTCGCGGGGCTCGTGTCGTTCGTGGTCGGCTTCGCCGCACCGGCCGCAGCGTCCGCGATCGCGTTCGGGGTCTACCTCCGCGGCGTCTTTCCCGCGCTCACCGAGCTGCACGCGACGGTCGCTTCGCTCGCGCTCCTCGTCGGCGCGGGCGCGCTCCATCTGCTCTCGGCGCGCGGCGGGCGCGGAGTCCAAGACGCGACCACCGCGCTGAAGGTCGCGCTGCTCGTGGTCTTCGTCGCGCTCGGGCTCCCGCGCGGCGACGTCTCGCGCCTCTCCGCGAGCACACAGCCCTTCACCGACGCGATCTTCGGCGCCCCCTTCGCGGCGGGGCTCGTCTACGTCGCCTACGCCTACACCGGTTGGAACGCCGCCGCGTACGTCGCGGGCGAGACGCGCGATCCGGGGCGCAACGTCCCGCGCGCGCTCGCGCTCGGGACCGCGGTCGTGACGCTCGTCTACCTCGCGCTCAATGCGACCTTCCTCGCCGCCGCGCCCGCCGACGCGCTCTCGGGGCGCCTCGAGGTCGGAGAGATCGCCGCGCGCGCGCTCTTCGGTGACGCGGGCGCACGACTCGTGAGCGCCGTGATCGCGTGGGGTCTGGTGAGCAACGTCGGCGCGTTCCTCTTCGCGGGACCACGCATCCTCGAGGCCATCGGCCGCGACGTGCCGCGCCTGAGCTCGCTCTCGAAGCGCCGCGCGGGCGGTGGCCCGATCGCGAGCACGTTGATCCTCCTCGCGCTCGCGCTCGCGATGGCGCTCTCCGCGAGCTTCGACGCGCTCTTGCTCTACGTCGGGGTGTTGCTCTCGCTCTTCGCGGGGCTCACCGCGGCGGGCGTGTTCGTGCTGCGTCGGCGAGAGCCCGAGCTCCCGCGCCCCTACCGCGCGTTCGGCCATCCGTGGACGACGCTGGTCTTCCTCGCGCTCACGACGTGGATGATCGTGCACGCGACGATCGAACGTCCGACGGTGGCGGCGTGGGCGGCGGCGACTCTCGCGCTCGGCCTCGTGCTCGCGTGGTGGTTGCGACGCGCGAGCTGATCGACGGCGTTCCGCCACGAACGCTCCGGATCGTGAGTGCGAACGGCGACGAGCCCTTCACGAAACGGCGACGCCGATCAGCCCGCGAACGTCGCGAGGAGCCGCTCTTCGAGGTGCGCGAGCCGATCGTTGCCCCAGAGCGCTTCGTCGCCGAGATCGAAGCTCGGCACGCCCCAGAGCCCGAGCTCTCCGAGCGCGATCGCGTTCGCCTCGACTTCGTCGCGCCACGTCGCGTCGTCGAGGGCGATCGGCAGCAGCGTCTCCACCCCCGCGCGTGTGGCCACGTCGAGCAGCCCCTCCGCCGTGGTGAGATCGACCGCGCGCGCCCACACGCCTTCGCCGATCACGCGCGCCAGTCGCAGCGCCGACGCGTCACCGAGCTCGCGACGCGTCGTGCACGCGAGCGCGAGCGCGCGCGCCACTCCGTCGCCGAGCGGATCGAGGATTCGTCCGAACGGAACGCCGAGCCGATCGGCCTCGCGCTTGGCGTCCTTCGCGATGTAGCGGAGCTTCTGCTTCGGCACCGGGATGCCGCGCGCCACCATCGGCATCACGAAGCGCAGCCGCACGTCGAGCGGGAATCGCGCGACGAGCTCCTCCAACCGGTGCAGAGCGAGGTAGCTGTACGGGCTGCGAAACGACACGAACGCGTCGATCCGCGCGCGTCCGTCCACGACCCGCAGCGAAGCCACGCTCGGATGGACGCGGACGCCGCTGCCGAGCGCTTCCGAAGAGAAGGTCTCGCCCGAGACCGGCGCCGTCGGCGCATCCGCTCGAAGCTCGTCGTTCGCTTCCGCATGTCGCGGAACGACGGGCGCGTCGTCGTCCCGCGCCTCGCCTGCACCTTCCGCGACCAGGCGATCGACGAGGAAGGGCAGACGATCGATGCCCCAGTAGTGCTCGCCGTCGTAGCCGAGCACGCCGCCCACGTAGTGACCGCTCTTGCGCAGTCGCGCGTAAGCGGCCTCGAGGGTCGGTCGCACCTGCTGACCCGGCACCGTCCCGAGCTCCCGCGCGAGCGCCGAGAGGGCGTCGCCGTCGCCGCGAAAGAGCGCGTCGCCGACGCGGGTCGCGGCGTCGAGCCAAGCCACCGGATCGCGCGGTGCGAGCAGGATCGCCTGCGCGCGCCGCACCCGATCGGGCTCGGGGTGGAGTGGCAGACGTGGAAAGCTCAGGTGGTGAGCGCGTGCGAGCCGCGTGGCGTCGACGAGCGCATACGCCGCGCGCTTCTGCGGCTCGGGATCGACGTCCGCCGCCGGCTCCGGCACCACCACGGGCTCGAGCCGTACGTTCGGGAAACGCGCCGGAAAGTCCGCGAGCGCCTGCAGCAGCACGTGCGACCACGGATCGTCGACCTGATGCCAGAAGGTCACCACGCGCTCGGCGCGGAGGGCGTGTCGCGTCGCGTGCCACGCGCGGGAGAGCTTCGGGCCCGCGCCGAGATACGCACCGATCGCGACGCCTCTGAGCTTGCTCCCCACCGACACCGCTTCCCACTCTGCAAAAACCTGCCCGCGCACGCAACGCACGCGAGGAGTCCCCCGACGCGAATGAAAGGTGCGCGAGCGCGTCGCGAGCTCGTCTACGCCCGCGACGCGCGGGTCTTCCTCGCGTTCGAGGCTGGTGGCCGCGAATCTTCGGCGACCCGCTTCCCTGCGGCGGCGCGCGGGTCTTCCTCGCGTTCGAGGCTCGCGGCCACCAATCTTCGGCGAGCCTCTTCCCTTCGGCGCCGAGCGATGCACTCTCCCGGCCATGACGCCGCTCGACCTCGACGACGACGCGCGCGTGCTCGTGCTGACTGGCGCGGGCGCGTCCGCCGACAGTGGGATCCCCACCTTCCGCGACGCCCGAGGCCTGTGGCGCACGCATCGCTTCGAGGACGTCGCGTCTCCCGAGGGGTTCCGTCGCGACCCGACGCTGGTCTGGCAGTTCTACTCCGAGCGCCGCGCGGGCGTGCTGAAGGCGCAGCCCAACGCGGGCCACCACGCGCTCGCCAAGCTCGAAGCGCGTCTCGGCGAGCGCTTCCTCCTCGCGACACAGAACGTCGACGGCCTGCACGCACGCGCCGGGAGCGAACGTCTCCTCGAGATCCACGGCAATCTGCTGAAGACGCGATGCGCGGTGTGCCGGCGCGCGCCCTTCGTGGATCACGATCTCTACGAAGAGTCGCCGCCCTTCTGCGGCGAGTGCCAAGCGCGCGGGAAGACCACGCTGCTTCGCCCTCACATCGTGTGGTTCGGCGAGCAGCTCGATCCGGAGCACCTGCACACGATCGAGCGCTTCATGCTCGACGCGGGGGCGCGCCTGCGCTTCGTCGCGATCGGCACGTCGGGCAACGTGTGGCCGGCCGCCGGCCTCGTGGACGTCGCGCGCCGCGTGGGCGGTCGGACGTGGCTCGTCAACGCGGAGCCCGCCGCGAACACCGACGCGTTCGAGCACTTCGTGTGTGGCAAGAGCGCGGAGGTCCTGCCGGACTTCCTCGGCGTCGCGTGAGCGCGCTGCCTCGCTCGGCCACCGTACACACGCGTGAGTCGGTGCGCCCCGCGCACACACGCGGTCCGAGCGCAGTGCTCGTCGAACGTGCTCGTCGAACGTGCTCGTCGAACGTGCTCGTCGAACGTGCTCGTCGAACGTGCTCGCCGAACGTGCTCGCCGAACGTGCTCGCGCCCGACGTCGTGCCCTCGCGCTATGGTCGAGCCGTGAACGCGCGGAGCATCGTCCACGTCGACCTCGACGCCTTCTACGCGTCGGTGGAACAGCTCGACGATCCGCGCCTACGCGGTCGGCCCGTGCTGGTCGGTGGTCACAGCCGACGCAGCGTGGTCGCCGCAGCGTCCTACGAAGCGCGCGCGTTTGGCGCGAAGAGCGCGATGCCGATGGGCGAGGCGCTGCGACGCTGCCCGGACGCGGTGGTGGTGCCGGTGCGGATGGCCCGGTACGCGGAGCTCAGCGATCGGGTCTTCTCGATCTTCGCGCGCTTCACGCCGCTCGTGGAGGGCCTCAGCCTCGACGAGGCGTTCCTCGATCTCACCGGCACCGACGCGCTCTTCGGCGACGTCGTCACCGTCGCGCGCCGCATCCGCGCCGAGATCCGCGAAGAGACGGGGCTCACGGCGAGCGCGGGCGTCGCGCCCTGCAAGCTCGTGGCGAAGATCGCGAGCGACCTCGACAAGCCGGACGGGCTCGTGGTGGTCGCGCCCGAAGGCGTCGAAGCCTTCCTCGCGCCGCTGCCGATCGAGCGCATGTGGGGCGTGGGTCCGAAAGCCGCCGCGCGCCTCCACGAGGTGGGCTTCGAGACCTTCGCGGACCTCGCGCGCGCGGAACCGAGTGTGCTCGAGCGGCTGCTCGGCTCCTGGGGCCTCGAGGTCCATCGGCTCGCGCGCGGCGACGATCCGCGCCTCGTGATCCCCGATCGCGAAGCGAAGAGCCTCGGCGCGGAAGAGACCTACGAGCACGACCTGCGCGGCGACGAGCTGCTCCCGGAGCTCCTTCGGCTCGCGGCGCGCGTCGCGGCCCGGCTCACCCGCGCGGGGCTCCGCGGTCGCGTGGTGACGCTGAAGATGAAGTACCCGGATCACCGCGTCCGCACGCGCCAGCGCCGGCTCGACGAAGCGATCGCGGACACCGACAGCCTCTACGAGCACGCGCTGGCGCTGCTGGAGAAGATCCCCGATCGTCAGCGCGGCTTTCGGCTTGCAGGCATCAGCGTCTCCGAGCTCGTGCCCCACGAAGCGCGCGCCGGCCTCTTCGAGGACGAGCGCCGCGTGCGCCGGGAGAAGCTCGAGTCGGTCACCCAGAGCCTCCGCGAACGCTTCGGAGACAAAGGCCTCACCCGCGGGACCCTGGTGCGAAAGAACGAGGATTGAGGACGCCGGGGTGAGCCGCGTGACTCGTTCGACTTCCCGTTTTCGTAGCCGTTCGCGGTCAGTCGCTCGAGCACCTGTGCTGAGCCGTGAGCGTCGACGTGAGGGGTGACGTGAGCGTTGACGTGAGCGTTGACGTGAACGGCGACGTTAAACGATTGATCACATCTTCCGTGTCGCCTTCCGCCCCGCGTTACTCAGGGCCTGCGCCATCTCGACGCCCTCCGCGAGGGTCTGCAGCTTCGAAAGCCCTCGGTGTAGGACGAGCCAGCCCGGCTCGCCGTTGTTCTTCACGTGTCCACCGAGCTCCGCGACGAGAAGCATCGCCTCACGGACGGTTGGCGCGGCGGACACGCGACCTGGTCGCAGGTGCCGAAGGACCGCGAGCTCGGTGTCGCTGAGCGTTTGGTTCGCTGGCGTGTCGGGGCTGCGCCGGGCAGCACTCCGGAGGTTCAGGAGCCGCCACGCGAGCGGAAGCGTGATCGCGAGCGCGATCATCCATGCGTGGCGGTTCTCGAGCTGACGCTCCTCGTACGCGCAGCCTGTCTTCACCGCTCGGAAGTACTCCTCGATGACCCAGCGACGTCGGTAGGCATCGACGACAGCCAGAGCCTCTTCTCCAGTTGTGACAGGCTCGTTTGTGAAGAGAAACCACTCGACGGCTTCCTCCGCATCCGGAGCATCAGACTCGTAGACGTGTACGACGTTGATCTTCAGCTCTTTCTGAAACGGATCTGAAAGGTACGCGGGGCGCTTCAGGAGTACCGGCATCGCCGCAAAGCACAGCTTTGCGATGCGTGCATCACGTGGTGGAAACTTCTTCCGCGTCCGCGGCGGTCGATGCGCGCCACGGGCCGAAAGGGGCACCTCACGCTCCGCGATGTGTTCGACCGCCGTCGCGGCCGTGCTCACGCGACTCCAGGAGTCCTCCTCAGGGCCCCGCGCTTTTCGATCTCGCGCCATGCGAATCACGAACCGGCAGCCGGCCTCGAGCATGTTCGACAGCAGGGTGTAGTTGTCCGCCTCGCTGTCCGCGACGTGGATCACCTCGCATTGGTGGCCCAGTTGCGCCTGCACCGCTGCAACATGCTCCCACCATCGACTCGACTCACGATTCTCCAGCGACGCACACTGCGCTCCACTGCGCGACTTTTTCTCTTTCTTGGACTTCTCTTCGCGAAAGATCGTCGTGGCCTTCAACAGGCCAAGGCAGCGACGTGTGTCGGCATTCTCGACCGCGATGGTGGCGTGTAGATAGAACCCTTTCGCCCCCGTGTTGATGAATCCAAGCTCTCGGCCGCGCGACCCCTCGAGCTTGAACGTCGACGTGTCGTGGACGGCCAAAACGCGGCCCGAAGCAACTGCTCGGCCCGCGGATTGCTCGAGGTGCGGCTGGAGCACCGCGTCGAACTCCACACGCTCGTTTGAGAGGAAGCGGTAGGCCGCTTCGCGCTCCGACTCGCTCCCCATCATCTTCGGCAAGCTCGCCGAGGGATCGAGAGCGGCCGCCTCGACCAACCTCTCGAGACGCTGCCTCAGCCGAGCATCTGGAAGCGCTGCACCCTCGAACTCTGCCATCGCGGGTTGCTTGGGAGGCCGTCTCGCCATGCGCCGAGTAGATCACGCCCGTGCGGCCGCGTCCCCCGAGATGTGTGGGATCCTTTAACGATCACGTCGACGTCAACGTCAACGTCAACGTCATGCTCGTCACCCGCGCACGACTCTCCACGCGGCGACACCTGCGTTCGTGGTATCCACGCGTC
>JALOQC010000314.1 GCA_025453555.1 Myxococcota bacterium | reverse complement strand
CGGATCGTGTCCATGCGCGACGCGATCTCCTTCTTCTTGCCCGCGCCGTCCACGATCGTCGTCGAGTCCTTGTCGATGATGATGCGCTTGGCCTTGCCGAGATCCGTCAGCGTGATGCCCTCGAGCTTGATGCCGAGGTCCTCGCTCACGAACGTGCCGCCGGTGAGAATCGAGATGTCCTTGAGCATCTCCTTGCGGCGATCACCGAAGCCCGGCGCCTTGACGGCGGCGACCTTCAGCGTGCCACGGAGACGGTTCACGACGAGCGTCGCGAGCGCCTCGCCCTCGATGTCCTCCGCGATGATGAGGAGCGGCTTCTGCTGCTGCGCGATCTTCTCGAGGACCGGGATGAGGTCCTTCATCGAGCCGATCTTCTTCTCGTAGATGAGGATGTACGCGTCCTCGAGCTCCGCCTTCATCGCCTCGGTGTCGGTGGCGAAGTAGGGCGAGAGGTAGCCGCGGTCGAACTGCATGCCCTCCACGACCTCGAGCTCCGTCTCGAGACCCTTGGCCTCTTCGACGGTGATCACGCCTTCCTTGCCGACGCGCTCCATCGCTTCCGCGATGATGTTGCCGATGGTCTCGTCGCCGTTGGCGCTGATGGTGCCGACCTGCGCGATCTCCTTCGGATCCTTGGTCGCCTTGCTGAGGCGCTTGAGCTCGGCGACGAGCGCGATCACGCCCTTGTCGATGCCGCGCTTGAGGTCCATCGGGTTGTGACCCGCGGCCACCATCTTCGAGCCGACGCGGAAGATCGCCTGCGCGAGGACCGTCGCGGTCGTGGTGCCGTCACCAGCGGTGTCGGAGGTCTTGCTCGCGACCTCGCGCACCATCTGGGCGCCCATGTTCTCGAACTTGTTCGGGAGCTCGATCTCCTTGGCGACGGTGACGCCGTCCTTGGTGACCGTGGGAGCGCCGAAGCTCTTCTCGATCACGACGTTGCGGCCCTTGGGACCGAGCGTGACCTTGACGGCGTTGGCGAGGGCGTCGACGCCTGCGAGGATGCGGTTGCGCGCCTGGGTATCGTAGAGAATGTCTTTGGCAGCCATCGTAAATCTCCGAATCTGTAGGAAGTTTTAGCCTCGAAGGCTGCTCACTCGACGATGCCGAGGATGTCGTCCTCGCGGAGGATGAGGTGCTCCTCACCGTCGATCTTGACCTCGGTGCCGGCGTACTTGCCGAAGAGGACGCGGTCGCCCTTCTTGACGTCGAGCGAGTGGACCTTGCCGTCCTCGCTGCGCTTGCCGTTGCCCACCGCCACGACCTTGCCCTCCCCTTGGTGGTGGACTCTTCCTTCACGCGCTGCACGAGCACGCGGTCACCGAGCGGTCGAATCGCCATTCGTCTTCTCCTTGTGGAGCACCGCGGCTGAGGCGGGCTCCCGTAGACCCCGGAGGCCTCCGCGGCCCCCGGTGAGTCGTTTGTTAGCACTCGCTCTCGCGGAGTGCTGACGCGGGCCGGACGTTAAGCGCGCTGGGGAGCCAGTCAACGGGCGACCTCCGGAGGTCGTGAGGGCCCTCACGATCTTCGTGATTTCGCGGGATTGGCGATCGTGACGATCGAGTGCCAGCGGCGTTGGCGCTCGCGCTCGGCGAGTGCCAGGCCGGCCGATCGACCCTGCCCGAGGGCACGGGAGACACCCGTCAAAAGCTTGAGAAGTCGAGAAGTTCCGTCGATATCCAAGACATGGCGATCGAGTCGTTCACGGATCTCCGCGGCTACTTCCACGAGCGGCTTCGCGCCGCGCTCCAGCGCTCCGGGCTCGGGGCCAGCGTCGGCACCGAGCACTACCTGCTCGAGCTCCTCTCCGGGAGCCACGGACACCTCGCGACCCCCGACCGACCCCTGGTCGACCGGCTCCAAGCGGCCCTGAACGCCCCCGACCCCCGCGAGCGCCTCCGCAACTTCCGCGAGACCGGCGACGCCGCCCTCTACACCTGCGGCTTCTTTCCCGACCACCTCGACCGGCGCGGTATGAGCCCGGACTACTTCGCGTCGGTCGGGGGTCGAGCCTACCGCGCGGCCGGCGAGCTCGATCTCCGGCAAGCGACCACGTTCGAGGAGCTCGCCACCGGCTTCCTCGACTTCGCGCAGGTGCTCGAAGAGGTGCGCGAGGAGACGGTGCTGCGCACGCCGCAGGACATCGTGAAGCTCTACGACCGCTGGCGACGCACCCGCTCGCCGAAGCTCGCCGAGCGCCTGCACGCCGCCGGGGTGTTCCCGCAGGTGCCGAAAGGCGACGTGCATTGAGCCACGAGCTCCAGCGCATCGCCGACGAGCTCAGTGCGCTCTACGACACCCCTCGTCTGCCCGACGTCGCGGCGTTTCTCTGCGACGAAGCGACGATGCGCCAGGCGGTGGGCCCCGAGGTCGATCGGGGCGAGGTGCTCGCGGTGCTCGAACAGGACGGCACCAGCTTCGTCGGCCTCTACGTGGCGTCGGAGGTGCTCGACGCGCTCGGGCCGAACGAGAGCTTTCGGACGTGGCAGCTCGCGGTCGAAGGGGTGAGCCACTTGGTCTACCTCTGCTTTCGCGCGGACCGCGAGCAGAGCGTGAGCGCGCTCGAGCTCGAGCTGCAGGCCGAGGTCGACAAATGGGCGCTCGGGCTCCTGCGTCCTCGTCGCGAGGCGCATCCGCTCGCGGGCTGGGGCGCCCCGCGGCTCGCGCAGAGCCGTTCGCTGCGTCGGAGGCTCTTCGCCGACGCGCGCTTCCTCGACGAGCCGGGCACCGAAGCCGGCGATCGGTATCGCGCCGCGAACCGCATCGCGGCGGGCTTCGTCGAGGGGCTCGAGGCGCGACACCTCCGTCGCGTCGACCGATCGGGGGAGCGGGCGCTCGTGGGCGAGCTTCGCCGGTTCTACCGCGACGGAGGGGCGAACAAGCTCGCCGGCGCGGCTCGAAGGGCGCCCTGAGCCTCGCGATTCACGCCGCCGAACGCGGGAAGAGCGCGAACTAGAGCGCCGCCGTGGAGAACGACGCCATCTCGCGCACCGTCGAGGCCGCGCCACGACCGCCTGAAGCCGACGGAAACGAAAACGCCGCCCGGAGAGGCGGCGTCGTTCGAGCGAGAGCTCGACTCAGCGGATCTCGGCGTTCCGCGTCTCGACGATGAACTCTTCGACGGCTTCGCGGACGGGGCGGTTGAAGCGCACCTTCTGCGACGCGATCTCGCGGAGCGCCGTCACGGCCGGGCGATTCTTGCTCGGCACGAGCGCCGGGGCGCCCTTCATGATGAGGCGGGTGCGGCGCGCAGCGAGCACCACGAGGGCGAAGCGGTTCTCTTCGTGCTCCAGGCAGTCTTCGACGGTGACGCGGGCCATGTGGAGTCCTCGGTTCTGCGAAAGGAACGCGACGGAAGCCGCCGCGGGGCGCGAACTCTAGCAGTGGGCTCCGGGGACCGCAAGCACGGCGGGGAAGCGCGAACGAAGCGTACGCCCGGACGTCGGGCGAGGCCGGACGCGCGTGGGTCCACCGTCGGGGTCGAGCGTTCCGACCGGCGCCGACCGTGGTTCGCGCTTGTCTCGCACGACCCCGTTTCGATAGCATCGCGGGGCGACGGCGACATGGCGCGAATCACGATCATCAGTCCCGAAGGGCGCATGGAACGGGAGCTCGGTGCGCACAACTCGCTGGGTCGCCACCCCAACAACACGCACCAGGTCCTCGATCGCATCGTCTCGAAGGAGCACTGCCACATCGACTTCGTCGACGGGCGCTACGTGCTCAAGGACCTCGGCTCGCTGAACGGCACGTTCGTGAACGGCGAGCGCGTGTCCGAGAAGGCGTTGCAGAGCGGCGACGAGATCACCCTCGGCTCCACCCGAGTCGTGTTCGTGGACGAGCGCGCGGCCGCGGTCGGTGGTGCTGCAGCGGGGGCTGCGGGGGCCGCTTTGGACCCGCGACCCTCCGCGCCACTGCCGCCACGCCCCGCCGCTTCGCTGCCGCCGACGTCGAAGGTGACGATCGCGCCGGGCATGGTCGAGAGCCACATCCGGACCAAGCTCGCGCCGCTCCTCGAGCAGAACTTCCTGCCCGAGCGCCTCGTTCAGGACAACGACGCGCTCCGCCGTGACTACGAGAAGCTCCGCGCGAGCTACGAGCTCATGCAGGCGATCGGGGTCGAGCTCGACGTCGATCGACTGCTCGCGAAGATCCTCGACGCGGCGTTCCAGCTCTTGCCCGCCGACCGCGGGGTGGTCCTCCTCTACGACGACGAGCGCCAGCTCAAGCCGCGCTGCGTGCGCACGAAGGCGAGCAAGTCGTCGAACGAGGACGTGGTCCTCTCGACCACGATCATCGAAGTGCTCTCGAGCGACGCCTCGGTCGACTCGCGCTTCCAGGGCGCGCACTCGATCATCATGCAGGGCATCCGCTCCTCGATGGCGGTGCCGCTGCTCCACCGCAACGAGGTCTTCGGCATCATGCTGCTGGACTCTCAGATCGCGGCGAACGCGTTCACCGAGAAAGACCTGCAGCTCTTCCAGAACGTCGCGAACCAGGCCGCGATCGCGGTGCAGAACTCGCTCTACGCCAAGAAGCTCCAGGCCGAGGCCGTGACGCGCGAGCGCTTCCAGCGTCTGCTCTCGCCCGCGATCGCCGAGCAGGTGATGAGCGGCAAGCTCGAGGTGAAGAAGGGCGGCGAGCTCCGCGAGACCACGGTGCTCTTCAGCGACATCCGCGGCTTCACGTCGATGAGCGAGTCGATGCCGGCCCAAGAGGTCGTCGACATGCTCAACGACTACTTCGAGCTGATGGTCGAGCTGATCTTCGAGAACGAAGGCACGCTCGACAAGTTCGTGGGCGACGAGATCATGGCGCTCTTCGGCGCGCCGGTCGGGCACGCGGACGACGCGCTGCGCGCGGTGCGCACGGCGATGCGAATGCTCGAGGTCCTCGAGAAGGACTTCAACGCGCCGCGCCGCGCCGAGGGCAAGCCCACGCTCCAGATCGGCATCGGCCTGAACACGGGCGAGGTCGTCGCGGGCTACCTCGGCAGCAGCAAGGCGCTCGAGTACACCGTCATCGGCGACACCGTGAACACGGGCGCGCGCCTCTGCTCGGTCGCGCAAGCCGGGCAATGCATCATCAGCGAGTTCACCTACGTGAAGGTGAAGGACCACTTCGAGGTCGTGGAGCTCCCGCCCCAGCAGGTGAAGGGGAAGTCGAAGGCGCTCAAGATCTACAACGTGGTGGCCTTCCGCGATCCCGCGACCTCGTGGGACGATCGCACCCGCCCGTCGTGAGCTGCGCGTGTCGTCGACATGGGCGACGTCGACGTGGTCGTGGTCGGCGACGTGAACGTGAACGACGTCCGAGCCGCCGCCGCTCACGTTCGTTCGCGTCCACGCTCGCTCACGTCCACGTTCACGCGCGTCCGCGCTCAGCACACGTCGAACCGCGCATGGGTCTCGAAGCACTCGCGCTACACGGGCGGTCGCGCAGAAGGAAGCGAGCCTTGGCCCACCTGGATTTCGAAAAGCCCCTCGTCGAGCTCGAACGACGCATCCGTGATCTCGAGGCCGCCTCGGACGGAATCGGCGGGTTCGAGCGGCAGATCGGCGAGCTGAAGGAGCGCGCGGAGGCGCTCCAGCGCGACCTCTACGAAGGTCTCTCGACCTGGCAGAAGGTCCAGCTCAGCCGCCACCCCGAGCGACCGTACATGCTCGACTACGTGGGCGCGCTCTTCGAAGACTTCGTCGAGCTCCACGGCGACCGCGCCTTCGCGGACGACCCCGCCATCATCGCCGGCTTCGCGCGCTTCGAAGGCCGCAGCGTGGCGGTCATCGGCCACCAGAAGGGCCGCAGCACCAAGGAGAAGGTCCACCGCAACTTCGGCATGGCCAACCCCGAGGGCTACCGGAAGGGCATGCGCATCATGGAGCTCGCGGAGCGCTTCGATCGCCCCGTGCTCACCTTCATCGACACCCCGGGCGCGTACCCCGGCCTCGGCGCAGAAGAGCGCGGTCAGAGCGAAGCGATCGGCCGCTCGCTCCTGGTGATGTCGCGCCTGAAGGTCCCCGTCATCGCGACCGTGATCGGTGAAGGCGGCTCCGGCGGCGCGCTCGCGCTCGGCCTCGCGGACCGCGTGCTCATGCTCCAGTACTCCACGTACTCCGTGATCACCCCCGAAGGCTGCGCCTCGATCCTCTGGCGCGACGGCGCGCGCGGCCCCGAGGCGGCCGAGCAGCTCAAGCTCCTCGCGGGCCACGCAAAGGCAAACGGCATCGTCGACGAGGTCGTCGAAGAGCCCGTGGGAGGCGCCCACCGCGACCACGCCGACGCCGCGCGCCGCCTCGGCGACGTGATTCGCCGCAACCTCGCCGAGCTCGACGCGCTCGACCCCGCGACCCGCATCGACACCCGCTACGCGAAGTTCCGCGCGATGGGCCGCTTCGCGGGCTGACGGCGCCGCTCTTCCCAAACCGCGACGGCGTGCTACGTGGTCGCGTCCCGAACGCGCTTGCGCACGTTCGCGGGTGGATAGCTCAGCGGTAGAGCGCCGCCCTTACAAGGCGGATGTCCAGGGTTCAATCCCCTGTCCACCCACCGTTTTTCCTCGGCAAAAGCGGGGTGTTCCGACGTCACCCCAGCATCGGCCCCAGCATTCGAGGCGGCCGCCAGGCGCATCGGCACGACCTCCGCGACCGCGTCGGGCTGGTAGTCCACCGCGAGCACGACCTCGCACAGACGGACCCACGCGTGGCGGATGTAGCTGTTGTCGTGCACGTCGCCCTTCGGGCGGTGCGTCACCTCCGCGATCCGATCCTTCGGCTGGTCCGCGTTGCGGGCCGTCGAGATGAATGCGCGGCGGAACGAGTGCAGGCCGGCCCCCTTCGGGACGTCGAGCTCGGTCACGCGGAGGGCGCGCGCGATGCCATGCGTCACCTGCCGGCGCTTGTAGGGCTCCGACGTGTCGAGCGTGCCGGGGAAGATCCAGTCACGCGCCGTCGGGAGGCGTCCGTACTCCACCGCCCACTGCGCCCGCCACGACGCGAGGACGCGCTCGAGCTGCGGGTGTACCGGCACCGCGCGCGCGGCGTCGTCCTCGCCGTCCGCCGTCTTCAGCGGCGCGTCATACCACTGCGTCCGCACGTGCAGGGCACGCAGCGGCTCGCGGTCTTCGAGGTCACCCCAGCGCCGGCCCGCGACCTCGCCCCCTCGCGCGCCCGTGTAGGCGCAGACGGCGAAGAACGCGCGCCACTGCGCATCGAGGCCCTCGTGGTCGAGCAGCGTGAGGACCTCGACGCGGGTGAACGCGTGCTCTGTCGAGCGGCCGACCTTGGGGAGCGCACCGCGGAGACGGCTCGCGGGGTTGGTGAGGATCGCCTCGCCTTCGAGGGCACGCTCGAGGATCGAGACGAGCACGCCGTGCGCGTTCCGCACCGAGCGCGCCGCGAGTCCCGACGCGGCGAGAGCTTCGAGCCACACGCGCACGTGACGCTTGCGTACGGCCTCGATGCGCATCGAGCCGATGGGGTAGGGGGCGATGTGCCGATCGAGCCAACGTCGCTCGTCCTTCGCGGACCGGATGCGCGTCGAGCGCCAGGGCCACCACACGGTGTCGGCGTAGACGGCGACCGTGAGCGCGCCCTCTCCGCCGGGAGCGAGGCCTTCGGCGACCTCGCGCTTCCGACGGGCGAGGTAGGCCTTCGCCTCGCGCAAGTCGCCCGTGCGGCAGGACTCCTCGCGCTGCGCGCCGTCTGGACCCCGGAAGACGGCGTAGTACCGCGTGCCGCGCTTCCGGAGGCCGGAGGGCCGCTGCTTCTCCTTACGCGGCGCCACGGGCCCCCACGAGCGCCTCGACGGCATCCCTGCGGATCCTCCACGAGCTCCCGATGCGCACGCCCGCAAGGGCGCCGCTCGCCAGAAGGTTGCGCACGTGGCGCTCCGTGCAGCGGAGTAGGGCAGCGGCCTCGCGTGGCTTCAGCATCGCCGCGGGCTCGACGGGGCGCAGGGCGCGGGCGACTTCGTCGCGCACGATCTGGCGAAGCTGGCCCACGCTCAGCGTGACGAGCAGCGCATCGGGATTCTCGTTGTCGTGCTTCACGGCAACCTCAACAACGCGTTGATGTCTTCGACGCGGAACGACATCCGACCTCGGTTCCCGCTGATGCGGATCGGCACGAGGCGCCCGTCACGAACGAGCCCCCGCGCGGTGGTGTCCGAAACCCCGAGCCGCGCGGCGGCTTCCTTCAACGAGAGCAGCTTCGGCGCAGGCTCGGAGGTGGACGGCGCGGCCGACGAAGCCTCGCGCGCGTCGAGCTCCTCGCGCACGACCGCGCGAATGAGTCGCGCGAGGCGGGCTTCGTCGGCCTGGGAGATCATGCGGCGTCGTCTCCGGAGGGCTTGGGGGTGATGTCGCTGAAGTCCGCCCAAGCCTCGCGCTTGCGTCGCCGCTCTTCCGCACCGCGCGCGACCATCTTCTTCTGCGCCTCGTGGTTGAGCCGGTCGGTCTCTTGCCGCTGCCTATGCGCGTCGTGAGTCGCGCGAGGTCGACGCGGGGGGAGCGGCGGGACGTCTCCACCCTCGTCCTCGTCCTCGTCCTCGTCGTCGATCGACTCGCCGAACGAGATGTGCCCGTCCTTCTCGATGAACGGCACACGGTACCCGCCGAGCACGCTGCACACCTGCAGCTCGGCGCCGTCGACGTAGGACAGCGAACGATCCGGCATGTTGAACGAGCCGCCGAGCTTCGCGCACTCGCGCTCACGCGAACGGATGAAGCGGGCGAGGATCTCGTCGTCGTCGAGCGAGTGATCGCGCGACGCGGTCTCGCGCGTGGGCTTCGGTCTGCCCATCACGCCACCTCGCCGACGGCATCGCACGCCGCGTGCTGCGCTTCCTCGCAGCGCGCCGTGATGCACTTCGCGAGCGCATCGCAGTCGCCGAACGAGTGCATGAAGCTCTCCAGCATCTGGCCGACGATCTTGAAGCCGCGGGCCTTGGAGTACAGGCCGCGCGTCACGAGCTCGTCCGCGAGTTCCGCCGCGGTGCGAATCAGCACCGCGCGTTGGCCCCACTCGCCCGAGCGGTCAGCGTTCGTGGTGATGCCCATCCACACGGCGCCGAAGCTCTTGTCGTCGCGGTACTCGTCGTCGAGCAGGGCCAGCGTCAGCGCCGCCGTGAGCGCCAACGCGTCGTCTTCGTGAAGCCCGCGCGGGTCCGGGAACGACCAGTCACGCTCGGGGCCCCAGCCGGGGCGCGTGGCTTCGATGTGCTCGCCCCAGGCGGCGAGGGTGCCGAAGGGACGGATCGCTTCTTCGAGCAGCGCGCGGATGAAGGCGCGCGGGTCGCGGACGAGGTGGAGCGCGAGGATGCTCGCGAGGGTGGCGATCGGGGTCTTGGGTGCGATCGTGGTCTTGGGGGTCGGGGTCGGGGTGTTGCTGTCCATGGTGCCTCCGGCGACGCGCGGTCTTGTGCGCGTCGATGGAGGGATGATGCGGTGTACCCGTGGCACTGTCAACACTGTGCATGTCAGGTGCACAAACGTGCGCATTCCAATGCGCACGTTTGTGCACTACACGTCGGACTCACCGCTACCGACGAGGTCCTCGACGTTCGCGTCGTAGGCCTCTGTGAAGTCGAGAACCGCCTCAGCGAGGGCGAGTCCCGCCTTTCGCTCGTTCGCTCGACCGACGCTCGAAAGGTACGTGAGCGCATGAACACGGAGGTCCCGTTCGCTCGGATAGTTCGGGGTGGAGCCAACGACCGGGCCTCCGGCCGGCGTCTGATAGCGGCGCCAACTCTTCGGGTCGTAGGGCTCTGCCTCGAAGAAATCCGCCGGCAAACCGAGCCTTTCGAGCACTGACTCGCAGGTGGTGGAGCGGACGACGTCCGCGCGCGCCTCGCCTCGCACGATCTTCGAGACGTAGGACGGACTCAGGCCCGCACGGCGCGCGACGTCGATCTGGCTACCGAGCTCGTCGATCAGCGTGCGAACGAGCGCGAAGAGCCGTCGACCCTTCTGATCGTGGGGAGGAATCGGAGGGGTAGGTACCATGGCTGTATGTCTGGGAGCATACACCATGCAAAAGGCCGGGACACACGCTTGCGGTCTGCGTGCACAGGGCATACCCTGTGGCCTATGGCACAGCCCTCCGGCCCGGTCCGACTTCGACGCTTTCGCGCTTCCCGTGGACTTTCGCGAGAGAAGTTCGCGCGTCTGCTCGGGATCTCCGCTTCGATGGTCACGAAGATGGAGCGCGGCGAATCGCTGCCGTCGTTGACGTTGGCCGCCCGGATCCAGCGCTACACGCGCGACTGGGACGAGGGTCCCGTGGCCGCGCTCGAGTGGCTTGCCGTCGAGCCCGCAGAGGCTGCCTGAAATGTCGAGAGGTCCGACGCGCCAACGCCGGACCTCTCTTTGTCGCCAACCCCTCGCGCAACCGAGAGGCCTATCCGTGAAGCCTGCACCACGTTCTCGCCTTCGTCCAGTCCCCCGCACACTCGATCCACGCGCCGAGCTCGACCTCGCGCTCGACGCGCCCTTCGACGCCACGCTCCTCGATCTCGACGCGTTCGCGGCCGTCGAGCTTCTCGACGCGGTCGAGCGCCGCATCCTCGAGCGCCCGCCGCTCGTTCGGCCGTGGCAAGTCGCCATCGCGCACGTGCTCGACACGAGCGGTCGCGTGCGCTGGACGATCCGCCACGCCGGCGTCGCTCACGAGCGCGCGCGCATCGTGGTCGTCATCCCGGGCCGCAACGGGCGCGTGTGGAGCAGGTGGTACGCCGGACCGCGCGTGCCGCGTCGGCGGATGACGGCGGCGCAGGGCTCGACGAAGCGGGGTGCCGCGTGAGCGAGGAACGCCCGAAGTTCGCGCCCGTCCTGACCGACGAGCAGCGCGCCACCCTTCGCGAGAAGCACCACCTCTCCGACTTCCAGATCGACTCGCTCACCGGCCGCGGGCTGCGCTTCGAGACGATCGTGAACGCCAAGCTTGAAGGCGTGACGGGCGCGGGCGAGATCGCTCGCGTGCTCTCGCACAAGACCACGAAGAAGGTGTCGAGCGCGCCGCCTGGAATCGTGATTCCATGGTTTGACCCTCAAACGCTCAAAACGGCATCTCTGCCTCGGTTGTCGGGCTCGGACAAGCCGACAAACGAGCGCGTGACGATGCGCCGGCTTCGCTGGGACGAGCCGTTCTTGATCGACTCACGCCCCGGCAAAAAGCCCGCGAAGTACGGGCAAGCCGCGCAGATCCCGTTCATCGTCTACGTGCCTCGGGGGAGTGACTCGCTCGCCGCCATCCGAGACACGTCGAAGCCGCTGGTGATCGCGGAAGGCGAGTTCAAGACGCTCGCGCTCGCGCAACTCGGCTACGCCGTGATCGGGATTGGCGGGTGCGACTCGGCGCACGACAAGCCGTTCAAAGAGCGGCTCGGTGCGTGGCGGTTGCACCGCTGGATCGCGGGTGGCGCCTTCTACGGCGAGGCCCGCGCGCCGCTCTGTCCGCTGGCCGGGCGCCGCGTGCTCCTCGCGCTCGACGGCGACTCACGAGAGAAGCCCGCCGTCGACGACGCGCTCACGCGGATCGCGGGCATGCTCGCGCTCGAGGGCGTGGACGATGTCCAAAATGCATGTCCACCGCCCGTGCCGGGGCTGGGGAAGGTCGGGATCGACGACTACCTCGCGCACCGTGGGCCTGACGCGCTGCACGCGTTCCTTCGTGGCAACCTCCCGCGCGTCGAGCCGCAGATCGACCCGCGCGCACAGAAGATCGCCGAGAAGCGAGAGATCGAGCTGTCGAGGCTCTCGCTCCACGACAACGTGACGGCTGCGCTCGACGCGCTCGCGGAGGATCCGCGCATCTTCGTCCACGGCGCGGGGCTCATCGATCTCGTGCCGGGCGGCGACATGGAGCGGCTCGTGAAGCCCTCGCTCGTCGCCGAGCGCATCGAGCGGGGCGCGTTCTTCATGGGCGAGAACGGGCCGGAGTCGACTCCCGCACGCCTCGCCGACAACCTCGCGTCGCGCACGGTCGGCTTCGGCGCCGTGCGCGAGCTCGTGATGGTCTCCCGTGACCCCGTGCTCCGCGCTGATGGGAGCGTGCACGCGAGCGGCTACGACGCCGAGCTGCGCGTGTTCGTCGAGCCACGCGCCGACGCCGAGGAGCTCGGCGACCTCGACGACGTGAAGGGTGCGCGCGAGCTGTTGCTCGAGGCGGTCGGCGACTTCCTCTTCATCGCAGCGGACGCCGAGCGTGAAAGCCCTGCGTCTCGCGCGGGATGGTTCGCTGCGCTCTTCTCGTGCGCGGCGCGCCACCTCATCGACGATCCCGTGCCGATGCATCTCTTCGAGGCGGCGGACAAGGGAGCGGGCAAGAGTCTTCTTCTACGTCTTGTGCACCGCATCGCCTTTGGGTCCGCTCCACCTGACGGCAGCGGAGCCGAACCCGTGGAGCTCGAAAAGCGCCTCTTCGCTGCCGCTCTGGCCGGCCGACGCTCGTTCGTGATCGACAACCTCCAGAACGGCGGAGCCCTTGGCGCGGCGTGCTTGGATCAGTACCTCACGAGCACGCTCGTGGATGGACGCATCCTCTGCAAGTCGGAGCTTCGCACGGTGCCATGGCGCGCCGTCGTTCTGGCCGCGGGCAACAACATCCGACTGCGCGGCGACATCCACCGTCGTCTCGTCTTCACGAGGATCCAGAAGCACGACGGACCGTTCAGGCACTCCGACATCACGGGATGGGTCGAGCACAACCGCACACGTCTCTATGCCGCGGTGCTCACGCTGATTCGGGCTTGGCTTCGGGCCGGACGTCCACGGCACACGTGGCAGCGCTGGGGAGGCTTCGACCGCTGGGACGCGTTCGTGCGTAGCGTGCTCTGCTTCCACAACCTCGGCGACCCCAAGCAGATGCAGTCCGTGATCGACTCGCGGGACGACGAGCACACGAGCGTTCACGCGCTGTTGCTCGCGTTGCAACCGCATGGCGTTCGCACCGCGAAAGAGCTGCTCGCGCTGATGGAGAAGGATCCCGAGCTGAAGCACGCGGTGCACGGGCTCTTCACGAACGCCGAGCTCGCCCGTGAGCTGACCCAACGCGTGCTCACCTGGCGGCTCAACCGAGTCGTGGGGCAGACGGTCAAGGGGATGAGGCTCGCGAGCATGGCGCTCGACAAGGTGCTGAGGTTCCGAGTCGACGACGTCTCGGGTTCGGACAACCCGACAACCAACCAAACTCCGGAGCACTCAGGGGGTTCCGACCTCGATGCACATACATGTGAGCAGCCGTCCGACATGTCAGTGCATCAAGACGGAATCTCTAGGGGTGCTGCGGAGTTGGTTAGGTTGTCGGGTTGTCCGGAGCCGCAGCGGGCTGCGGCATCGTTCGACGATCTCTTCGGCCACCTGCCCGAGACGCTGCCCGACGACGCCGCGTGATCGCTGACAAGCGCCGTGCCAGTCACACCGCGTGCCAACGACGTCCCCCCGGGGTGTGTATATTCTGACACACCGAAGCCAACCGGCGCCGTGCCGACGCGCAAATCACGCTCATTTCGGCCCGAAAACACAACAATCGGCCGCGATCGTTCCGCTGACGCAACGAACCCGGGCCGCGAAGCGTGCCAACCGCCGCACCACGCCGCGAAAAAACAACCAAGTTTCGCCAAGTTCTGACA
>JALOQC010000313.1 GCA_025453555.1 Myxococcota bacterium | reverse complement strand
AGCGGAGCGCATCAAGATCAAGTACGGCTGCGCTTCGTCGGCTCACGTCGACGAGGACGAGGTCGTCGAGGTCCCGTCGGTGGGCGGCCGTGAGCCGCGCGTGATCCCGCGCCGCATGCTCTGCGACATCATCGAGCCGCGCGTGGAAGAGATCTTCCAGGCTTGCCGCCACGTGATCGTGGAGACCGGCTTCGCGGAGATGCTCGCGAGCGGCGTCGTGATCACGGGGGGCACCACGCTGCTCGACGGGATGCCGGAGCACGCCGAGGCGGTGCTCGGACTTCCGGTGCGTCGTGGCGCGCCGACGGGCATCGGTGGGCTCATCGACGTGGTGCGGAGCCCGGCCTACGCGACCGCGGTGGGCCTCGTGAAGTACGGCGCGGAACATCTGCGCCAGCACGAGCTGCGCGAAGAGCAGCTCGAAGACGACAACCAGCGGGGCGCGCTCGTCACGGCGAGCGTCCCGAGCTTCGGGAGCCGCGTCGCGCACTGGCTGCGCGAAGTGTTCTGACTTCCTCGATCCACGCGCGTCGCGCGTGAGGTCGGGATCGCTCGAGCTTCGTCGGCGAAACGAAGGATAAGGATCGAGCGCGAGACGAGGATCGTCGACGATGCGCGTCGCGATCGAAGGTGATGCGTCGTGCCGACGGAGGGCGAAAACCTCGGCACGAACGCGAGGGGCGAATCAGCGGCGGGACAGACCCGCATCCGGGAGGAAGGGCGACATGGCCATCTCGATCGAGTTCGCGGACGACGTGGAGCTTCAGGCGCGCATCAAGGTCGTCGGCGTGGGCGGCAGCGGCGGCAACGCGCTGAACACGATGATCACGAGCGGGCTCGAAGGCGTCGAGTTCATCGCGGCCAACACCGACGCGCAGGCGCTCGACGGCAACTTGGCGCCGGTGAAGATCCAGCTCGGGCCGCAGCTCACCAAGGGCCTCGGCGCGGGTGGAAACCCCGACCAGGGTCGCAAGTCGGCGCTGGAGGACGTCCAGCGGATCGCGGACGCGCTCGCGGGTGCCGACATGGTCTTCATCACGGCCGGCATGGGCGGCGGCACGGGCACCGGCGCGGCGCCGGTCATCGCGCAGATCGCGCGGGACCAAGGCGCGCTGACGGTCGGCGTCGTGACCAAGCCCTTCCTCTTCGAGGGCCGCAAGCGCAGCAAGAACGCGGAGCGCGGCATCTCGGATCTCGGCGAAGCCGTCGACAGCATCATCACGATCCCGAACCAGAAGCTGCTCTGCCTCGGCGACGACGACATCAGCATGCTCGACGCCTTCCAGCGCGCGGACGACGTGCTGCTGCAAGCGGTGCAGGGCATCAGCGACCTCATCACCACGCACGGCATGATCAACGTCGACTTCGCCGACGTGCGCACGATCATGAGCGCGCAGGGCCGGGCGCTCATGGGCACCGGCTACGCCAAGGGCGAGCGCCGCGCGATCGAGGCCGCGCAGCAGGCGATCAACAGCCCGCTGCTCGACGACATCAGCGTCGAAGGTGCGCGCGGGATCCTCATCAACTTCACCGCGGGCCCCGACGTGAAGCTCCGCGAGATCGAGCAGGCGGCGAGCCTCGTGCAGCAGGCCGCCCACGAGGACGCGGAGATCATCTTCGGCCTCGTCACGGATCCCGACATGTCGGATCTCGTGAAGGTCACCGTCATCGCGACCGGCTTCGACGAGCTCCAGCACGCCGTCGCCGAGGTCCGCGAGACGCGTCAGACCATGTCGCTTCCGTCGGTCGTGCGTCAGGCGAGCCGCCCTTCGCCGCGCGCGTCGATGGTCCCGGGCTTCCGCAGCAGCGAAGCCCCGCGTCGCGCCTCGGTCCCCGAGGTGACGACGCAGCCCCCGGCGGGCACTCGTGCGTTCGGCGCGAGCGCTCTCCACGACGAAGCCGTGCTCGACATCCCGGCGTACCTGCGCCGCGGCACGTCGCAGCAGGGCTGATCGTCACGGGTCCGCGGGGTCATCCGCGGACGATCGTCACGGGTCCGCGGGGTCATCCGCGGACGATCGTCAGGGGTCCGCGGGGTCATCCGCGGACGAACGGCTCCGAGAGGAGCGCGTCGTCGCGCAGTCTGCGACGCCACCCCAGTACCTCGTCGCGACGTTCGCGTCGGGAGTACGGCTCCGATCGGAGCCACCGAGAACCGACCCTTCGTCTGCCGGCGGTCGTCGCTGCGGAAGCCCTCGAGACCCGCTCTTCGGAGCGGGTTTCGCTCTTCCGTCGTCGCCGTCGCTCGCGGCCCGCTGCGCCTCGCACGGTTCCGTCGTGGTCGCGACGACCGCGGGGCGTTTGTCGCGCACGCGCCGCTGCGTCATGGTCGAGCCATGAGCGACGCGCCGAAGGATCCGCACGGTTCGGACGAAGACCAAGAGCGCAAGTGGGCCGCGGTCGAAGAGGGCCTCGAGCTGCTGCAAGAAGGCGAGGTCGAGGCTTCGCTCGCGGAGCTCACCCGGGTCGCCGAGGCCGACGCGGACAACGAGTACGCGTTCTTCTTCCTCGGCAACGCTTACTTCGAGAACGAAGACTTCGCGCGTGCGCTCAAGTGCTACGTGCGCGCGCTCGAGATCGTGCCGCAGTACGCGGGCGCGATGATCGGCGCTGGCCAGACGCTCCGCATGCTCGGCGACCACACGCGCGCGCTGCGCATGGGCAAGCAGGTGCTTCGTCTGCGTCCCGACGATCCAGACGCGCTCTACCTGCTGGGCATCGTGCACTTCCAGCGCGGCGAGAAGGAGGAGGCGTACGGATATCTCCAGCGCTTCCTCCACACGAACCCCGAGATCGAGGTCGCGATGGAGGTCGAAGGCATGTTGCGGATGATCCGCGGCGACGTGTCGATCTTCCCGGACGCCGAGCCGACCGACGGCGACGTGAACTGAGACGAAGCTAGAGGATCGGCGTTGAGTGATTCGTGGTCTGGGTGCGTGCCCTGGGGCACGCCGCTCGCCGAAGGAAACGCCGGGTAGTTTCGAGCGCGAGTGGAGGCCTCAGGGTGCGTGCCCAGGGCGCGAAGCGCCTACGCCGATCCTGGATCACGCTCCAAGTAGGAGCGTGCTCGCGGGAGCCGTTGCGCGAAGGACGTGTAAGACGTGCGGGTGCGCACGCGAGCGTGGAGCGGCGCTCGCACACGTCGGTGTCGACGCGTGCTCAGCGTTCGACCGCGATGCAGTCGCCGAAAACAAACGAGTTTCGTGGAGGTGTCGCGCGAAAGTCCGCAGAAAATGCGAATGGTGCTCGCGTATTCTATCGGAATACACCCCGCGCTCGCTCGGCCGAGGCGTGAGCTTCCCTCGTTGGCGCGCGTGCGGAGCTGCCGTAGTCTCGTGGCTTCGTAACCCTCGGTCGAGAGTCTCTCGACTGAGCTCGTCTCGGCCCACACGGAAATCCGTTTCAACTCGCGGGACACGCTTCGGTCCGCTCGCGTTCCTCCGACGATGCAATCGACCACCGGACCCAGCGCCACGCTCCCCGAGCACCTCGGGCGCTACACCGTCCTCGCGCGCCTCGGCGCGGGAGGGATGGCCGAGGTCCTGCTCGGCTATCTGGAGGGGGCGGCGGGCTTCGGGCGCTACGTGGCGATCAAGCGGCTGTTGCCGCACTTCGCGGGCGACAGCGAGGTCGCGACGATGTTCGTCGACGAGGGGAGGGTGCTCGCGCGGATCCGCCACCCCAACGTCGTCGCGGTCGAGGACTTGGTCGACGACGGGCAGAACGTCTTCCTCGTCTTGGAGCACCTGGTGGGCGAGAGTCTCGCGGGGTTCCTGTCGGAGCTCGCGAAGCGCGGTCTCGAGCTGACGCCCGATCTCGCGGCGTACGTGGTCGCTGAGGCGGCCGCGGGCCTGCATGCCGCGCACACCACGGTCGACGACGACGGCAACCCGCTGAAGCTGGTGCACCGCGACGTCTCGCCGCAGAACCTCTTCGTCACCGTGCAGGGCGACGTGAAGGTGCTCGACTTCGGCATCGCACGGCACGAGGACCGGCTCGCGGTGACGCGCGAGCGAGGGCTGCGCGGCAAGCTCGCGTACATGTCGCCCGAGCAGCTCGCAGCGCGGCCCTTCGATCACCGCGCGGACGTGTTCGCGCTCGGAACGGTGCTCTTCGAGGCGCTCACCGCGCGACGTCTCTTCCGGCGCGACTCGGACGTGGAGACGATCCGCGCGGTCTGCGTGGAGCCGATCCCGGACCCGCGGGTGTTCGTGCCGTCGTTGCCCGCGGTGTTCGCGGAGATCTGCACGCGCGCGCTCGCTCGCGATCCGGATCGACGGTTTCGGAGCGCGCTCGAGATGCGCGAGGCACTGCTCGTGGCGAGCCTCGTCGACTCCAACGCGCCGCGCGACGAGCTCGCGAAGCTCTCGAAGCGCGCGTTCGGCGACGCGCTGGAGGAGCGCGCGCGTCGGCATCGCGAGACGAAGCGACGGCTCGAGAGCTCGGCGCCGCCGGGCTCGACGGATCGCGACGTGGTGCTGCCGCCGCCGGCGCGTGTGCCGAGCTTCGCGGGGACACGCTCGTCGGTCGCGCCGGTTCCGTCGGTCGACCCTGTCGGGAGGATGGCGTCGCGGCCGAGCGGAGGCGAAGGAGCCTCCTCTTTTGGGCCGCTCTTCGGGACCGCCGACACGGTGGACGAGAGCTCGTCGACACCGCTCGCCCACGACCTGCCGGGGTCCACCCCTTCGTCGATCGCGCCGGCGCCGTCGTCGATGGCGCCGAGGATCCCTTCGTCCGCGCCCTCGGCTTCGTCGTCTCCTTCGTCTCCGGCTCCTTCCACTTCGAGCGCGACTTCGTGGGTCGCGAAGGTGGCGGTCGTGCTCGGGGTCGTGGCGCTCTCCGTCGCGGCTGCGTGGTCGATCGACGAGGACGGCCCGGACACCCCGGTGCTGCAAGAGTCCGCGCTGCGCGAGCCGCGCTCGACCGTCGTCGTGGAGCCCGAGGGAGCGGTCGAGCGTGGCGTGGAGCCGGTCGTCTCCGTGCCGGCCACGGTCGCCGAGCCCGCGCGCGAGCCCACGACGGCGACGCAGACGACGACCCCGACCGCCACGACGACCGACACCACGACGACCGACGCCACGACGACCGACGCCACGACGACCGACGCCACGACCGCCGAGGCCGAGACCGTCTCGCTCACGCTCGAGAGCGCGCCGTCGGGGGCGCGGGTGGCGGTCGATGGCGCGTGGGTCGGCGTGACCCCGACCACGATCACGCTGCCGCGCGCCGACACGCCGCGCGCGCTGACGTTTGCGCGCGACGCGCACCACGACCGCGTGATGCACGTCGTCCCGGATCGATCGTCGCGCGTGCACGCCGTCCTCCGACGACGGGCGCCACGCGACGAGGACGAACCCCCGATCGCCGGGGCCGGCATCGACTTGGACTACCCATGACTTCGACCTCGTTCTTCACGCCGCGCGCTCTCGCGCTCCTCTCTCGTCGCCTCGTGGCCGTCGTGCTCGCCGTCGCGTCGATGCTCACGGTCCTCGCGCCCGCCGAGGCCCAGCGACGTCGGTCCACGCGCTCGCTGCAGCAGCCGGAGTTCACGGACGTCGAGGCCGACGATCCCGCACGCGAGCACTTCTTCGCGGGCGTCGAGCTCTACGCGGGCGGCGATCGCGAGGGCGCGGTCGAGCAGTTCGTCGCGAGCTTCGACCTGCGTCACGAGCCCGTCGTCGCCTACAACCTCGGTCAGGTCCTCAAGGAGCTCCGTCGCTACGAAGAGGCGGTCTTCTGGTACCGGCGGTACCTCACGATGACCGAGCACTCCGAGGTGCGCGCGACGGTGCGCAAGCGGCGCGTGGTGACCTCGCTCGTGCGTCGGCTCCAGCGCGCGCTCGTCGAGGTCGCGATCGAGGTGCTGCCGGAGGGCGCGGAGGTGCGGCTCGACGATCGACGCGTGGGCACGGCGCCGCTCGAAGGGCCGCTGCTCGTGAGCCCCGGCGAGCGCGTGCTTCGTCTGAGCGCCGAGGGCTACGACACGCTCGAAGAGCGGCTGCAGGTTCGAGCCCGCGAGCCGCTCACGCTCCAGTTCTCGCTCTTGCCGACCCGCTCGACGCTCCGCGTCACGACGAACCTCCCGACCGCGACGATCGCGGTCGACGGAGTGCCGGTCGGAGCCGGCGAGGTCGCGCAGGCGGTCGAGCAAGGCAGCTACGTGGTCGAGGTGAACGAGCCGGGGTACCAGCCGCGGCGCACGGCGATTCAGGTCGCCGACGACACGACGCTGCACCTCGAGCTGGAGCCGGAGCCACTGCGCGCCTACCAGAAGTGGTGGGTTTGGACGCTGGTGGGAGTGGTGGTCGTCGGCGCGGCGGCGGGGACCACCGTCGCGATCGTCCGCTGATCCGGTCCGTCGAACCCCGGCCTGGGGTCGACGGTCCGTGGGGTGGGCCCCACAGACGGGCGACTTCGGGCCGTTTTTCCCACGTTTTGGGGGCGTGGCCTTTGCTCGTACCTCGTATCCCCTCGGCCGCGCGATGGTCCACGACTACAGCACGTTCTTCCATCGGCCTCCGGCGCTCTCCGGGCAGGTCACCGTGCCTCGGGTCACCGTCGTCACGGGCCCCGACGCGGGACGCACCCTCGACGGTCAGGAGGATGAGCCGCTGACGATCGGGTTCGCGCCCGGCAACGCGCTCGAGCTCACGGATCGAACGGTCAGTCGGTTCCACGTGGAGATCGGCGTCGCGGCGGGTGGCTTCGTGGTGCGCGATCTGAGGAGCACGAACGGGACGTGGGTCGGGACGACGCGCATCCACGAGGCCGTGGTGGTGCCCGGGACCACGCTGCACGTCGGCGGGACGGAGCTCGTCGTGGAGGACGCGAGCCGCGTCGCGACGCCGCGCGAGGACGACGTGCTGCATCCTCGGCTGCTCGGTGCGAGCGAGGCGATCCGGCGGGTGCGGGCTGCGGTGCGCCGGCTCGGACCTTCGGACGTGTCGGTGTTGATCGACGGCGAGACGGGGACCGGCAAGGAGGTCGTCGCGCGCGCGCTCCACGACGCGAGCCCACGCCGCGAAGGGCCCTTCGTGGTCGTCGATTGCGGCAGCCTGCCGCCGCACCTCGTGACTTCGGAGCTCTTCGGGCACGAGCGCGGCGCCTTCACGGACGCCACGGCGCGCTTCGTCGGCGCGTTCGAGCGCGCGCACGGCGGCACGCTCTTCCTCGACGAGGTCGGCGAGCTGCCGCTCGACGTGCAGCCCGTGCTGCTCGGCGCGCTCGAACGTCGTCGCTTCCGGCGCGTCGGCGGCACGAACGAGATCCAGGTCGACATCCGCGTCGTCGCAGCGACGCACCGCGATCTGCGGGCCGACGCCAACTCGGATCGCTTTCGATCGGATCTGCTCTTCCGGCTCGCGGTCGCGCGTGTGTCGTTGCCGCCGCTGCGCGAACGCCCGGAGGACGTCGAGATCCTCGCGCGGCACTTCTTGCGGCGCACCACGGGCGAAGAGCGCCTCGAGCCCGCATGGGCGGAGGCGCTGCGAGGGCGTCGGTGGCCGGGGAACGTGCGCGAGCTGCGGAACGTGGTGGAGCACCTCGCCGCGTTGGGCGAGCTTCCGCTCGAGGATCCGACGGCGCCCTCGGTGGAGATGCCGCTCGACGCGGACGCGTCGATCGAGCTGCCCATCGAGCCCGACGTCAGCTACCGCGACGCGCGCGCGGCGGCGGTGCAAGCGTTCGAGGCGGCGTTCCTCGGCCGACTGATCCGCGAGTGCCGCGGCAACGCGTCGGAGGCGGCGCGGCGGGCGTCGATGGATCGTCGCTACCTGCTCGACCTGCTGCGCAAGCACGGCCTCCGCTGACGATCGCGGTCGATGTCGTGACCGCTCGATCGTGGACGTGAGGGTACGTGTGCGTGTGTGATCGACCGTGATCGTGATCGTGATCGTGATCGTGATCGTGATCGTGATCGTGATCGTGATCGTGATCGGCGACGTATCCGCCGGACGATGGTGAACGGAGTCCACCTGCCGTGGGCCAGACCCCACAGGTGTCCGTCGACCCCGCGCGATCTCCCGATCTTCGTGGGGCACGTGCAGTGCGTAGGGCAGTGGCATGCCGCACCGAGCTCCTTCCGCCCGCGTCTCCAACGTCGTCGCCAAGCGCCGGAGATCCCGAGCGCTTCCGATGCGACTTCTCTCGTTCGCTCTCGCGTTGTCGGCGTCGGTCGCCGCCTCCGCCGTTCGCGCCCAAGAGTCCGTGAGCGCGCCCCTGATCGGCCCGTCCGACGAGCGCCGAAACTGGTACCAGCTCGACCCGGAGCTGCAGTCGCTCGTGCAGCGATCGACGGTCGCGCTCGTCCGACCGAACAAGATCCGCCCCATCCCCGGATCGAGCGAAGCGCAGATCGAATCCGTCTACCGCACCGAGCACCGCAACTACTGCCAAGGCACCGCCTTCGAGTGCGAGGAGGTCTTCGCGTACTGCAGCGGCACGCTGATCGACGGGGACACCGTGATCTCCGCCGGCCACTGCTTCACGGCGGCCGAGCTCGACGGCTCGGTCCCCTGCAGCAACACCGCGGCGGTCTTCAACTTCCGCATGGAAGCGGAGGGACGACGCGCGCCGATCCTGTTCGATCGCGACGTCTACTACTGTCACGAGATCCTCGCCGCGCGCGCGCCGAGCTGTCCGACCTCGGGTCGCTCCGAGGTGTGCAGCGGACCCGGCGACACGAGCTGCGGCCCCGGCGCTTCGTGCCAGCCGAGCCTCGTCGCGGGATCGACCAACCACTTCTGTCGCTGCGACGCGAGCGATCCGGCGGCGGCCGAGGCGTGGTGTCGCGCGG
>JALOQC010000312.1 GCA_025453555.1 Myxococcota bacterium | reverse complement strand
CGAGCACGTCGCGAGCACGTCGCGAGCACGTCGCGAGCACGTCGCGAGCATGTCGAGAGCACGGCGTGATGCGCGACGACTCGCGCACGGGGTGAGAAAGAACGGTGTGACCCGTGCGCGCACGCGAGAGGGGTGCTGACGCGCGCGCACGGGGCATCACGCGACACCTCGCGTCGGCCACCACTCCGCCGCGGGTGTTACGGTGAGCACGATCGAAACGGACGATCGCACGAAGACTTCGAAGGCTCGAGACTCGAGACTCGAGACTCGAGATTCGAGATTCAGAGATTCAGAGATTCAGAGATTCAGAGATTCAGAGATTCAGAGATTCAGACATTCAGAGCTCGAAGTTCGAGATCGATTCGGCGATTCGGAGATTCGGCGATTCGGTGTACGGGTAGGCGCCGAGGATCAGCGTCCCCACGCGCGAGCCGTGCGCGGCTTGCAGGTGCTCACCGACCACCACGTCGGCCGACTTCCCGTCGAAGCGCCCGCCGCCGAAGCTCTGTCCGGAGCGGTTCGTGGGCGTGCAGCTCGTGAGGAATCGGATCTGTTTTCCGTTGTGGTACTCGCTGCCGCCGCCGTCCGCGTCGAGCCCGGTCACGATCGTCAGCCGATCGTTCCAAGGCGCGAGCGGCGTGAGATCTCCGAGCACCGTCGTGCGGCCGCGGTCGCGGAAGTCGAAGAGCGTGCGCACGAAGACCACGCGCTTGCGGCCTTGCGCGTTCGCGCGCGCGGTGAGGAAGTCGAGGCGCGAGAGGGCGGGCATCGCGAGCGCGCCCGCACCCGCCAGTCCGAGGCTTCGCAGCAGGGATCGTCGCTTCATCGGTCCACTCCTTCCGCCGTGACACCCTCGTTCGAAACGCCCAACGCCAAGAGCGCCGTCTCGACCACCACGTCCTCGATGGAGGCGTCGAGGTAGGGATCGGCGTGGTCGCGCAGCCGCCGGTTCGCCTCCACGTGCCCGCCGCCCGAGAGGTACGAGTGCACCTGCGCGGCGAAGCAGGTCTGGAGCTCGCGCGTCTGCCCGAGCTGCCGCGCGAAGTCGACCGAGCTGTCGAACGCGAGGTCGCCGATCTCGCCCGCGACCTCCACCGGATCACCAGTGTAGTAGGTCGTCATCGGCTCCCCGAGCGCGCCGATCTCTTCGAGCGCGAGGCCGAAGTGGTCGAACTGCTCGTGGCAGGCCGCGCAGGTGTCTACGCCATGCGCTCGGGGGGCGAGAGCCCCTCCGGGACCGTCTCGAGGATGCGGTCGATCTCGGATTGAACGGCGCTGGAAGGGAAACGGATGTCGCGACAGAGGAGCCGATTGACGACATACGATCCGCGCCGGATCGGGTTCGGATAGCCCGTCTCGTGGTCGACGAACATCGCGCTCATCGCCGCGCTCCCGAAGATCGTGGCGTCGAGGTCGATCGGTCCCCAGCCCGTCTCGTCCGCCACCAGCTCCTTGCCGTAGATCGCCGCCTGCGCACCCGAGCCACGGCGACCGCCTCGCCGCCGCTCGCGCGCACCGCGTCGACGTTCGGGTCGATCACCACGTCGACCCCATCGACTGAAACCACCGCGCAGACCTCGACGCCGACGCGCGGGAGCCGCGCATCGTCCTCGAGCCACCATCGGTACCCCACACGAGCCCCGACGACGTCCGCGGTACAGCACTCGCCGTACCACGCGACTTTTGCCGCGAGAACGAAACCGAAGAGGTCTCGTCCCCATCGGGTTGGGGTCGAAACAGACCCACAACGCGCCAACGAGGTGCGAGATCCGAGGTCGAGCATCCCCAGCGTTCTAGCCGGCTCGCCTCGAGCTCATCCGATCATCGTCTTCGCGATCTATTCGAACTCGTTCGGAATTCTGTCGCGCAACGGCGGACGTCTGTCGCCACGAGCCACCCCTCGATGCGGATCTGTCGCGGATCTGTCGCGACTCTTTCGCGTCGGGATCGAGGTCGAAAGTCGGATTGAGCGTCTCACGAGACGGTGCGCGCGCTCCTCGCCCGTCAGCGCACGTAGAAGGCCCGCTGCGTGCCCGCCGGGGCGTCGCCGAACGGCAGCCCGAGCGCCTCGAAGATCGGACCGCAGTCGGTGTCTCGCGTCGAAGCCGTCGAGCGCGACGTCGACCACGTTGGCGGTGGTGCAGCTCGCGGTGCCCATCATGTCGCCCGTGCACCCGGTGCTGCCGAGGTGCAGTCGCCAGCCCTCGAACGCGCTGCTGCGTCCTTCGAGGCGCACGAACTTGTAGCCCGCGTTCCACGACCACCACATCGCGGTGAGGTTCATCGGGGTCGGCGCGGTGGCGGTGTTCGCGTGGTTGAGCGTCTCCGGCACGCCGACGCGGAAGCGCACGCCCACGTACTCGCCTTCGGGCGCACGACCTTCGATCGCGCCGTGGAGATCGGGGTTGCCCTGATCGCCACAGCCGTCCTCGAAGTCGAGGAGCGCGACGCCGTCGCGCTGGAAGCGGCCGTCGTCCTCGATCGCGAAGGGCACCTCGGTGCCGTCGGCCGCGACGAGCCGGACGTCGTGCACGTAGAAGCGCAGGTCCGTGGGCATGAAGCTCGCGCCTTCGGTGCCGAGCCCCTCGTACGTCGTGCCGCACGCGAAGGGCGCGTCTCCCACCCGCGCGTCGAAGCGGAGCGAGAGCGCGACGCCGGAGGACGGGTCGTCGGAGGTGCACGCGAGGCCGAAGACGAGAAGGAGGATCGAGAGCGAACGCATCGAGCACCAGAGTAGCCGACACCGGCAAGCGAGCCGTGCGGCAAGACGTCGCAGGCCCCGAACGTCACGCGGCGTCCATCGCACGACGGCAGGCGACGAGCGCGAGCACACGTCGTGGAGACCCGGAGACCGGACACCCTCGTCACGCCGACACGATCTCGGCTCGAACCGGTGTAGAGAACGCCTCGATGCGGTTTCACGCTCCGATCCACGCCGAGCTCGCCGTCCCGCTCGCCGAGCTCGACGCACGCCGCCACGACGACACCTGGCGCTTCGAGCACCCGCTCGGACCTGCGTTCGTCACGCTCGTCTCGCGGCGACCGAGCGGCGCGCGAGGCACGAGGGTTCCCACGCGCGAGCTGGAGCTCGTCGTCGAGCTTCGGGCGCGCGAAGTCGAAGACCTCCTCGACCGCGTCTTCGCAGGCGAAGCGCGCCACTACCCCGATCAGCGCACGTGCAGGCTCGTGGTGTCCGAGCGCCCGTGGCGCGTGGCGAACGTGGAGGACGCCCAGCAGCTCGCCCCGAAGGCCGCGCGCGCGTGGTCGGAGCGTGGACGTCCGTGGATCGACGCGATCGTGAGTCTCGAAGACGTCGAGCGCCTCGTGCGCGAGTCGGGCTCGACGATCAGCCGCTGGTTCCGCCTCTACGTGCTCGCCGCGAGACGCGGCGTGCTCGACGAGCTGCGCGAAGAGCATCGAGCCGAGCTGCGTCGGCTCCCGAAGTTCAGCCGCGACGACTTCGATCGGTTGGTGGCCGCGCTCGTCGCTCGAGCCCCCGACGCGGGTTGTTGACGCGGGTCGCTCCCGCCGGCACACGAACACCTCTCGCTTCGCAAAACGGAGCACGATGTCCGACCGAGACGTACGCCCCCCGAAGCTCCACCCGACTCGTGAGCTCGACTCGACTCCCGAGCTCGGCCCACTCGCCAGCGCGTGGCTCGCCGAGCGTCGTTTCGTTCGAGATCCGAGCGCAACCACCGACCGCGCGACCTTGGCCGCTCTGCTCGCCGAGCGAGGCCTCCCTGCCCCCGAGGCCGTCTTCGAGTTCGAGACCCGCTTCGGCGGCGCGCGCTTCACCCAGCTGGGGCGACTCCCGGGCGTGGACTTCGTGCTCGGCGCCTACGCGCTGCTGAAGGACGACGGCGCGACCCCGAACCGCAAACGCGGCTTCGTGCCGATCGTGCTCTCCGACAACGACGTCTGGTACTTCGTGGATGCCGAAGGAACCGTGTGGGCACAGGACACGATCGAAGATCCCGAGCCCGTTCCCTTCGCGACCACCCCGTCGATCGCGCTCGCGCGTCTCGTGTCGTACTTGCACGTCTTCGACGTTCAACACGCGCATGGCCACGTCGAGCACGACGGATACTGCGGAGCCTCTCTCGCACGTGAGCTCGGCCTACCCGCCATCGAGCACGCGAGCGACCGCTACGCACGCTTCTGGGGCGGTTCGTCGGTTCCTTCGCCGGACGACTCGTTCGTGATCGAGCACGAGATCGAGGGCGAGCCCGTCACGATGGTGGTGGGCCCGGCGGTGGAGACGCTCGCTTCGGAGTGAGGCGCGAGGCCCGCGGATCAGAGCTCGGAGGCGAGCTCGTCTCGACGGAGGTGGGGCTGGCGGTGAAGAAGCTTCGTTCGGCATGATGCGGCTCGCGTCTCGACCGAGCGCACACACGAGGTGGAGATGGACGAGGTGTTGGTTCGTGAGGTCGACGTCGAAGGCTCACGACGGGCGCTCGGCGAGGCGATCGCCGAGCTTCAAGCCGCGGGCGCGTGGAAGGCGATCACCAAGCTGCTGCGAAGCATCCCCATCCGCGATGCGCTCGAGGCGGTCGACGCCTTCGCGGCCGGCCGTGGGCCCGGAGCTCGTCCGCTCGGCGTCGACTTCCTCTCCACCGCCGCGTCGCTGGACCTCACCGATCGCATCGATGGGGAGCAAGGCGCGGTCGCGAGCGCGATCCTCGATCGATGGAGCCAATCCGACGCCGAGATGCCGCATGTGCTCGCGCAATGGGCGTTCGTGGCCTTGGCGCGCGCGGGCCTCACGTGCGGGCCCGCGTGGGAGCGCCACTTCCCGTTCGTGCGCGTCGGTGGCGTGATCGATCGCTCCGTCCCAGCCGTGAAGGAGGCCGCTCGAACGCTTTCACCCGCACGTGTCTTCGAGGTCACGAAGCGAGCGATGGAACGTGGGACGGTGGCGGCGCCCTCCACTGCGCTCTGCGTGCTCGGCACCCACGACGACGAAGCCCTCGCGCGGCTCGTGCTCGACCACCGAAGCGCGGGGTGGGACCGCGAGCGTGTGGTGAAGGCCCTCGAGAAGCTCGGGGATCGACCGGGAATCCAGCGCGCGATCGCCGACACCCAGCGCGGCGACACGCAGCGCTTTCTGCTCCAGGTCGCCTCGCGAAGCCGGCCGACGTCGCTCGACGAGCTCGACCCACTTCGACGCGAGCAGCTCCGCATCGCGGGTGAGCGGTTCGACGGTCGGAGCCCTCCCCTCGAATCGCGGCTCGTCGAAGACCCCGAAAACGGCGCGTGGGCGCATCTCGTGCTGGCGGACGAAGCGGGCCGACCACGCTACGACGCGTGGCTCGTCAGCGACTCTGGGACCTACTTCGACGTGGGAACGACCACGATCGTCGCGGAGCACGTTCAGGGTGCCGTGACGGGCGCCGAGCGCGCGCTCGCGGACGCCCTCGACGCTGCATCGCGCGCGTCGGTGGATCGCCCCTGAACGCACGTCGTTCGCTCCGTCGTCGAGACGCGCGCGTCATTCGCTCCGTCGTCGAGCCGTGCTCGTGGTTCGCCTCGTCGGCGAGACGCCCTCTTCATTCGCTCCATCGTCGAGACGCATCTGTTCCGTCGTCGAGACGCGTTGGTCCGAGACGTCGCACGCCCGGTAGGGCGGCTTGCGAACTTCTCTTCAGCTTCTCCGAGGGTCTGTCGCCAGACCCTCCCCCACGGGGCATGAAGCCCGCACGAGGGTTGGACACATCTCAGCCACCCCTGTGCGGCGCGGCCGCGACCTCGAAGGCACTTGCTCGAGGACGCGATCTTCGGAAAGTGTTCGGCAGCTTCCTGCCGTGCCGCATCACCTCGAAGTGTCGTCGATGGCCGACCCCACCGACTCCTCGTCGACGAGGAGCCGGCCGCCGAAGGCCAGTCGCGCTCACGAAGTCGATGATCTGCTGCGCCGTCTTCGTGCGCCCGGTGCGGCTCGTCGTTCGCGAAGCACGGCGTCAGAACGCGAAGGAACCCCCGAGGCTCGCGTGGCTTCGTGAGAACGACGCGTTGGGGCGCCAGCGCCGTTGGATCACCGCGCCGCCGATCCAGAACGCAGCGTCGATCGCGCTTCCCGCGGTGAGCGCGATCCCGAACGCACGCACCCGCGGGCGAACGTCGGCCAGCGAGGTGGCGAGCCCGACCCCCAGCGCGGCGAGGGTCGCGAGCCCGCTCGCGAGCAGACGCCCGCGCCGGTCGCGCTCGAGCCACGTCGGAAAGAGGAGCAACGAGACCACGCCGCTCACGGACATGCCGATCAGACCGAGCCGGACCCGAGCGTCGTCGAGCACCCCACCGGTCATGCCCGCGCTCACGGGGATCAAGGCCAGCCCGAGCACGAGCTCCATCGCGCCCACCAGGAGCGGGGTCAGGCGCCAGGTGGGCTCGACCTTCCGTTCGTCGGGGGTGGGCAAGCGACCGTGGCCCAGGACGTAGAACGCAGACGCGACGTTCCACACGTGAGACACGTCGAGGGTGTCGCGTGGATGGAGCGTCGCGGGTGGGAGCGTGCCGTCTCCCGTCGGATCGTCGAGTCGAGTCGAATCGATCTCGATACCAATCGCCGCCGCGAGCGCGGCATGGACCTCGACCGGGTCCTCGGACGCGACACGCGGCGCGAGGCTCGTCAGCTCGGCTTCGCGCCCTGCGATCGTGGCCAGCTCGTCCTCCAGCGCGACCTGCACCGGACCGTTCGGCCCCACCAACCTCATCGAATCGTGGGGCAATCCCGCAGCCAAGCAACGCCGGTGAGCCCTCGAGGTGAGCTCGAACGCACGTGTCACGCGTGAGCGGGTATCGTCGAAGAGACGCGCGCTCAGCCGGTCGACCGGTGGGTCGCGCGGCAGGTACTCCGCGACCAACGCGAGCTCTCGAAGCACCGCCTCCACACACGCGACCGCTCGGCTGATGGTCGGCGAATCGTCGATCGCGGCCAGCGCCGTGTCTCGATCCTGAGCCCAGAGCGCGTGTCCAAGCCCCATGGGAGCGTGGTCGCCGAACGTGAACGACTCCACCGGGCCGGGGGACACCTCGGTCGTCGCCGTGGGGGGAGGCGGCACGGACCCTACGGGGAGTCCCGTCGACTCCGTCGAGCGTGCCGCTCCGCGGGTGCCGTCCACCACGGCAGCGTCGGCCTCCGCGTGGGCGGGGCTCTGGGCGGCGATCGGCGCGGCCCACGAAACCAGGGTGACGAAGAAGAGGAGTCGCATCGAGATCCCGACCGCGTGCAGCGCTCGCAAGGTACGCGTCAACTCGGGCCTCGACGTGCCGCTTCGCGCCGAGATTCAGCGTGTGGCCCATTTTGTCCAAATGCGTTCCACGCGAGGCTCTTCGAGTGGCTCGGCGCGACGACCGCAATGTCACAGCCGTGAGAGCACGAAAGTGCAGCGTGAGCGAATCGAAGCGGTGTAGTTCTCGTCTCTGGAGCCACGCGGGGCTCGCGGGGGAGGCGTCATGCGGCTTCGAAGCTGGAGCGTGCGTGTGGGGTTCGCGGTGCTGCTTTCGACGCTCGGGTCGAGCGGCTCGGCCGCAGCCCAAGAGACCATCGTCGACGGGAAGCGCGCGTTCTGCCTCGGGCAGAGCGGCGTGTGCGTGGTCGGCGGCGTGTGGACCGCGACCGCGGCCGGCTTCACCATCGGCTCCACGGAGGCCGAGCCGGTGGAGCTCCGCATGCCGGGGGAGCTGCGCTTCGCGATCACGCCCGGCTCCTCCCTGAGCCTGCGCGCCGGCCGCGACCCCTCGATCGACGGCACGGTGGGCATCGGTTTCGAAGGCACGAACGGCCCGCTCTCCGGCCTCGCGATCCGCGGTCCACGCGTGACGTTGAAGCTCGGCCAAGGCAGCGCGCTGTCCGCTCGCTCGTTCGCGGTCGGCTCGCACACCGTCCGAAAAGAGTCGCGGTGGATCTACCTCTACGCCGCCTTCGAGGGCGCCACGACGATGCGGGTTCCTGGCACGACGGCCGAGATCCCCGTGCCCACGCCGGCCGAAGGACTCTCCTCGCAGCTCCTGATCGGCTTGGACCCGCGCGCTCCCGCCAACCTCGTCTTCTACCTCGGAGGCGGCTTCACCGCGCTGCTCACCTCGCAGACCGTCACCGACGGCTCCGTGCTCTTCCAGCTCGGCGCGAGCACGAGCCTGAGCCTCGGCTCGTTCCGCACCACCCCGACCGGCAATCCCATGTCGGTCGTCATGCAACCGACGGTCGCCGCGCAAGGCACGCTCAGCCTCTTCAGCGGCGACGACGCCAACGCCTCCAACGGCTCCAACGCGAGCGGTGCGCAGAGCACCTGGGGCTCGTCGGCCACGAGCGGCGCGCAGCAACCGCGCAAGCGCAAGCCCATCCCGATCTCGATCGGCGGTGGCCTCGCGATCGACTTCGACGGCGATCGCGACGGGCGCTACTTCGAGTCCTTCGCCGACACGCGCTTCGGCGGCAACGACGTGAACCTCACGATCGACGACGTCGGCCTCGGGCAGAGCATCGAGGTCGGCCGCGGCTTCTTCTACTACGACCCCTCCGCGACCCAGCCGTGCGGCGAAGCGGGCCGTGTGCTCGCGCGCGTGGACTCCGTCCAACAGGCTCCACTGCGCGACGCGCTCGCGAGCACGCCGCTGCGTTTCCTCGATCCGGGCTCGGCCGGCTTTCGGTTCGATGCCGCGGCCTGCGGCACCGCTTCGATGGTGCGTCTGACGGCGTCGAACGACACCGCGGGCGTGTTCCCGCTCGCGAACGCCTCGATCTCGTTCGGCGGCAGCGGCGTCTCCGTGCGCGGCACGATCGACTTCCTCGGCAGCGAGGTGGAGCTCCGCGGGACCGTCGACGGTCGCGCGCTCCGACTGCGCTCCTCGTCTGCGCTCCGGATCGGAAACGAAACGATCTCGAACGGATCGCTCGAGCTCGTGCTGAGCGAGACGCCGTCGCTGCGCTTCCGCGGCTACGTCGAGCTCCACGGTCAACGCTTCGCGGTCGATCACACGTTCACCTCGCCGCCGACGGGCTTTTCGCTGCCCGAGATCGAGATCTCGCAGACGATCGAGCTCCCGAGCATCGACGTCGCGACCCTGCACGCGAGCGCGTCGATCACGCTCACCGGCACGCTCCAGGCACGCTTCTCCGACACGTCCTGGCGGCTCGACACGAGCGGTCGCCTACGTTGGTCCGCGACGGGCGGCATCGCCGGACAGCGTCAGAGCTTCGGCGACAGCTACTCGGTCGACCTCGACGTCGACTCGCGCGGCATCGAGACCGCCGTGCGCGAGTGGAAGTGGCCGGGCACCAACACCGTGATCATCCCGGCGGACCGAGATCGTCGCTTCGACCGCGCCTACGAGCCACCGACCGAACGTCCGTCGGCGCTGATCGTCGCGCCGCCGCGTTCGGCGAGCCTCGCCCTCGCGCCGAACGTACGCGCGCCCGCCACGAGCAGCGGCCTCGCGGGTCCACGCGTGCACTCCCAAGACGTGATCGTGACGCTCGGCGGCACGGTCGAGCGCACGTCGGGGACGCTCTCGCTCCTCGGGACCCTGCCGCCGGGGCTGCGGCCGAACGGGACGCTGAGCTTCGGCGCGGCGCAGACTCCCCGCGCGACCGGCGAAGGTCCGGTGGCGGTCGAGGTGCTCCCGACCGGCGAGGTGCGTCTCGCGACGCCGAGCACGACGATCACCGCGGTGAGCCTGGAGGGCATCTCCTTCACGCGCGCACCGGACGCAGGGGTCGCGCTCCCGCTCGCGAACGGATGCCGCGCGACCGGCGGCGCGTACGAAGGCCCGATCGTGGTCGGGCGTGGCTACTTCGTCCGCACGCAAGGCGCGGTCACCTGCTCCGGCACGATCGAGCGCATCGCGCGGCTGCCGTCGGAGCTGCGCCGCGCCGAGCGGACGTTGACCTTCGAGCTGATGACCTCCCACGGCGCGATCCAGGTGAACCTCACCGACGACGGCTGGCTCACGTGGGAGTCGGGTCCGCGCAACTTCACCTGGGTGAGCCTCTCGGGGCTCGAATTCACCACCGCGCCGTGGGCGCGTCGGGTGTTGGATCCCGCGTCCGACGTGGCGCACGGCGACGGCAACATGCTCGGCGCGCGCATCCACCGCCACGGCGGGCTGGTGTGGCTGCAGGGGCGGCTCGAGCGCGGCTCCGCGAACACGAAGCTCGCGACCCTGCCGATCGGATCGCGACCGAGCTCGACGCGGGTGTTCCACGTCTCGCAGACGTATGGAAAGACCGCGCGCCTCGAGGTGCGTGCGAACGGCGACGTGGTGATCTCGGGCGCGGATCCGGAGCGCACCGTGAGCCTCACCGGCGTGCGCTTCTAC
>JALOQC010000311.1 GCA_025453555.1 Myxococcota bacterium | reverse complement strand
CGGAAGCAGTGCACGCAGGAGATGTACGGGCATCGTCACGCGCATGCGGCGCGGATCGTCCGGTGGAAGGCGGGCGATCGGAGGAGCGCGTTTCCGGCGGGGACACTGCGCGGGCACACGTTTCTCGGCATGCCGCTCGACGTGCCGGTGTTCGGGGCGATCCTTGGCGCGCCGCACCCGTCGCGCGAAGAGGTCGAGGCGGAGCTCGCGGAGAAGCGTGCGCTGCGCGCGAAGATGGAAGCGGCGCAGCGCGCGCGGATGCGCGTGCGCGAGAAGCGTCGTGAGCGTGCGCGTGAGCTCGCCGAGCACGAAGACCTCGAGCGAACACTCGAAGACGAAGCGCGCCGCGTGCGCGTGATCGACGTCGACTTGATGAAGAAGCCGGCACTGAAGCCGAACGTCGACGGGATGCCCGTGCCGAAGAGCATCGTGCGCCGCGGGCTCGACGACGCACGCGTGACGAAGACGGAGGGCCAGCGCGTCATCGTGCTGCGCACGCGCGATGCAGAGGCTGGGAAGAGGTCGAAGCGCCGTCGACGCGGTCGCCGTGGAGCCAACGACCCACCTGCGTGATCGCAGAACGCCCGAAGCGGCGATGCGCGGCCCGGCCCCAGCCCGAGCCGCGCATCGGTGCGTCCGTCGCGTGGGGTGATTCCGCAATCGCGCGGAGATTGCAGCGCGATCAAACGCGGTTCTCGGAAGCCCCGCCGCAACGCGGCGCAAATCGGCGCGGCGCACGGCGGCCAGAGGGGGATCCCCCATGTACCTCGTACGGTCGTCTCGGAGGCGCAAATCGGCGCGGCGCACGGCGGCCAGAGGGGGATCCCCCATGTACCTCGTACGGTCGTCTCGGAACGGCACGGTCGTCTCGCGGCGGGCCCGCATGGTCGCGCGCGCACTCGGAGCGTGTACGCTCGGCGAATGACGTACTTCCCGAAAGCACGCGGCTCCGAAGTCGTGACGGAGCTCGACCGTGTGCCGTGGGAGGAGCGCCAGCACGCCTACGGACGCGGTTCGGGCCCGTTCCACGGCACGCGATGGGACGTGAGAGCGACCCTCACCGCTGCCTTCTCACGGGGCGCCGACGAAGAGGAGCGCGCCGACGCGCACGCCGTGCTCTTCGGCGCGCTCTTCCATCAGGACACCACGTACGAGGCGACGTGCGACGCGGTGCCGTTCGTGGTCGCGTATCTCTCCGACATCGAGGACGACGCGTGGAGCAAGGAGCTCTGGCTCTGGCTCGGAAACGTCTTGCTCTCCGCCATGCTGCCTCCGGCCGAGTCCGCTTCGCACGGTGGCGCCTGGGGACCGGGCGTGCGCCTGACGCTCCTCGGCGCGATCCGCAACTCGCTTGCCTCGATGGGAGCGCGTAAAGGATCTCGTTTCTCTCCGTTCGCCGACGCGCTGCGCGTCGCGGCGCGAAGCGACGAGCCTGCGGACACCGAGCGAGAGTCGATCGTGACGGGCGCGCTGAAGGAGCTCTTCCACCTCGCGGTATGAGCTCCCGTCATCGCGAATTCATCGGCTCCGCGCTCACGCGCGGCCCGATAGTTTCGCGGAATCGTGCAGCTTCGCGGACTGCGTCCGCTTCGGCTCGCACGATTCCGCTTCAATTGACGTTTTTGGAGCCGGCCGCCAGGCCGAGCGACCCGACGTCACGTGAGCGTCGCCGTCAGGTGACCGAACCATCGAATTGACGTTTTGAGATCGCTGTCATTGCGGCCGGTCGCGGGGGTGTGCTGAGTTGCGCGCGGAAAGCGGGCAAGACCCGAGCACACCTCGTGTCCTTCGAAATCGCGGTCGTTACGGCCGGTCGCCGCGTCGCGGGCCGGTCGCCGCGTCGCGTCCTCGGCCGCTCAGACCACGTAGCGCCGGCCCTGCTCGAGCGGCTCGACATCCGTCGGCACGAACTCGTCGGGATACGCGACCAGCCGCATCTTCGCGCGCACCTCGGCGGGTAGCTTCGCGAGCTCGGCGTAGGGCGTGTGCGCCGGGCCGAGGTTGGCTTCGTGGACGAGCAGATCGGACTCCGCGAGCCATTCGAAGAGCGCGGGATCGAACGCGGTGTCGGCGCTGTAGCCGAAGCATCGACCGCCCGCGTGGATGCGGAGCGCGATGGTGGGGATGTGGTGCCACGCGGTGCGCGCCTCGATGCGGAAGGGGCCGAGGTCGATCGCGTCCACGAAGGTGCGGACGTCGAAGTAGTCCTCCTCGCGCATCGCGACCGGCTGTCGCTTCGCGTTGAGGAGCACGCCCATGCTCGGCTGCAGGTGGGCCCAGAGGTCGCGCGCGACCGCGGGGTGCGTGAGCAGGGTCGCAGGCCGACGCAGCGCGAAGCGATGGAAGAAGGCCCAGCCTTCGAGGCCGCTCGCGTGGTCCGCGTGCAGGTGGGTGAGCACGCAAGCGTCGAAGGAGCCGACGTCGAGATCGGAGGTGTCGCGGCCCTCGCGGAGGATCTTGCGAATGGGGTGTGGGCGCAAGCGGTGGATGCGGTCGCCGTCGCGGTGCTCCACCGAGAGGCACGCGCCGTAGCGCGTGGCGCTGAACGCGTCGCCGGTGCCGAGCGCGAGGATCGAGAGGCCTTCGGGGATCGCGGAGGAAGAGGGATCGCGGGAGGTCATGACGTTCCTTTCCGACCGCGCGAGCGACGCGGGGTCTCGGGCTTCGGTTCGTGCTTCGAGCTTCGGGACGACGGTGGGGGCGCGGCCTCCGACGGGGCGACGTCGGGCTCGGTGGACGAGCTCTCGCGGGCCGGCATCGCGTCCAGCAGTCGATGCGTCATCGCGCGCGTGGCGCCGGCCGCCGAGCCGCGCGGGATCACGTCGGGCGCGGTGGTCGCGATCTGGAAGTAGCCCTCGACCGTCGCGAGGACGTTCGCCACGAGCACGTCGAGGCCTCGCGTGCTCCGCGCTTCGTCGCGACACACCTCACGCAGCCGCGCGTCGAGGTCCGCGCGGCGTCGCTCGAGCAGCGTACGGTGCAATGCGCGCACCTCCGCGTGCACCAGCGCCTCCGCGCCGAGGGCGACCCAACACGCGACCGCCTCCGCCGACGCGTCGTCGCCCTGCGCGAGGTGCGCGTCGATCCACGCGTCGACCCGCGCACGCGGCGTTCGCGCCTCGCGCTGACGACCCGACACCAGCTCCGCGAGCCGCTCGCCGAGCGCGAGCAAGATCTCGAGCTTCGACGCGAAGTGGTGGTGCACGAGCCCGGCCCCGAGCCCCGCCGCCTCCGCGATGCGCTGAATGGTCGCGCGCTCGTAGCCGGTCTCCGGGAGCACGCGGAGCATGCCGTCCACGATCTGCGCGCGTCGTTCGTCTCGGTTGGAAGGGCGGGCCATGAGGGTCTCGGTCGGCGGCGCGCCGGCGCGTGTGTCGGGGCCGCGTGTTAATTGGTTGGTTGACCAACCAACTGTCGCGCTTCAGGCTGCGTTCGTCAAGGACTCGTCGAGGCCGCTCGTTCGCGCCGCCTCGACGGGTCGGGGCAGGAGGTGCGCGTGCGACCGGTGGACTGGGTGATCGTCGTGATCCTGGGGATCGTCGCCGTCGCCATGCTCGGGATCGTGGCGGTCGGCGTGGCCGTGCTCGACCTGTCGTGGCCAGCCGCGTTCGGGGGCGCGGTCGCATCGATCCTGCTCAACGGGCTCGCCGCGGCGGTGTTCGACGAGTGATTGGGTCCTTCGTGGGTTCGGGCAGGGCCTCGGAATCGTTCGCAATTCCGCAGCCGGGAGCCCCTCGCCCCGATCTGCACGTCCGACGTGCACGATCGGAGCGTTGGGACGTGTGGATGGTGCAAGCGCAGCGCTTCGCCCGCCGCGAGAACTACATCGATGCGCTCGGGCGCGTGCGGCTCGTGCTGCGCGAGGTCGACGAGGCCATCGAAGCGGCGAGCGGCGAGGAGCGCGCTTCCCTGGAGCGCTTCAAGGCGCGCGCCGAACGTCGCGCGGCGCAGATCCGCGAGGCCTTCGACGCCTGGAACGCGAAGATCGCGGCGCGGCGTCAGACGTGGACCGACTCGGCGGACGAAGAGATGAAGCGCCCGCTGCCGCTCGGCCCCGGCGAGCACATCTGAGCTGTTCTCCATGAGCCGCGCGTTGCCGATCGCGGACCCGTTCTGCGCGGACACGGCGGAGGCCATGAAGGAGCCGCTCGCGGGGACCGCGGCGCACGCGCGCGCGTGGATCCTCGTCGAGGAGCCGGGGATCTGGGATCGCGATCCGATCGCGTCCGCCGGGATCGCGGGCGAGCGCGCGGTGATCGAAGGGTGGCTCACCGCCATTCCGAAGAGCCGACTCCAGCTCGTGCGGCGGCCCCGGACCAGCGGCGCGACGACCCGGCGCGTGATGCTCGCGCTGCCGGGGGAAGGGCGCGTGCTTGCGTGGAGCGTGGAGTCGCTCGCGCGCGTGCCGATGATCGAGGCCGCGCGTGGGGACGCGGTGGAGGCGGAGCGGCTCGACGTTCCGCTGCACCTCGTGTGCACCCACGGCAAGCGCGATCGCTGCTGCGCGCTGCGTGGGATGCCGATCTTTCACGCGCTCGCCGCGGCGGGGGCGGACGTCTGGCAGACGAGCCACCTCGGCGGGCACCGCTTCGCCGCCACGAGCGTGCGTTTCCCGGACGGCTACGCGTTCGGCTACCTGACGGTCGAGCACGTGGCGTCGCTGCTCGACGAGGCCGTGCCCCTCGAGATCGCGCGTGGCCGCGTGAGCCTCGACGAGCCGAGCCAAGCGGCCGAGCTCGCGCTGCGTCGAGCGCTCGGTCTGCGGCGTCCGAACGAGGTCGCGCACGTCGCGACCGAACGGACCGAGAGCGGATGGCGCGCGCGTTTCTCGGCACGCGCGAGCGGCGAGTCACTGACGCTCGAAGCAGACGCGCCCGAGCCGACACCGCACGTGCTCGACGTCCGAAAGACCACGCTCGAAGGCGCGCGACCGAAGAGCTGCGGTGACGCGCCGAGCGCGATCGACACCTTCGTGGTGAGCTTCGACGAAGCGCTCGCCGCCGCGGCCCGTGGCGCTCGTGTCGCAGAGAGCGCTCGACCCGAGCTCGACGACCGCACGGATCCGGCAAGGAAGGCCCCTCATGACTCGTAAGGTTCGCGTCGGCTTGCTCGGATGCGGCGTGGTCGGCACCGGCATCGTGCGGCTCCTGCACGACAACGCGCGCACCATCGAGGGCCGCCTCGGTGCGCCGATCGAGATCGTCGGCATCGCGGTGCGCGATCTGTCCAAGCCGCGCGACGCGATCGTGTCGGCGCCGCTGGTGACCGAAGACGCGATGAGCGTCGCGACGCATCCGGACGTCGACGTGGTGGTCGAGGTGATGGGGGGGCTCCATCCCGCGGGCGAGCTGGTGAAGGCGGCGCTCGATCTCGGAAAACACGTGGTGACCGCGAACAAGGCGCTGCTCGCGGAAGAAGGCGACGCGCTGCTCGAGACGGCGGAGCAGAAGAAGGTCGACCTCTACTTCGAGGCGGCGGTCGCGGGCGGCATCCCGATCATCCGCGTGCTGCGCGAAGGCCTCGCGTCCGATCGCATCGTCGCGCTGCGCGGCATCGTGAACGGCACGAGCAACTACGTGCTCTCGCGCATGCAGCACGAGGGGCTCGACTTCGCGGACGTGCTGAAGGACGCGCAGCGGCTCGGCTACGCGGAGGCGGATCCGACGCTCGACGTGGGCGGCGGCGACGCGGCGCACAAGCTCGCGATCCTCGCGACGCTCGCGTACGGCGCGCGGGTGCATCCGCGGGAGATCCTCAAGGAAGGGATCGACACCGTCGGCGCGGTGGACATGCGCTACGCGGAGCGCTTCGGCTTCGTGATCAAGCCGCTCGCGATCGCGCGCCCGGTTCCGTGGGGCCGCGAGGAGGCGCTCGACTTGCGCGTGCACCCCGCGCTGGTGTCGAAGTCGAGCGTGCTCGCGTCGATCGGCGGCGCGCTCAACGCGGTGTTCGTCGAAGGCGCGATGCTCGGGCCGTGTCTGATGAGCGGTCCGGGCGCGGGCGCGCTGCCGACCGCGATGAGCGTGGTGAGCGACATCGTCGACGTCGGGCGAAACATGCTCGTCGACTCGCACGCGCGCGTGCCGACGCGCGCCTTCCGCGGCGAGAGTTTGCAGACGATGCGCGTGCGACCGAGCGCGGAGCATCGGTGCCGCTGGTACCTGCGCTTCTCGGTGGCCGATCAGGCGGGCGTGCTCGCGCGCATCGCGGGCGTGCTCGGCGGCTTCGACGTGAGCATCGAGCAGATGGTCCAGGAGGGCGGCCGAGGCGGCAGCTCGGTTCCGGCGACGCTCGTGATGCTCACGCACGAGGCGCGCGAAGGCGACGTGCGCGAGGCGCTCTCCGAGATCGCGCGGCTCGCGTACTGCCACGAGGCGCCGCGCGCGCTGCGGGTGGAAGAAGACGCGTGACCGAGGCGATCGCGCTCCTCGCGACGGCGATCCTGCTCTTCGCGGCGTTCCTCGTGACGCACGTGGCGTTGCTCTGGATCGTGGCGCGCTCGGACGCGGCGCCGCGCTGGAAGTGGCTCGCGCTGGTGCCGGTGATGACGCCGGTGAGCGCGTGGATCGCGAAGAAGCGCGGCGCGGCGATCACGTGGGGCGTGCTGCTGCTTGCGTACGCGATCGTGCGGCTCGTGGGCGGTTAGCGACCCGAGCACGCGAGTCGTCCGACGCCGCACGCGGAGGCGAGCGATGCTGCGCCGAGAGCTTCGAGAGCTCCGTCTGCACCGGCGACCGCGAGAGACGTAGATCCCAGTCGGCGCCGGGTCCGAGGTAGCCGAGTGGTCGCGCGATCGCGCGATGGACGGAACGCGGCCTTCGCGCGATCAGAGGTAGCCGAGCACCAGCGCTCTCGCGAGCAGGTACCAGCCGTCGACGAGCACGAAGAGCAGGAGCTTGAAGGGCAGGCTCACGGTGGTGGGGCTGAGCATGTGCATGCCGAGCGCGAGCAGGACGTTCGCGACCACCATGTCGATCACGAGGAAGGGCAGGAAGATCAGGAAGCCGATCTGAAAGGCCTCCGCGAGCTCGGTGACGAGGAAGGCGGGCAGGAGCACGAGCAGATCGCGGCCCGTCACCTCGTCGCGGCGATCGGCGTCGCGGCTGCGGCGCGCGAGATCGAGGAAGAGCGCACGTTCGTTCTCGCCCGCGTTGCGCTCGAGGAAGTCGCGCAGCGGCTCTTCGCCGGCGTCGAGCGCTTCGAGGAAGGCGTCGATGCTCGACGACGACGTGGGATCGTCGGCGTCGATGCGCGCGGCGGCGGGGCCCGCGACCTCCGCGATGCGCTGACCGACCGGGGTCATCACGTAGAGCGAGAGGATCACCGCGAGGCCGCTGAGGATGGTGCCGGAGGGCACTTGGCCGGTGCCGAGTGCGTTGCGGAGGATCGAGAGGACGACGCTGATCTTCGCGAAGCTCGTCGCGGCCATGAAGAGGAAAGGCACGATCGAGAGCGCGGCGAGCGCGACCATCGTGACCACGGGGCGCGAGCTCGCGGACTCGACGGCGGTGGGCTGCGCGGCGGCGAGCGAGGGCGCGAAGAGGAGGCACGTGAGCGCGGACAGCGCGAGCGAGGGGAGCGCGAGCGAGGGCGCGACGCGTGCGAACCGCATGCGAGCGAACCCCATGCGAGCAAACCGCATGCGAGCGAACCGCATGCGAGCGAACGCCACGCCAGCGTGCAAAGCGCCCGCGAACACAGGGCGTCCCCGGAACGGCGGGCGCACGAGACGTCGGAGCGCGTGGCTTCCCCTCACGGCGCGCGAGAATGGAAGCCTCGTCGGCGGAGGTCAACGCCGGTCGGGCGCACGGGGCGGATCGCGTACGAGGGATCGACGTCGGCGTGCAGCCGTCGACGCGCGAGTGGCGGGCGCGCACGTCGCTTCTTTACCTTCGGCGCGGTCCGTGGTCGCCTCCGCTCGCTCATGCCCACGACTCGAACTCGCGGTTCGCATCTCCCTCCCGTGCTCTCTCCGGAGGTGCGCGCGTGACCAAGACGAAACGTCCGGGGGTTCTTCGGCCGTTGATCGTGCGCGAAGGCGCGACCTACACGTGCTTCGGCGACGGCATCTGTTGCAGCGACATGCACGCGCTGGGGCCGGTGTCGCGCGAGGAGCGCAAGCGGCTCGCGATGGTGCATCCGGGCGTCACGGGCTGGGACGGGCTCGCGAAGGCGCACGTGCTCGCGACGCGGCTCGACGGCACGTGCCCCTTCCTGCGCGAGGATCAGCTCTGCGCGCTGCACGAGCCGATGGGCGGCATGCTCAAGCCGAAGAGCTGCCATCGTTTCCCGCTCGGCGTCACCGCGACGCCGGTCGGAGGTCGCGTCACCGTCGAGCACCGCTGCTCCTGCCTCAACGTCGGCATCGGCGCGCCCGTGACGCCACAGAGCGCGGAGCCGCAGCTCACGGTGGGCGTCCGCATCCGTCCGAGCCACGGGGTCGGCGATCGCATGCGCCTGTCGAAGCGACGGCAGGTGAGCTTCGCGCGCTACGTGGAGGAGGAGTCGAAGCTCCTCGAAGCGCTCGCGAGCCGGATGCCGATCGAAGAGGCGCTCGGTCGCGAGCCCTTCCCGGAGCTGAAGGAGCACACCTGGGCCGAGGTGTCGGAGCTGCTCGATCGCGGCGGAGGAGACAGCCGCTTCCACCTCGCGCTCTCGATCTACGCGGGGCTCCTGCGCGAACGTTTCCTCGGCGCGAAGCCGACCGCGTTCGAGCGGCCGTGGTCGATCGGCTTCGATCGCGCGACCGAACGTTCGGAGGCGCGGCCGGTGCGCGACGTGTACGCGGCGTGGCTCGCGGACGTGGTGTGGAGCTTGTTCTGGACGCCGCACGCGACCTTCGAGCAGCTCCGGCTCGATCTCGCGACGCGCTACGTGCTCGCGAAGACGTTGGAGGCGCGTCTGAAGAAGCGCGGTTTGCGCGCGGACGTGGCGGCGGGCGAGGCGGTGTTGATCGTGGATCTCGCGAGCAGCTCCGAGCGCTGGCATGCGGTGGTCCTGCGGATGAAGGAGTGAGCCGCGCGGGCAGCACCGTGGTCGTGCTCGCGCCGAGGCCGTGATTCTCCGGACAGCGCGGCGTCGGTAGATCGCGCGGCGACGCGGGCCGAGCGTGTACCCTCGCCGCATGGTGGACTCGATCCGGGAGGCGCTCGGGACCCTGACGGACGCGCTCGCGTCCTCGCCGTCGCTCTCGCCCGCGCTGCACGCGCGCTGGCGACACGGGCTCAAGGCCGGCAAAGCCGCGCTCGCGCCGGAGCTCGCGGCGGCGGCGGACTTCCTCGATCGCGCGCTGCCGGAAGCGAACGCGAAGGAGCTCACGAAGGAGCTCGCGGAGCCGACGGGCGAGATGATCTTCGTGTGGGCGGCCGCGCACGCGGGGCGCTCGGACACCAAGCTCGCGCACGTGCTCGCGGCGGCGGCGCAGCACGAGGAGCACCGCGTGCGCGCGCGCATCATCGCGCGCAACCGCATCGTGCAGGGCCCGCTGGTCGACGCGCTCGCGTGCGCGCCGCTGCTCGGCACGGGCGACGCGCTGCGACAACCGGAGTCGTTCGAGGCCCTCGCGCGGATGGAGATCCTGCTCTGGGAGGCGGGCGCGTGCGCGCTGCAGCTCCCCTCGCTCGGCAAGTGGATCTGGGGCTCGCACGAGACCTTCGAGGCGGTCGTCGCGACACCCGCGCGCGGGACGTTGCGCGGGCGCGTGCTCGCGGCGCGCACGCTCGAGGTCGCGGCGTGTGGGCTCTCGCCGATGACCGATCCGGAGCTCGTGGGGCGCACGCTGCAAGTGCTGCAGCCGCTCTTGCTGCATCCGGAGCCCACGGTGTGGATCCACGCCGCGCGCTCGTTCGGTCGGCTCGCGGGGGTGTTCGAGCCGCTCGAAGGCACGCTGCTCGACTGGGTGCACGGCGGCTCGCAGGTGCTTCGTCAGCGCGCGCTCACCGCGTTCGCGTCGTTGCCGTCGGAGCGCCTCGCGTTCCTCGGGCACGAGCTCGAGTCGATCCTGGAGTCGCCCGCCGAGAAAGCGTGGGGCCTCGCCGCTGCGGCCGCCGCGACGCCGTACCTCTTCCACGAGCGTCGCAAGCTCTGGGACCGGCTCGCCGCGCGCATCGTGGAGGGCGACGGTGGCGCGGTGGCGGCGCGCGCGCTCGGGCGCGGCCTCGCGACGCTCTGGCGACGCGGCGACGAGCGCGACGAGATCCGCGACGTGTTCCGTCAGCTCCGGCAGATGGCGCGCGCGGCGGAAGCGGACGCGGTGGAGGAGTGGCGGCGCTGGCTCGATCTGCTCGCGGCGACCGACCCACTCGACGACGCGGAGCGCGATCCGCTCGACCTCGAGACCGGGCTCGAGAACCTCGCGCGGCTCGCGGCGCAGTACGACGACGAAGAAGCGGACGCGCGCGCGGCGCGCTTCGCGGCGACGCTGCTGCCGACCTTCACGGAGGCGCGGCGCATCGTGCTCGGCGCGGGATCGCTGCGGCATCGCGCGGCGGCGCTCAACGCGATCGAAGGCTGCGCGCGCGCGCTCGCGCTGCGCCTCTGGGGGCCGATGCTCGCGACGCGGCCGGGCGGCGAGGCGATCTCGGAGCCGGAGCTCGAAGAGACGTGGACCACGGTGGCGCGAGCGCCGGCGGAGCTGCTCGACGTGGTGCGAGAGCGTCGGCAAGACGCGTACGACGAGTCGGACTTCGATCTCGCGCTGGAGGTGCTCGCGCTCAAGCTCGGCGGCTACGCGCTCGACGCGTGCGGCGAGGAGCACCACATGGGCCCGGGCCGCGGGGAGACCGCGCACGCGACGTGTCTGTGGCTGCGCAAGCTCGAGGGCCTCGTGGACGGCTCGCGGCAGATGCCGTCCGCGCTGCAGAGCTCGCTCTCCGCGCTCTTCTGGCGGCTCGTCGACACCACGCGTGGCACCGCGCTCGGTGAGGTGGACGACGTGGCGTGGCTCGGTCCCTTCGCGGCGTGGTGGGCGCTCGTGATCGATCGGCCGGCGATCCTCACGCAGCTCGCGACCGCGCTGCCGATGATCGCGGAGGGCGCGCTCGAGACGTGTTGTGCGCTCGCGGACGAGACGCGCGCCGCGCTCTCGGACGGCACCGAAGACGGCGCGTGGGGCGATGCGGTCGCAGCCAAGCTCGCGGAGCTACGCGCGGACGACACCGAGCTCGCGGCGGCGCTCGCGACGCTCGCGCGCGCGCTCGACGGCTTCGCGCAGACCGCGGGACCGAAGCCAGATCTCGAAGCGCATTGTGTGGATCTGGTGCTCTCCGCGGAGCGGCTGCACGGCGCGCTCGCCGATCCGGTGCGCGCGCTCCATCCGGCCAAGACGGATTCCAGCGACGACTCGCTCGCGGAGCGCACGTCCGCCAACGCGCCGCGCATGGCCTCGGTCGTTTCGCGTGCGATTCGACTGCGCGATCTCTCGCTGCTCGAGGTCTGGTTCGCGTCGCTCGGGCCGACGACCGCGTCGCTCGTGGAGGCCGCGATCCGCAGCGCGATCGCGCGCACGCCGCCGCCGCCGCCGGTGCCGAAGAAGAAGGAGCCGACGATGATCGTCGGCTACGAGCTCGTCAAAGCGCTCGGCGAAGGCGGGATCGGCAGCGTGTGGCTCGTCCGCAAGCCGGGCGCGGATCGGTACTTCGTCCTCAAGATCCCGAAGTCCGACGCGCTGCAGAGCGCGAGCGACACCGAGCGCGAGGCGATCCTCGCGTCGTTCACGGACGAGGCGCGCGCGCTCGCGGGGCTCTATCACCCGAACGTCGCGAACATCATCGATCGTGGCGTCGAAGGTGACGTGCCGTTCTTGGTGCTCGAGTACCTGATCGGCAGCCGATGACGCTCTTCGAGCTGCGCAAGGTGGTGATCGAGACCTGCGCGGGGCTCACCGCGCTCCACGGCGCGGGCCTCGTGCACCGCGACATCAAGCCCGCGAACCTCTGGCTGCGCCTTCCGCTCGCGGGCGGCGAACGATTCGATCCGAGCAAGCACCGCGACCCCGGACGCGCGACCCCGCTCGCGACGGTCATCATCGACTTCGGCATGGTGCGCGCGGCCAAGGTCGCGGCCGAGGTCGGCGGCCGCTTCGTCGCAGGCACGCCGGGCTACATCGCGCCCGAGCAGGTCCTCGATCCGGTGGAGCTCGACGGACGCGCGGACGTCTACGCGCTCGCGGGCACCATCTACAACGTCACCACGGGCCGAACGTTCTTCGACGACATCTCGGATCCCCGCGAGCGCATCGTCGCGCACATGCGCAACGACCCGATGGAGGACGAAGCGCGCTTCCGCGCGTACCCGACCGCGCTCGTGAAGCTGCTGCGCGCCGCGACCGCGAAAGACTGGCGCGATCGCCCGAGCCCGGCGGAGCTCGCGCGGGAGTTCGCGGCGATCGTGTGATGCGCGGCTGGGAGCGCCGAGCTCCCGGACGTGACACCTCCGTTCGATCGGCGTCGGGCGGTCGGCGTGGTGCTGTGACCGAGCACGGGTTACGGCGGCGCGTGAGTACGCGGTCGGACTCGCGATCTCGCCGGAATCGCGCGATCCTCCGCCCATGAGGGTTCCGGGGTGGTGGCTCGTGGTCGCGCTGCTCGCGTGCGGTGGCGACGACGCGGAGGGTGCGCGCGCGCGGACGGACTACGTCGCCGCGGCGGCGGGGGACTTCTACGCCGCACCGTTTCCGGATCTCGGGCGCGACGTCCGAGACGTAGCGTCGCTGCCGGCGCCGCGCGAGACGGACATCCTCGTGTCGTTGAAGGCGATCGCGACTGAGGCGACCGGCTTCGGCGCGACGTCGACGATCTACTTCGCGTTCGAGGCGCCGCTCGCGCCGCTCGCGATCGAGCCGAACGACTCCGTCGCGCGGGACGACGCGGGGGAGCTCACGTCACCGGTGGTGCTGATCGATCTCGACGCCGTGCCTCCACGTGGGTTGCCGATCGAGGTGCGTTACCGCGACGACGGCGGGCCCTTCGGGGCACCGAACCTGCTTTCGATCTTGCCGCTGCAAGGCGTGCCGATGACGCCGGGGCATCGGCACGCGGCGGTGATCACGCGGCAGGTGCACGACGCGACGAACGCGCGCGTCGGCGTCTCGGACGCGGTGCGTGCGCTGCGGCGGGGTGGGGCGCCCATGGGGCTGGAAACGTCGATCGCGGACGAGCAGCGTCGCGCGCTGGGCGAGCTCGAGGCGCTCGGGCTCGAGGTGGCGGCGTTCGCGCTCTTCACTCCCGCCGACGCAGCGGCGCCGATGCGCGCGCTGCGGGACGCGATCGTCGAAGAGCGGCCGGCGCTGACGCGCGACTTCGCGCTGATCGAGACCCACGACGACTTCTGCGTGTTCGCGTCGGAGCTGCCGGTGCCGGTGTACCAGCGCGGCGAGCCGCCGTTCGCGCGCGAAGGAGGCGACATCGCGTTCGACGACGCGGGCGCGCCGATCCTCGCGCGGACCGAGACGGCGCGGGTGTTCGTGACCTTGCCGCGCGCGCCGATGCCGAGCGCGGGGTTTCCGACGGTGGTGTTCAGCCGCACCGGCGGCGGCGGCGATCGACCGCTGATCGATCGTGGCGTGCGGGACGCGAGCGGGATGGCGATCGAGCCCGGCAGCGGCCCGGCGCGCGACTTCGCGCGGGTGGGCTTCGCGGGCGTGAGCGTCGACGGTCCGCACGGAGGCGCGCGCAACGTGAGCGGGGAGGACGAGCAGTTCCTCGTGTTCAACGTCGCGAACCCCCGCGCGCTGCGCGACAACGTGCGGCAGTCGGCGGCGGAGCTCGTGCTGGTCGCGCACTTGCTCGGCGAGTGGCGCTTCGACGCGATCGGATGCGACGGGCTCGCGATCGACGAGGCGCGGCTCGACGACACGACGCTCGCGCTGATGGGGCACTCGATGGGCGCGACGATCGCGCCGCTGACGGCGGCGTTCGAGCCGCGGTACCGCGCGCTGCTGTTGAGCGGTGCGGGCGGCTCGTGGATCCAGAACGTGGTGCACAAGGAGAAGCCGGTGGTGGTGCGGCCCTTCGCGGAGGTGCTGCTGCGCACGCCGATGAGCTACGCGCTGCACGAGCACGACCCGGCGCTGATGCTCCTGCAGTGGGCCGGCGAAGGCGCCGATCCTCCCGTGTTCGGCGAGGCGATCCGCGCACGGGGCACGCACGTCCTGATGATGCAGGGCATCGTCGATCACTACATCCTGCCGCCGATCGCCAACGCCACGAGCCTCGCGCTCGGGCTCGATCTCGCGGGCGGATCGCTCGACGCCGACGACGCGCGGCTCGATCGCTTCACGCCGCTCGCGGAGCTGCTGCCGTTGGTGGACGGAACGACGAGGGAACTGCCCGCGAGCGCGAATCGCGACGACGGACGCGTCACGCGGGTCGTCACGCAGCACGCCGAGGACGGCGTGGAAGACGGCCACGAGGTGGTCTTCCAGCTCGACGCGCCGAAGGCGGAGTACCGGTGTTTCCTCGCGAGCCTCGCGCGCGGCGAGGTACCGACGGTGAGCCGCGCCTGCGAGTGACGCGGGTCGAGGCCTTCACGAGCTGGCTCTCAAATCGGCGGGCCGCACGCGCCGTGCCCTTGGACCGCGACGCCGAATCGGTGGGCCTCACACGCGCTCGGGAACGTCTGATCGTTGCAACCACACACCGGCGAGCCACCGCTCGGACACGCGGTCGGTCGCGGGCGGCACACGCCGGTTCGATCGTTCGCGCCGCAGATCGCGTCGAGCTCGAAGTCGCAGTACTCGTCCTCGGCGCAGTCGGGGCCACGCATCGGTGGACCACACACACGTGCGGGGGGCTGCGGCACTTCCGTGGGCTCCGGGCTCGGCTCCGACGCGGTCGTGCCTCCACAGGCCACGACGCTCGAGAGGGCGAGTACCGCCACGATTCGAACGAACGCCATGGCCGGAGTATGCCGGATCTCGCGCCTCCCGAGACGGCGTACCCTTCGACCGTGACCGTGACGCAGCTCGCGCTCCCCTTCGCCGCGCCCGTACCTCGCGGGCACGAGATTCTCTACGTGCGCCTGCATCATGCGGAGGCCGGCGCGGCGGGCGAGCTGCTCGTCGATCTCACGCACGGCATCGCCTACTGCGCGGAGCGTCTGCGCTACCTGATCGCGCACCCGGCGGTGGCCGACGATCCGCTTCGCGTGGCGCGTGAGCACGGCTGGTCGGTCGAGGCGGAAGGAACCGGGCGCGTGGTCGGCGCCGTCGTCGCGACGCGCGAGAACCGGGCCGAGCCGTCGGTGCTGACGACCCTCTTCGTCGTGGCGTCGACGAGCGCGCCTCCCTACCGGTGAGCTCGTGGGTGACGAGGCCGCGGGTGACGAGCCCGCCGAGCCCGCCGACCGACGATTCGCCGATGTCGCGGAAGATGCGCCGGGCCGCGGGCGCGTTCGCTCGCCGTCCTTCGAGCTGTCGGGTGTCTCGGCATCGACGCGATCTGCGGCGCGACGTACCGTCCGCTCGCTGTATGGCTCGTTACAAGGGCGCCCCCATCGTCATCGTGCGATCGCGACTTCGGGATTTGGGATCGAGCGCCGAAGAACGAGTCCGCCAGAACCTCTCGCCCGCCGCGCGTCAGACGCTCGACACCTTGCTCGCGACCGCGTGGGCTCCCCTCGATCAGATCGAAGAGGTCTACGTCCACGCGGCGCCGGTGCTGCATCCGAACGCGGCCGACCCGGCGTTCGCGCTCGGGGTCGAGCTCGGTCACGAGATGCTGTCGGGCGTGTACCGCTTCGTCGCGCGCGTGGTCTCGGTGCCCTTCCTCATCGAGCAGACCGCGGCGTTGTGGAGCCGCTACCAAGACACCGGCGTCGCGTCGGCCGAACAGACGGGGCCGCGTTCGGCGGTGTTGCGCGTGCGTGAGCATCCGACGTTTCCACCGACCGTGCGGCGCACCGTGAGCGGTTGGCTGGTGAGCGCGATCGAGCGCACCGGCGCGCAGAACGTGCGGGTGATCGACGGTGGCTCGCCGATGTGTTGGGAGTGGACGATCACCTGGCGTTGAGGCGCGTCGAGGTCGACGTGAGGGACCTCGGCTGCGACTCGACCGCGACGAGCGCGGGTCTCTCGACCAGGAGTCTCCGCGCTCACTCGACGAGGAGGCTCCGTGAGCGCGGCCGCTTCAGTGCTGCGATTGGCAGACGAGGCACGGCGGCTCCGCGCACTCACCGAGCGACTCGCCGCAGATCCCGACCGGGCCGTCCGGCATGCGACAGCGATCGCCGACCCGCTCGCACGTCGTGGCGATCGGTGCGCCTTCGGGGCAGGCCGGCAGCACGAGAACGAGCGCGACTCCACTCGCGATCGTTCGCGCCACGCCGCGCACGAGCATGCGCGTGAAGCCGCGCGCGAGATCACGAAGAGCCCGACGCACTCGAGAAGCTCCGCTCACGGCGTGAGCACCGTGGCGCCGCGGGTGCCGCGGGATTCGAGCGCTTCGTGGCAGGCGCGCGCTTCGTCGAGCGTGAAGGTCTGGCCGACGTGGACCTTCACCGCGCCGCGGCCCATCACGCCGAAGACCTTCGACGCGCTCTCGAGCAGCTCGGCGCGGGTGACGACGTAGTCGAAGAGCGACGCGCGCGTGTAGAAGAGCGAGCCCTTCTTCGCGAGCACCATCGGATCGAAGGGCGCGGGCGCGCCGGACGCGTTGCCGAAGCCGACGAGCATCCCGCGGCGCGAGAGGCAGTCGAGGCTGACGTCGAAGGTGGTCTTGCCGACGCTGTCGTAGACGACGGGCACCCCGCGTCCGTCCGTCAGCTCGCGCACGCGCGCGACCACGTCCTCGCGCGTGTAGTCGATCACGTGCGTGCAGCCATGCTCGGTCGCCAGCGCAGCCTTCGACTCGCTGCTGGTGGTGCCGATGACGGTCACGCCGAGGTGCGAGAGCCACTGCGCGGCGAGGAGACCGACGCCGCCGGCGATCGCGTGCCAGAGCACGGTCATCCCGGGCGCGACGGGGAAGGTGCGGTGGATGAGGTACTCCACCGTCATGCCCTTGAGCATCACCGCGGCCGCGAGATCGTCGCGCACGTTCGGTGGGATGCGCACGAGCCGCGAGGCGGTGACGTTGCGCGCCTCGGAGTAGCTGCCAGGCGGGCCCGCGACGTAGGCGACGCGATCGCCGACCTTCACCTCGGTCACGCCGTCGCCGAGCGCTTCGACGATGCCCGCGCCTTCCATGCCGATGCCGTGGGGCAACGTGGGCAACGCGTAGAGGCCGCTGCGGTGGTAGGTGTCGATGAAGTTCACGCCGATCGAGCGGTGGCGTACGCGCGCTTCGCCCGGACCGGGCGGCGGGAGCTCGACCTCTTCGACGCGGAGGACCTCGGGACCTCCGAGCGCGTGCACGCGGACGGCGCGAACCATCATGCGGCAGAGCGTGCCACGGAACGGTCGCGGAGCGCGCGTGCCTCGCGGTGGATGAAGTACGCGAGCACGCCGATCGATCCGAGCGCGATCGTGGCGACGAGGTAGGGCGCGTAGGCGATGCCGCGCCTCTTCGCGTCGGGCCACGCGAGCAGGTTGAAGGCGGTGACGGCGAGCACGAGGTCGAGGAAGACCTGCGACTCCCAGCCGAACCGAGCGTGGGACTCGAGGAGAGCGGCGAAGCCCTGGGTGACGACCACCTCGACCGAGTAGGCGGTGAAGGCGAGGAAGACGACGACGAGCGCGACGAGACGAGCCATGGGGACCTCCGAGCGCGAGCTCTCGAGGAGTCGCGGGGTTCGGTGCTGGGGTTCGGGGTAGGCGCGGGCTCGGTCGCTGCGGAAGAGCGCCGCCTCGCGATCACTCCCCGAGCATGAGGGCGCGCCTCGCTCCGACCATGACGTCGGAGGTAAGGGAGCCACGTTCGTCTCGCGCTACGATCGCCCCATGCAGCAGCAGGTCACGTCGGACTTCGGGCGGATGCTCAAGCACTACCGCAGCGATCGCGGGCTCAGCCAAGAGCGGCTCGCGGACGACGCGGAGGTCTCGACACGACACCTGAGCTTCCTCGAGAACGGGCGCTCGTCTCCATCGCGCGAGATGGTGCTGGTGCTCGCGAGCGCGCTCGAGCTGCCGCTGCGCGAGCGCAACCAGCTCCTCCACGCGGCGGGCTTCGCGCCGGTGTATCCGAGCGCACGGCTCGACGACGTGTCCTTCGAGCCGATCCGTCGCGCGCTCGATCACCTGCTGCGCGCGCACGAGCCCTTCGGCGCGGTGGTGGTCGATCGCGACTACGACCTGCTGCGCGTGAACACTGGCGCGACGAAGCTGCTCGGGTGGGCCTTCGAGGGGCTCACGCCGCCGCCGGAGGCGATGCGCAACCTGCTGCGGGCGACCCTGGATCCACGCGCGCTCGCGTCGCGGCTCGTGAATCACGCCGAGATCGCACGCGAGCTCGCGACCCGACTGCGGCACGAGCACGCGATCGAGCTCGATCCGGCGCGGCGCGCGCGCTTCGAGGCGCTGCTGGAGCTCACGCGCGACGTGCCCTCGACGCGCTCGGGGCTCCCGAGCTTGCCCGTGCTGCCGGTGCATCTGCGCAAGGGCGACGTCGATCTGCGTCTCATCACGACGCTCACGACGCTGGGCACCCCGCTCGACGTGACCGCGCAGGAGCTGCGAATCGAGTCGTACTTCCCCGCCGACGAGGCGAGCGAACGCCTGCTGCGCTCGTTGTGAGCGCCGGTACGTGATCGCCGCGTCGCGTCAGCCGGCGACGCGAGGCTCGTCGCTCAGGTCCGCTTCTCGCCGCCGAAGAAGAGCTCTTCGAGCGCTTGGCGGTGGTAGAGGCTGCCGCGGAAACCCATCACGCGCTCGAGCTCACGACCGCCGCGGAACCAGACGACGGTGGGCGTCGCCGAGACGCGAAGGCGGCCCGCCGCTTGGGGCGCGAAGTGGGTGCCCATCTCGCAGACCTTCACGCGGCCGTCGTACTCGGTCGCGAGGTCCACCATGATCTCTTCGAGCTTCTTGCAGGGCTGACAGCCCGGCGACCACACGTCGAGCACGACGGGGACCTCGCTCTTGAGCACGACCTCCGCGAAGTTCGCGTCGTCGACGTGCGTGGGGTGGACCTTCTTCTTGGTTCCGAGCAACGAACCGAGCCAGCTCATACGGAATACTTCTCCTGCAGCAGACGATGGAAGGCAGAAACGAAATCTCGAGACGCGTGCTTCAGCGGAACACGATCGTCTTATTTCGATGAATCAACACGCGGTCTTCGAGGTGGTAGCGGAGCCCACGAGCGAGCACCGTCTTCTCTACGTCCTTGCCGTACTGGACCATGTCCTCGACGGTGTCGGAGTGGTCGATGCGGACCACGTCTTGGTCGATGATCGGGCCTTGATCGAGGTCGGCCGTCACGTAGTGGCAGGTCGCGCCGATCAGCTTCACGCCCTTCTCCCACGCCTGATGGTAGGGACGCGCGCCGACGAAGCTCGGCAAGAAGCTGTGGTGGATGTTGAGGATTTTGCCGGGATGAGCGGCGCAGAGCTCGGGGGAGAGGATCTGCATGTAGCGCGCGAGCACCATCACGTCGCCGCGCACTTCTTCGAAGAGCCGGTGCACCTCCGCGAACGCCGCGGCCTTCTTGTCGGGGGTGACCGGCACGTGATGGAACGGGATGCCGTGCCACTCCACGAGGCCGCGGAAGGTGTCGTGGTTCGAGATCACGCAGGGGATCTCGACGTCGAGATCCTTGCTCTCCCAGCGACCGAGCAGGTCGTAGAGGCAGTGTCCTTGCTTCGACACGAGGATCACGACGCGCTTGCGCACCGCGGAGTCCGTGATCTTCCAGTCCATCTCCAGCTCCGCCGCGAGCGGCGCGAAACGCTCGCGCAGCTCCGGGAGGTGGAAGGGGATCGAGTCCGCGCGGATCTCGAGGCGCATGAAGTACGCGCCCGCGTTCCCGTTCTCGGCCGGCGGCTCCGCGTGCAACGCCGTCTCGAGGATCCACCCCCCGTGCTCCGCGATGAAGCCGGAGACGCGCGTGACGAGCCCGACGCGATCGCGGCACGAGGCGGTCAGGGTGTAGAAGCGGTTTCGGGACACGCGTGGTGATAGCACGCGCGTGGAGCGT
>JALOQC010000310.1 GCA_025453555.1 Myxococcota bacterium | reverse complement strand
CGGTCGGCGCGCCGACCTTCGGCCCCACCGGGATCGCGGTCAGCGACGGTTCGCTGTCCGCGTGCCCGATCGACGCGAGATACGCGAGGAGCTCGCGTCGCAGCTCCTCCGCGCTCTCCTGACGCGCGCGCGGATCCTTCTGCATCGCGCGCCCGATGATCACGTCGGCCTCGATGGGGAGCGGCGTGCCGCGCACGCGCGACGACGGCGGCACGAGCTCTTCGGTGAGATGCTTGGTGAGCACGCCCATCGGAGTGTTCGCGACGAACGGCGGCACGCCCGTGCACGCCTTGTAGAGCATCGCCCCGAGCGCGTAGACGTCGCCGCGCGCGTCCACGTCTTCGCCGCGGATCTGTTCGGGCGGCATGTAGTAGGGCGTGCCGACGATCGCGCCCGCGCGCGTCACGGTGAGCCCGCCCGAGTGATCGCGCAGCTTCGCGAGCCCGAAGTCGAGCACCTTCGCGACCTCCGCGCGCCCTTCCCGCTCCGGAAGGATCATCACGTTCTCGGGTTTGAGATCGCGGTGCACGATCCCCTGCGCATGCGCCTCGGCGACCGATGCGCACACCTGCGCCACGATGCGCGCCGCGCGCTCGAACTCGAGCGCCCCTTCTTCACGCAGGAGCTGCCCGAGGTCGCGACCCTCGAGATACTCCATCACGAGGTACATCATCCCTTCGGAGCGCCCGAAGTCGAAGACCTGCACGGTGTTCGGGTGCGAGAGCCGCGACGCCGCCTCCGCCTCACGCTGGAATCGCTTCTGCGTGTTCTTGTCGCGCGCGAGCTCCCCATGCAGGAGCTTCATCGCCATCACCTTGCCGATGTGGACGTGCTCGACCTCGTACACGACGCCCATGCCGCCGCGCCCGACCAAACGACGAATGCGGTAGCGATCCGCGATCACCCGCCCGACGAGCGGGTCGGCCTCGAGCGGGATCGCTTGTTCGATGGACGCACCCACCGCCGCGCCGCAGCCGCCGCAGAAACGCGCGTCGACCGGGTTGCGACGACCGCAGGTCGCGCAGGGCGGGACGTCGAGGGTGTCCGCCGCCACGCCGACGTCGTTCATCGAGACCCTTCGAGCGGCAGCAGGAACACCGCGTCGAGTCGGGGCACCGAGAGCACCTCGCCGCTCGGCGAGCGAAACTGTTGTTCACCTGCGAGCTCACCGACCGCGCGAACCCAGGCGTTCAAACCCGCTTCGCTCGCGCCGTCGTAGGTGATCCACAGCGGACAACGCTGGCCACGCGCGCAGTCACGCACGCTCACCTGCAGCACGCTGCGTCCGTCGTGCACGTCGAGGTTGTAGATCCAGCCCTCGAACGCGACGCGCCGTCCGCGGTAGGTCGTCGGGCTCGCCGCGAGCCGCGCGTACGAGAGCTCCTCCACGGGATACGCGCGCGCTTCGGCGTCGAGATCCGCGACGCGACGCACCGTGAAGCGCAGCGTGCGCGGCGCGCGCCCCGGACGACGCGCGACCACGACGTGCGGACTCTCGCCGAGCGAAGGCAGCGGCAGCTCGGTGACGAAGCGACCTTCGCGCAGCTCGAGCGGTCGACCGTCGAGCGTGACGCTCGCTTCCGGATCGGCCGCGCCCGCGACCTCGATGCGATCGCGCTCCGTGATCGCGGTGCGTCCCGGGCGATCCAGCTGCAACGTCGCGAACGGGATGCGGACCCGCACGTCGCCTTCGGCGGGAGAAGTCTCGCCTGGGAGCACGACGCGGTAATGCACGTTGCGCTCGTAGACCGGCGACTCGTTCGGGGCGTCGGCCTGCAGCGGGAAGTCCACGTTGCCGTGCCCCGTCGCGTCGAGCGGCACCGGCTGCTCGTCGAGCGTGATGCTCGCGCCGGGGACCGCGTCGGCCACGATGCGCAGCGCGGGTGGATCGCGATCGAGCGCGGTGAGATCCGCGCGCACGCGGTACCGCACCGAGAGCACCACGCTCGCGCTCTGCACGGCGCCGTCGGGCCCGACCACGTCGACGCGCAGCTCGTTGTCGCCGATGCGCAGGTCGTCCGCGCTCAGAGGGAACGACGCGCGCCCCGCTTCGAGCGCGACCTCTTGGCCGAGGAAACGCGCCTTCGCGCCGGCCGGCGCTTCGGGCACGTCGACCACCAGCACCTCCGCGCCGTCCGCGGTCGACACGCTCGCCGCGATCGTCGGTCCGCCGCGCAAGAGATAGAACGCGACGCCGCCGCCCACGAGCGCGAGCACCACGAGCAGCGCGCCGAAGATCATGAGCCCACGGTTGGTCTTGGGCGCGACGACGGCGGGCACGGGGTCGTCGTCCGTGGCGTCCCATGCCGACTGTGCTTGGGCCGACTGTGCTTGGGCCGACTGTGCTTGGGCCGACTGTGCGTGGGCGGAGTGCGACGGAGGCACGCTCTCGCTCGCGCCCCCAGCCGGCGCCTGCACCGCGACTCCGAGCATCGTGCGGTTCGTGGTCGGCGCGGGCTTGTGGACGGGCGGCGCCGCCGGTGCAGCTTGCGCAGGAGCTTGCACCGCGACCCCGAGCATCGTGCGGTTCGTCGTCGGCGCGGGTTTGGGCCCGGTGTGCCCGGGCGCGGCAGGCGCGGCGGCGGGCGACGGCACACCGGCCATCGGCGCGGCAGGCGACGCCGCAGACGGCGCGGCGAATGCGGGCGACTCCATCGTGGGCGCGAACCCACTCGCGGCCGTCGGCGCGGTGGCCATCGGAGACGACGGCAGAGCGGTGGCGGGCATCCCCAGCATCGTGCGGTTCGGCGCGGGCGCAGGCGACGCGACGGGTGCGACCGGCGTGAGCGCCGTCGGATCGACCGCGGCCATCCCGAGCATCGTGCGCGCCATGGGCGACTGCGGGCCCGGCGCGGAGGCTGCGGGCGTCGCAGGCGTGGGTGCTGCAGGCGTCGGTGCCGCAGGCGTCGGCGCGTGTCTCGGCGCCGCGGCCTGCGGCGGAGGAGGCGACGACGCGGGCGCCGACGGCACGGGCGCGAAGCCTCCGAGCGACGGGCTCGGCGCGGTCGCGGGCGACGCCGGCAGCGCGACCGCCGGCATCCCCAGCATCGTGCGGTTCGGCGCGACCGGCGGTTCTGGCGCGGTCGGCGCGGTCGGCGCGGTCGGGGCGGCGGGTGCGGTCGGCGCGGCGGGGCCCGTAGGCGCCACGCCGATCTGCGCCACCGGCATGCCGAGCATCGTACGCTTCGGATCGGCGGGCGCCGGCGCAGCCGCCTCCGGGGTCGGCACCGTCGGCCGCCCGACGAGGTCGTACCCACAGCTACCGCAGAAACGCGCGCCGGGCGTCGTGGGGGTTCCGCATTGCGGGCAGGGCTCCGCCATCGCCGCGGAGTCTATCAGCCGCATCGCCGCGCCCGCGAGAAGTTCGAGACGCGGGTCGGATCGCTCAGCGTTGCCAAGGCGCGCACCTCCATCGACGAGACCTCTCGTTCGTGGGCCCGTCGGCTCAGGACGTTCACGCGCACCGCGTAGCTCGGTGGCTCGAGCCCCGCCGTCGATTGGCGTGCACCGTCGAGTGCGTGGGGCGCGATGCCTCGGTCCGTGCCTCCTGCGCCGCCGTATCGCTCGGCTCGCGGGCCGACGCGGGCTGCCTCACTCCAACCCGAACTTCTGGATCCGATAGCGCACCTGATCGCGATTGAGACCCAGCAAGCGTCCCGCCTCCGAGCGGTTGCCCCTCGACCGGACGAGCGCCTGTCGCACGAGGTCCTTCTCCAGCTCTTCCAGATCGATGCCTTCGTCCGGGAGCGGCCAGCTCCCCGACGGGCGCTTTCGGTCTCGCTCCCGGAAGTCGCGCACACGCAGCACGGCGTCGTCGGCGAGGAGGACCGCCCGTTCGACGAGGTTGCGGAGCTGCCGCACGTTGCCCGGCCACGGCTGCGCCGCGAGCCGCGCGAGCGCCTCGGGCTCGATGTCCAACACGCGCTTGCCGAAGTCCTCCGCGAACCGGTTCATGAACGACCGCACGAGAGGCTCGATGTCCTCCGTCCGCTCCCGGAGGGGCGGAACGTGGACGGTGAGCACCGCGAGTCGGTAGAAGAGATCCTCACGAAAGGTCCCCATCCGGCACGCGTCTTCCAAGTTGCGATGCGTCGCCGCCACGACCCGCACGTCGGCTCGAATGTCCTCGTGTCCGCCCACGCGACGAAACGTCTTTTCTTCGATGAAGCGGAGCATCTTTCCCTGCAATGCAGGCGACATCTCTCCGATCTCGTCCAAGAAGACGGTGCCACCTTTCGCGCGTTCCAGAAGGCCGATCTTGCGTTCGCGCGCGTCGGTGAACGCACCCCGCTCGTGCCCGAAGAGCTCCGAGTCGAGCAGCGACTCCGGCAACGCCGAGCACGTGATGTTCATGAACGGCTCGTCGGCGCGTCGGCTCGCGCGGTGAAGCACCGAAGCGAGGAGGTTCTTGCCCGTCCCGCTCTCCCCCGTGATGAGCACGGTCGACGCGGGACTGCGCGCCAGCCGCACGACCAGCCGCTCGATCTCCCGCATCGTCGGTGACGCGCCGACGAGCTCGCCCACGTGCGGGACGATCAACGCGTCCAACGCGCGCTGCAGCTCTTGCGGATCGATGGGCTTCGGCAGGTGACGATGCCCCTGCGCCTCGACGCCTCCCGCGCCCGTGAGCAGCACGACCGGAGCCATCGGAGCCCGCCGATGGAGCTCCCGAAGGAAGTCGGCGCGAGGCCCCTGCGACACCGCAGCATCGAGCAACACGACGTCCGGCGTCGCCTTCACGACGCGCTCGAGTGCCTCTCGCGGGCTCGCCGCGACGTGAACCTCGAACCCACCCGCCTCCAGCAGAAGCCGCAACGACCCCCGGACCGATGCGTCGCCGTCGACGATCAGAATTCTCCCCACGGTGCCCCCCGACGACGAGCATACCGCCGGGATCTGCGAATGAACACGACACATTCGGGTCTGGATCTCGAGGCGAGCCGTGCACGAACTGCACGAAGACGCAGTCTTTGCGCGCTTCGATCGTGCGTGCAGCGTGTTCACGCGCCCAACGGAGGCTACCGGCTCCGGTCGTGAAGCACGCTCGCTCGTGTCGATCAATCCGGCCGGAGTGACGCGCGATCGAGCGCCACTTCGAGGAGGTCGAACGCGTTTCGCACCGCGATGAATCCACTGAGATCGGATCGGTCGACCGCGACCTTCGGCGTCATCACCCGCACGCCGACCTCACGCCCTCGCGGTACGAGAACGACCCAGACGCGGGACATGCCCCGAGCTCGACGTCGGATGTAGTGAAAGAGCTCCTCGTCGATGGGCACCTGTCGAAACGTGACCTGTACGTCGGCCCCCTCGACGAGCTCGTGAGTCGCTGTCATGTCCCCTCCCCCAAAGCCAGGCGGCGCTGCGGCGCGTGTGGACGCCCACGCAACTGCGACGGTCCGCTCGTTTCGAAACTCTGCGTGAGCCCCGACGAAGAGGCGCACGCTCCCACGGACGCCGCGTGAACCGCGTCCTCGCCGTGCCTCGCGCGCGCCACGAGCCCCCCGACCCGCAACCTCGACGCCCACGATGCACGGCACCCTTCGACGACGTCCGTCGAAGGCGTCAGTCGACGGCATTCATCGACTGCATCCGTCGCTCGATACAAGCGTCGTGCCGACCGCCTCGGACGACTCCGTGGACGAAGTTTGCGCGGTCGCTCGCACCGACACGCGAAGAGTTCCTCGGGGATCGCGAGTTATTTCGCACCGCGCCCCACCGCTCTGAAAAGAAGCTCGGCCGATTTCGCAAGCCGCCCTACCGGACGGCGCGCAGCTCGCGAAGCGAGCGTAGGCTCGTGGGTGGGGGCCCCATCGGGGCTTCATGGCCCGTGGGGGAGGGTCTGGCGACAGACCCTCGGAGAAGCTGAAATCCATCGAGGGTCCTCGCGTGGCATACCGCGTGCTCAATCCGAGATTCACCCCGCGCGAACCCGCGCGAAAGGAGGCTCCCGATGCGAGCACGAGGATTGATGACGGCCCCCGTCGCGACCTGCCATCCGAACGACAGCCTCGACCACGCCGCGCACTTGATGTGGGAGCACGACTGCGGCGCGATTCCGGTCGTCGGCGCGGACGGCGCTCTGGTCGGGATCGTCACCGATCGAGACATCGCCATGGCGGCCTACACACGAGGGCAGCCGTTGGGTTCGATCTCGGTGACGACGGCGATGGCCGAGGTGGTGTTCTCGGTCGACGCCGAAGCGTCGCTCGAGGAGGTCGAGGAGCTCATGCGCGCGAAACAAGTGCGCCGGGTACCCGTCATCGAGGACGGAGGAAAACCGATCGGAATGATCTCGGTGAACGACCTCGCGCGACACATCGGCGACGGCAAGCGCCCCAGCTCGGCGGATCGGAAGCTCGTCGAGACGATCGCGAGGATCTGCTCCCCGCGGGGTCGCGCGGCGACGAAGCGCGAGGTCCCCGAGGCGCGCGTGGACGCCTGACGAGGTGAAGGGACCGGCCGAGCCGCGCGCCGAGCGAGTCGCGGCTCGGCCGCGGCACGTGGCCTCGAACCTCACGCGTACGGGCGATCGCGCATCGTCCACGCGAGCTTCGTCGCGACTGCCATGATCGACTCCTGCGGGTTCACGCCGAGGCTCGTGGGCAAGACGCTTCCGTCGACCACGTAGAGCTCCTCCGCGTCCCAGACGCGGCCGTCCGGATCGCACACGCTCGCGCGCCGGTCGCTGCCGATGCGCGCGCTGCCGAGCGGGTGCTGCGAGGAGCACTCGTAGCGGCGCGCGGGAAGGCGCTCGAAGTCGAACGCGCGGAACGCGTCCGGGGTGAGCCCGCGTTCGAGCCCGAGCACGGGCGGGAAGATCTCCTTCGCGCCCGCGTCGAGGAAGGTCTCCCCGAGCAGGCGCACGATGTCCGGCATGCGCGCGCGGTCGCGGCGGCTCATCCGATACGTGACGAAGGGCTCGCCGCCCGGACCGCGCATCACGGTGCCGCCGCCTTCGTCGTGGATCATCCCGCCGAACATCGCGACGTGCTTCATCCGCCGCGCGTTGTTCACGTGATCGGGTCCGATGCCGGGCATCGTCGCGCCGATCACGCTCACGGGGATGAACACGCTGACCAGCGTGAGCCCCCGCTCCTCGAACGCGTCGCTGAACGCGCTCTGCATCGCGCCTTTCCAGCCTTCGACCTCCTCGTCGAAGCGCGCCATCATCCGGAAGCCCGGGTGCAGCGTGAGCTTCTTGCCGAGCACGTCGTGCTTGATGCCGCTGCGGCGCAAGATCGTCGGCGTGACCCAGGCGCTGCCCGCGATCACCACGCGCCGCGCGTCGACCACGAGCTTGCCGCCCGGGCGGCCGTTCGGCCCGTTGAGCACGCGCCCCTCCACCCCGATCGCGCGCCGCCCCTTCAAACGCACCTTCTCCACCCGACAATGCGAGAAGACCGTGGCGCCCTTCGCGGCCGCGCGCGGCAGATACGAGAGATCCACGCTCATCTTCGCCTGCTCGGGGCAGCCGAAGTTGCAGCGCCCGCAGCCGTGGCAGCCCTTCGTGTTCCGACGCAGCGAGTCGAGCGCGACGCCCTTCTTGCGCAGGCCGGCGTCGAAGAGGTGTGTCGAGCGCGACCGACGATCGGGCGTGACCGTCTCGACGTGCAGATGCTTCTCGACCTCGTCGAAGTACGGCGCCATCGCGCGCGGCGCGTAGCCGTGCAGGCCGTGCTCGCGCACCCAGGTGTCGAGCACGTGGTCGGGCGTGCGGAAACAGACCCCGCCGGTGACCATCGAGGAGCCACCGACCACGCGTCCCATCGTCACGTTGATGGTCGGCGAGTCGCCGATGCCCGCCGCGACCGAGAAGCCGCCGTCGCGCCAGACGTGCCGCAGCGACTCGCTCGGCCGCATCGCGCCGTGCTCGGCCGCGTCGACGCGCGCGCCCTCTTCGAGCACCAGCACGCGCGCGCCCGAGAGCGCGAGCTCCGTCGCGACGGTGGCGCCCGCCGCGCCCGAGCCGACGACGACGACGTCGCACGACAGGCGGAGATCTCCCGCGTGATCGCGGCCGCTCTCGTAGCCCATCAGCTCTTCCCCCGAGGGGCTGTCGCCAGCCCCTCCCCCATCGGGCGTGACGCCCGAACGGGCCCCCTCCCGCGAGCCTCCGCTCCCTCCGGTCGCTGCGCGCCGTCCAGCAGGCGGCTTGCCTGAACGTTCATCGTCGTGCTCCCCGCTCAATCGCCGAGCTCCACGCGTGGCCTGCGTCGAGGCAGCGCCCGTCGAAGCCGATCTCCTT
>JALOQC010000018.1 GCA_025453555.1 Myxococcota bacterium | reverse complement strand
TCGATCCGCATCCCGGCCTCGTGCTGCGGGATCTTCGGGCTCAAGCCGACGCGCGCGCGCACCCCGACCGGTCCGCTCTCGAGCGAAGGCTGGAGCGGCTTCGCGATCGAGCACGTGCTCAGCCGGAGCGTGCGCGACAGCGCGGCTGCGCTCGACGCGACCCAAGGCGCCGAGCCCTACGCGCCCTACCACGCGCCCGCCATGAAGCGGCCCTTCCTAGAAGAGACGACGCGCGAGCCGGGGCGGCTGCGCATCGGCTTCCATTGGGAGCCCGCGATGCTCGGCGACGTGCACCCCGACTGCGTCGCGGCCGTGAAGGACGCGGCGAAGCTGCTCGCGGAGCTCGGGCACGACGTCGAAGAGGTGCGACCGCAGCACGATCGCGAGCACCTCACGCGCTGCTTCTTCACCGTGGTGAGCGCGAACACCGCGGCCGAGATCGACGAGGGCGCGCGGCGGCTCGGCAAGAAGGCGCGACCGGCGGACTTCGAGACCGCGACTTGGCTCGGCGCGCAGATCGGGCGCTCGTTCGACGCCGCGACGGTGATGCTCGCGATCCGCGATCTGCAAGCGGAGACGCGGCGGCTCACGCATCGCCTCGGCGACTACGACGCGATCCTCACGCCGACGTTGGGGTGTCCGCCGCTGCCGATCGGCGCGCTGAAGCCGCAGGGGCTCGAGGGCAAGGTGCAGGAGCTCGTGAAGACGTTCGATCTGCGCGCCGCGCTGAAGCTGCCGGGCCTGCTCGAGCGCACGCTGAAGGACGTGTTCGCGTTCATCCCCTTCACGCCGGTGGCGAACTTCACCGGGCAGCCGTCGATGAGCGTGCCGCTCTTCTGGAACGCGGAGGGCATGCCGATCGGCTCGATGCTCACCGCGCGCTTCGGCGACGAAGCCACGCTCTTCCGCCTCGCCGCGCAGCTCGAGCAGGCGCGGCCATGGGCCAAGCGTCGTCCGCCGGTGTTCGCGGGCGCGCCGGCCTGAGCCCCGCGAGCGACCCGGGGAGGTCGAGGTGAACCGCCGGCGCGCCCGTCCTCACGCGGGTGGGCTTGGCCTCGCGCCGCCGGTGCGGTAGACCCGCGGCTTCCGAGCCCGACGAGTCAGGGCTCACCCCGCTCACGACGCCGACCGCGACTCGAGCGGCAACACTCTTCGTTCAGGATCCCATGCGACGCTTCCTCGGCCTCTTCGCGCTCCTCTCTCTCGCCGCCTGCAGCGACGGCATCGACCGCCTCGAAGGCGACGGCTGTCAGCCGGCGTGCCGAGACCTCGCGATCGTCGACGATCCCGACATGCAGCGCGGCCTGATCTGCACGCCGCCGAGCCACGACGCGGACGAGTGCGCGGTGGGCGGCGAAGGCTCCGTGGTGTGCCCGGGCTCGGAGATCCCGACCTGCGGCGACAACGGCCCGCCGACCTGCCCGAGCGGCGCGATCCCGTACTGCGCGCGCTGAGCGTTGGGTCGAACCACGCTGCGGCGTTCGGTACCGCGGCACGGGCAGACCGTCTCCTTCACTCGCACGATCGCGCCTCGGGACCGAGCGCGATCGTCCGCGTTTGCCCGCGCAAGATGCCGCCGAGGAACCGTCCCGGCGGCTCGAACGCGAGCTCGCCGATCCGCGCCGCGCCCTCCTCCGCGAGCTCCGGAAGTCGTGCGCCCCGTACGCGCAGCACGCGCCACGGGCTCGTCATCGCGACGAGCGACCGCCGATCGCCGGCTTCGAGCACGATCGCGCGTCGCGCCCCGACGAACGTCGGACGCCGCGCGACGTTCGGCGCCGACGTGGTGAGCCGAAGGACCTGCGTCTCGTCGTCCGCGAGGCTCTCGAGGGACGCGCCCATCGGCGCCGCTTCGAGGAAGAGCGTCGCGTGCTCGAAGCGAAGCTCCACCGCGACGAGCTGTTCCATCGGGAGCTCACAGCGCAGCGCGTCGATTCGCAGCTCCGCGCGCTCGCCCGCGAACGCGCGCTCGTGCGCTTCGAGAGGCGGCGCGCTCGCACCACATGCGAGCCACGATACGATGCCGAGCGAAACGGCGAGGGTTCGTGAACACCGCCACACCGTCGCGAGGGTACACTCCAATGGAACCTAGTGGCGGAGTCGGGAGGGCAGAGCTGCAGCTCTATTGCGAGGGTACGCTCGAGGGAGAGCTCACGGACTACGGGTACGAAACCCCGTGGGCCACTGCGCGACTGATTCCTTTGCGCGACGACTCGTTGGGGCGACTGACCGCAGCGAGCAAGGTGATCGCCGACCTGGAGCGCTTGCCCGAACGCAAGACGACCGAAGAGAGCGACGTCGACTACGCGAGGCTGCTTCACGACCACGGTGTGCCGGAGCAGGATGTCCGACGCTTCGTCAGCGGGCGGTGGGCGGTCCGACAGGCCGATCGATCGGAGCGGCCCATCGCACTGCAAGACGTCGACGAGCGAGGTTGGGTGACCTGGCGGTGGCTGTAGCGGGGCGAAGTGCCCGCTGGACGCGATACCCTTCCCGACCGATGGATCTCCTCGCGCCCTTCCGTACCGCGCGCGCGCTCGCGCAGACCGTCGGCGATCTCGCCACGGGGCTCTCGCGATCGACCTTTCGCGACGCTTGGCTCGCCGAGCTCGGCGCGATCCCCGCGCTCACCACGGGCGCCGCGCCCTGGCTCGTCCGCACCTTCGTGGGCGGCACGCTCGAGAGCGCCGCGCGCAAACACGCGGTCGAGAAGCCACACGCGACCGCGTTCCTGCACGACGACACGCGCTGGACGTGGGCCGACCTCGATCGACGCACCTCCGCAGTCGCGTGGACCCTCGAACGTGCGGGCGCGGCGCGCGGCGACGTGATCGCGCTGCTCGGACCCAACGCACCCGAGTACTTCGGCTGGGTGCTCGGGGCGACGCGGGCGGGGGTGACGGCCGCGCTCGTGAACACGCACCTCGAAGGGCGCCCGCTGCACCACGCGATCACGAGCGCGAAGGCCCGCCTCGTGATCGTGCACGCGTCGCTCGTGGAGCCGCTGCGCGCGTTGCGGGCGAGCGGTCACGCCCTGCCACCGATCCACGTCTACGGCGCCGACGCCGACGAGCACGCGAACGAACGTGCGCACGAGCACGATGCGGACGCCGCGATCGCCCACGCGCCCTCGGCGCCCTACCCGCCCGCGCCGACCACGGACGAGGGCGACTTCGTCTACATCTACACCTCGGGCACCACCGGCCTTCCGAAGCCCTGCCGCATCTCGCACGGCCGCGCGGTCATGGCGGGGGCCGGCTTCGGTCACGTGGTCTTCGAGCTCGGCGAAGGCGACGTGCTCTACAGCGTGCTGCCGCTCTACCACGCGAGCGCGCTCATGCTCGGCGGCGGCGCCTGCCTCACGACCGGCACGCCGATGGCCCTGCGCGACGGCTTCTCCGCGCGCGCCTTCTGGCCCGACGTCCACCGCTACCGCGCGACCGCGATGATCTACATCGGCGAGCTCTGCCGCTATCTGCTCGCCTCGCCGGAGCATCCGCTCGAAAAGAACAGCCCGCTCCGCATCGCGGCCGGCAACGGACTTCGTCCCGACGTCTGGCCCGGATTTCAATCGCGCTTCGGCATCCCGGTCATTCGGGAATTCTACGCCGCCACCGAAGCCCCCGGCTTCATCGTCAACCTCACGGGCCGCGTCGGCGCGGTCGGGCACGTCCCCCTGCGCCGCACCGGCTGGATGACCCTCGTGCGCTACGACGTGGAGACCGGCGAGCACCTGCGCGACGAGCGCGGCTTCTACGTGCCGTGCGAGCGCGGCGAGGTCGGCGAGCTCCTCGTGCGCCTGCCCGAGCGCCCGCTCACGCCCGCCACCGAGTACCGCGGCTACACCGATCCGGACGCGACGCAGAAGAAGGTGCTCACCGACGTGTTCGTGAAGGGCGACCGCTACTTCCGCAGCGGCGATCTGCTGCGCTTCGACGAGGACGACTACTTCTACTTCGTCGATCGCATCGGCGACACCTACCGCTGGAAGGGCGAGAACGTCTCCACCGCGGAGGTCGCGGACGTGCTCACGAGCGCGCCGGGCGTCACCGAAGCCACCGTCGTCGGCGTGCGTGTGCCCGGCCACGAAGGCCAAGCGGGCCTCGCCGCGATCGTGCTGGAGACGGGCGCGACCTTCGACGCGCAGGGCTTCTGGAAGGCCGCGCAGGAGCTCCCGAGCTACGCCCAGCCGCGCTTCGTGCGCGTGATCTCCGCGATGCAGACCACCGGAACCTTCAAGATCCAGAAGAACGGTCTGCGCCAGGAGGGCGTCGATCCGAACGTGGTGAACGACCCGCTCTTCGTGCGCGGAGAATCCGGGTACGTGCCGCTCGACGTCGCGCGTTGGCACGAGGTGGTGGACGGACGTTTCCGGCTTTGATCCCTTCCTTCGTAGCCGAACACTCGGGTCGACGTTCTCGCGGTCGCTCCGCTCGCGGTCGCTCTGCTCGCGGTCGCTCCGGTCTCGTTCGCGACTCGGCTCGAAGGCGTGAGCGTGTCACTCCCGATCGCGCTCGACCCGCCACGCGATCCGCGCGAGCCAGTCGTCCGCGTCGTTGCGCAGCGCGGGTCGTGACCTGGCCGTCTCGAAGACCGTTCGGCTCTCGTCGAGGCGTCCGAGCGCGAAGGCCGAGATCGCGGTCATCCGCAGCAGCTCGTCGTCGAAGCGCTCGCTCGGGAGGCCACGCTCCTTCGCGACCTGCAGCAGCGGCCACGCGAGATCCCAACGTTCGTTCTGGATGAGCTGCCGCGCCTCTAGGTACGCGCCGAGCCCATCCTCGCGCGCGTCCGCGATCCCGCGCGCCAGGTGCACCGCGATCGGCGCCGGCACGCCACGCGCGTCCGGTCCGACCAAGAGATCGCGCACGTGGCGCCCCACCGCGCCGCCGGTCTGGATCGCGAGCAGCTTCACCTCGCGCCCGCGCCGTTCGTCGTCGCTCTGCGGGAGCTCGAGCAGCGCCTCGTAGAGCGCGCGGGCCGCCTCGCGGTCCCCGCGCAGCCAGAGCGCGTCCGCGAGCCGCTCCTTCGCCATCGCGACCAGCGGCGCCGGCGCGCCTTCTTCGAGCGACGCGAGCTCCGCGCGCGCTTCGTCGAGCTGCCCCCGCCGCGCGAGCGCCCCGACGAGCGCGAGCCGCGCGCCGAGATCGCCCTCCTCGATCGACAGGATCTCGCGGCACGTGCGCACCACGCGGCGATCGTCACCCGCCGCGAGATCCGCGCCGAGCTCCTGCTGCAGCCGCGCGAGCACGTGCGGACAGGTCGTCGCGAAGATGCTGCTGCGCGAGAACCGGAGCTCCGCGAGCGCGAGCTTCCGCGGGTCGAGCTCGATCGTGTCGAGGAAACGGTTCCACTCCGCCTCGAGCTCCGCGAGCTGTCCGCCAGTGGCTCCGTCGGCGGCTGACCCCGCCGACCCAGTAGAACCGAGCAGGCTCGGATCGCCCGCGCGATGCGCCGCTCGCACCGCCTCCGCGCCCTTCTCGTCGAGCGCCCAACGCACGAACGATCCCGCGGTCGCGTAGGCGTCGCGCGCTGGATGCTGCAAGAAACGAAGCCCGAAGAGATCCGAAAGCGGAGGCAGGCGATCCATCTCGCGCAGCGCACGCGCCCACTCGTGCGGCGTCATGCCGTCCGACGAGGGCCACTCCACCGCGACCGCGATGCCCTCGATGAAACCGGGGTTCGGCAGGTAGCCGCCGAGCTGCCCCGACACCCGAAACGGCCCGCGCGCCGCGTTGCCCGCGACCACGTGCACCACCTCGTGCGCGAGCACCGGATGCGGCCACCCGCGGAGCTGCAAGTGCACCTCGTCGCGCCACGGCTTCGCGATGAAGGTGGAGCCCGCGCCCATCGCGCGCCGCTTCTCCTCCGTGTCCCGGTAGAAGAACGCGTGCACCGGCCTGGTCTGCGTGACGCCGAGCATCGACTCCGCGCGGCTCACGCGGAAGTCGCAGTCCTCCACCATCCGCGCGAGCTGCGCCTCCGAGAGCTCGCGCGGCGCGTGCACCACGCAGCGATCACCACGCCGCACCGCCCCGAGCGTCTCGTCGATCGACGCGACCGAGGTGCGGTGCCCGAGCGCGAGCCCCTGCGTGCGCCCGCCGAGCGCGAACGCGAAGAGCGCGATCGCGAGCAACGTGCGCGGCCACCGCGCGCGGAGGTTTCGCCACGCGAGCGGACGGTCCGCCGAGGGCTGCCACACGATCGAGAGGAGCGTGATCGCCGCGCCGAGCCACGCGAGCGAGATCGCGCGGTAGGTGAGCAGCGAGCTCGGCAGCCCGACGTCCTCGTCGTAGATCGTGCCGGGGAACCAGCCCGCGAAGGGGTCGTAGACGAAGATCGCGGGCGAGAACCAGAACTGCAGCAGCCCCCAGAGCGCGCTCGCGATCGGCACCAGCACCGCGAGGGTCGTCGCGAGCCGCGGTCGCTTCACGAGCGCGCCGATCAGCAGACCGACGAAGCTCGCGAGCAGCACGCCGACCCCTGGACCGAGCAGCACGAACGCGAGCCCTTCGAGCGGCGCGCAGTTGCGGACGCGGAGCTGGTTGAGCGCGAGGATCGCGGTCGGGATCGCGAGCAGGAGCACGCCCGTCCCGAGCGCGCGGCCGATCGCCTCGCTCGCGGTATTCGGAGCGCGAAGCGGCGCCGTCACGGGCACCCCCACGCTCGCGTCACGCCCGCCGTTCGCGTCGGCCGATCGCGAAAGCTCGCTCGCTTCCCGACCGACGCGCGCGCCGAGCCACGCGGCCAGCAGCGGCAGCGCGAGCCCGAGCGCCAGCGCGCTCTCGACCCCGTGCACGCCGACCAGGCGAGAGGTCGTGAGCGCCACGCCGACCGCCCCCGCGATCAGGAAGGGGATCGCGCGCGCGAGCCGATGCGTTGCCGAACGGCCCGTCGAGGGTCCGGTCGACCGCGTCGTCGCGGCCTCGGGCCCCGTCGACGACGCGTCCTTCGTCTCGTCTTCGCTCACCGCTCGGACCGCACGGGTGCTCGCGCGTTCACGCCGAAGCCCTCACACCGAAGCCCTCACGCCGAAGCCCTCACGCTGAAGCCACGTCCGCGAGCGCGAGCGGGAGCACCTCCGACGCCTTGCTCACGAGGCAGATCTCGAGCGAGTCGCGGATCTCCTTGGGCACCTCGTCGAGATCCGGCTCGTTCATCTTCGGCAGCAGGATCCGCTTCATGCCCGCGCGGTGCGCGGCGAGCAGCTTCTCCTTGATGCCTCCGACCCGCAGCACGTTCCCGCGCAGCGTGATCTCGCCCGTCATCGCGACGTCCGAGCGCACCTTCAAGCGCGTGAACATCGACGCGAGCGCGGTGAACACCGTGATGCCCGCCGACGGTCCGTCCTTCGGCACCCCGCCGTTCGGCAGGTGCACGTGCACGTCGACCTTCGTGAGGAAGTCCTCCGGCAGCCCGAGCTCCTCCGCGTGCGCGCGCACGTAGGTGAAGGCCGTCGCGACCGACTCCTTCATCACGTCGCCCATCTGCCCCGTGAGGTGCACGCGCCCCTTGCCCGGCATCCGACGCGCCTCGACGTAGAGCACGTCGCCGCCCGACGGAGTCCACGCGAGCCCGGCCGTCACGCCGGCCTGCGGCCGACGCTCCATCTCCTCCGGCAGATAGCGCGGCGGCCCGAGCACGCGCTCGACGTACGCGGGCGACGCGATCACGTGCACGTCCTCGCCCGCCGCGAGCCGCACGGTGACCTCGCGACACACGCTCGCGACCTGCTGCTCCAGCTTTCGCACGCCCGCCTCGCGCGTGTACTCGTCGATGATCTTCGCGACCGCGGCGTCCTCGAAGTCGAGCCGCTCCGGCGAGAGGCCGTGCTCTTCGAGCTGGCGCGGCACGAGGAACGAGCGCGCGATCGCGTGCTTCTCCTCGCGCGTGTACCCCGCCACGTCGATCACCTCCATGCGGTCGAGCAGCGGCCCCGGGATGGTGTCCTTCGTGTTCGCGGTGGCGATGAACATCACCTGCTGAAGATCGAAGGGCACCTCGATGTAGTGATCGACGAAGGTGTCGTTCTGCTCGGGATCGAGCACCTCGAGGAGCGCCGCCCCCGGATCGCCGCGGGTGTCGCTGCCGAGCTTGTCGATCTCGTCGAGGAGCATCACCGGGTTGCGGCTGCCCGCCTTCTTCAGCGCGCCGACGATGCGACCCGGGAACGCGCCCACGTAGGTCCGGCGATGCCCGCGGATCTCCGCTTCGTCCTGCACGCCGCCGAGCGAGACGCGCACGAACTGCCGCCCCGTCGCGCGCGCGATCGACCGCGCGAGCGAGGTCTTGCCGACGCCGGGCGGACCCACGAAGCACAAGATCGGGCCACGCACGTCGTGCCGCAGCTTGCGCACCGCGATGTACTCGGTGATGCGCTTCTTCGCCTGCTCGAGCCCGTGGTGATCCTCGTCGAGCACGCGGCGCGCTTCGCCCACGTCGAGGCGATCGGGCGTGGTCTTCGTCCACGGCAGATCCGTGATCCACTCCACGTACGAGCGCGCGACCTGATACTCGGAGCTCGCCGAGCTCATCGTGCGCATGCGCCCGAGCTGCTTGCGCGCCGCGCGCTCCGCTTCCTGCGGGATGTCGAGCCGCGCGAGCTTCTCGCGCAGGCCCTCGAGCTCGTCCTCGTCGTCCTCCGGCTCGCCGAGCTCACGCTTGATCGCGCGGAGCTGCTGGCGCAGGAGGTACTCGCGCTGCGTGCGCGACATCTCCTCCTCCACCATCGTCGAGATCTCCTTCTTCACGCGGTAGACCTCGCTCTGCCGGTTCACGAGCTCGAGCACCTTGCGGAGCCGCTCGCGCACGTCGAGCGTCTCGAGCACGGTCTGCTTGGCGTCGTTGCCGACCGGGAGGTTCGACGCGACGAGGTCCGCGAGCGCACCCGCTTCCTTCACGTTGTCGAGGATCGAGCTCGCGTCGCGCGGCTGGTTCGGGAGCACCGCGGTCAGCCGCCGCGCCGACTCGCGCAGGTGCGCCGCCAGCGCCTCGATCTCGACGTCGGGTGACGGGATCTCGCGGATGCGCTCGACGTGCGCCTTCAGGCACGGGTGCTTGGCGACCTGATCGAGCACGCGCATCCGCGACACGCCCTGGAGCACGACGCTGTAGTTGCCGGAGCTCAGGCGGATCACCTTGAGGATGCGCGCCACCGTGCCGATGTGGTGGATCTCCTCGAAGCTCGGATCCTCGACCTCGGGGCGACGCTGGCCGACGACGCCGATGAGCGGACGGTCGGCGCCGTCGCCGACGACCTCCTCGACGAGGCGGACCGAGCGCGGACGCCCGACGTTGACGGGCACCACGGAGGCCGGGAAGAGCACCGAGTTGCGGAGCGGCAGGAGCGGCAGGACCGGAGGTCCTTCGGAGGGAAACAGGGAGTCGGTCATGAACGTCCTCAGCGTACGTGATCTGCGGGCGATCGGACATCCACCGCGTGGGGAAAGGTCGGTTCGAACCGCCGAGCCGCGTGATCACGCTGGCGCTTCACGAAACCCGTGCCCAAGGTCCGCCGCCCATGCAGGCCGAGGTCCAATCCGGCAACCGATCCGGCGCCGTCCGCCAGGAGCTGCGCGCGCTCTTCGCGCTCGCGACGCCGCTCGCGATCTTGCAGCTCGCCAACAGCGGCGTGGGCGCCGTCGGCACCGCGTACGCCGGGCGCGTGAGCGAGGCGACGCAGGCCGCGGTCGGGCTCGGCATGACGCTCTTCTTCGGCGTCACGGTGATCGGGCTCGGGCTCGTCCTCGGCTTCGATCCCTTGGTCGCGCAGGCCGTCGGCGCGGGCGAGCGGCGCGCGCGCTCGCTGGTCTGGCAGGCGGTGTGGATGGCGATCGTCGCGGGCATCCCGCTCGCGACGGTCCAGACCGTGATCGCGCTCGTGCTGCCCTACGTCGGGCTCGACGACGCGACCGCGGTGCTCACGCGCGACTACCTGCTCGCGCGCGTGCCCTCGATCTTTCCGTTCCTGATCGGCGCCGCGCTGCGCACCTACCTGCAAGCGCACGACCGCACGCGCCCGCTGCTGGTCGCCGCCGTGGTCGCCAACGTGATCAACGTGCCGCTCACCCACGTTGCCGTGATCACGCTCGGCTGGGGCGCGCTCGGCGCCGGCATCGCCGCGAGCGTGGCGACCTTCGCGATGATGATCGTCGAGCTCCTCGCGGTGCGGCAGTTGCTCGCGGAGCACGGCGCGCCGGAGCCGAACGAGCGACGCCTCGACCGCGCGGTGCTCTCGCGCGCGGCCCGCGTGGGGTTCCCGCTCGCGATGCAGCTCTTCGCGGAGGTCGGCGCCTTCACGCTCGCCACCGTGCTCATCGGCTACATCGGCAGCCGCGCGCTCGCCGCGCACAACGTCGCGCTCCAGCTCGCGAGCCTCACGTTCCAGGTCGCGCTCGCCCTCGGCGCCGCGGCCTCCGTCCGCGTGGGCCTCGCGATCGGTCGCGCGGACGTGGTCGCGACGCGGCGCGCGGGCATGCTCGCGATCGGCTCCGGCGTCGCCTTCAGCGTCGTCGCGGCGGCGGCGTTCTTCGTCGTGCCGGCCGAGCTCGCGGGCATCCTCACCGACGAAGCGGGTGTGATCGCGGCCGCGGTTCCGCTGCTCTACGTCGCGTCCGCGTTCCAGCTCGGCGACGGAGTGCAGGCGATCGCGGCCGGCGCCCTGCGCGGCGCGGGCGACACCCGCACCACCATGTTCGCGAACCTCGCCGGCCACTACCTCGTCGGCCTGCCGCTCGGCCTCGCGCTCGCGTTCGCCTTCGACCTCGGCGCGCTCGGCTTCTGGTGGGGCCTCTCCGCCGGCCTCACGAGCGTCGGCGTGCTGCTCGCGTGGCGCTTCTGGAAGCTCTCCGCGCGCGCGATCGCCCGCGTTTGATGGCCGATTCGTCGACTCGGCGTTCTCCGCGGCGTCGCCGGTCGCTCAGCGCATGCTCCCGAAGAGCGCGTCCCACAACGCGCGGCGCTCGCGCAGCGTGTCGATCTCCGGCCGCGGCAATCGTTCGAGCGCGCCACCGTCCTCGCTGCGCACCGCGAAGAGCTTCGAGGTCGGCGAGGCTGGCGTGCCGAAGCGCAGATCCGTGAGCGTCACGCCCTCCTCGTCGCGCTCCGCCAGCACGAGTCCGTCCGCGAACCACTCGAAGATCTCGCCGCGCTCGGTCGCGCGCACGCGGCGCACCTCGTCGTCGGAGTCCGAACGCAGCGACGTGACCTCGAGCGGCGCGTCGTGCAGCAGCGAGACGTAGACGATGCGGTACTCGTCGCCGCGTTTGCCGACCACGCGGAAGAGCTGGTTGGTGAGCAGCGCGGGCAACGCGCGCACGTGCTCGGGCGCAAACCCCTCCGCGCGCATGGCCTCCACGCCACGGTCGCGCGCGCGCGTCATCGACCACGTGCCGAAGAGCAGGTACGCGGTCGTGAAGGCGAGCGCGCCCCACATCAGCTTCGGGCGCGCGCGCCTCCAGCTCGCGATCAACGCGACGAGGAGCGGCACCGAGTACACGAGGTCGACGATCGACGCGCCGTCCCACGCGTAGCGCGCGTTCGTGAAGGGCAGCGCGACCTGCGTGCCGTACGTCGTGAAGAGATCGAGGATCGAGTGCGTGACGAGCGACCACGCGGCCAGGTGCGTCCACTGCCACACCGTGCCCACGCGTTTGCCGAAGCGGTGTCCGAGCCAACCGAAGAGCGGCGCGCACGCGAGCTGGATCGGGATCGCGTGGCTCCACGCGCGGTGATGCACGAGGTCGGCCCAGGGATCGACGAGCGCCGCGACCATGTCGAGGTCGGGCACGAGGCCACAGAAGCCTCCGTAGATCGTGGCGCGTCCGCCGAGGGTCTTTCGGAAGCCAGCGTCTGCGACGGCGGCCCCGAGGAGGATCTGCGTGACGCTGTCCACGGCGACGCTTCCTACGGTCGACGCGTGGCTTTGGCCAGCGACACGCGGACTTCTTCACGAACGGGGACGTTGGCCGACGACACGCGAACTTCGTCGGCCCCGCGCTCACGGCCCGACGGTTTGGCGGATTCGCGACGCTTCGTGGACTGCGTCCGCCTCGCCTCGCACGATTCTTCTTCGACGCGGGGCTCGGCGGAGTTCTTGACCGATCCGATCGGGCCGGTACCGTCGCCGCATGGTCCGCCCCACCGCGCTCGTTCGCGCCGCCGTCGCCGTGCTCTTGCTCGGCCTCGCGATCGACGTGGTGGCCGACGCGCCGCCGTGGCGCCGCCGTCGTCGCCCCGACATCCAGACGAACCACCGCGCGGCCACGCTGATCACGCCCGAGGACTGGCCCGCCGAGCCGAGCGCGCCACGCGAGGTCGATCCGGAACGTTTCGCGCGCGCGCTGCGCGAGCTCTGCGGCTGGATGCCGCCCGAACGGCCCGCGACGTGGACCGAGTACATCCTCTCCGCCGCGCGCGAGCACGGCGAAGATCCCTTTCTGCTCGGCGCGCTCGTGCACCGCATGGGTCGCTGCCAACCGGACGCGGAAGAGCTCGGCGGCGTCGGCGTCACGCTCATCCCCTCGCGCATGTATTGGGAGGACGTGCGCGGCGGTCGCTACCGCTACTGGGTGAAGGACGGCTCGCGCTGGGCGCAGCGCTCGATCGCGGTCGATCGGTTCCCCTTCAACGACGTGCGCCTCAAGCGTCCGGAGGAGAACCTCTACTTCGCCGCCGCGTTCCTCAAGGGCTGGCGCGATCAACACGAGAGCCTGCAGGGCGCGTTCGAGCAGCACCCGCACCGACATTACGTCTCGCACTTCGTGTACGGCGACCGCGTGCTCAGCGACCGCGCGGAGGATCGCATCCTGCTCGATCGTCGCCGGCTGCTTCAGTACTACGGCGCGCTCCGCGAGCCGGCCCCGCTGCGTCGCCTCGGCCTCGAGATCGGATCGCCGCTCGACGGACAGCCGCGCGTGATCAGCAGCTGGCTCGGCGCGGAGCGCGAAGGCGGTCGTCGCTCGCACCGCGGCATCGACGTCGAGAGCGTGCTCGGAGAGCCGGTGCGCGCGATCGCGGACGGTCGCGTGAACTTCGCGGGCGTCGACCTGCCCGGCTCACGCAGCAACGAGAACATGACGCCCGAGCAGATCGAACAGGTGCCGCGACAATCGCTCGGCAACGGCGGGCGATACGTGTGCATCCTGCATCGACCGACGGGCGAAGGCGCCGCGCCCTGGCTGCGCTCCTGCTACATGCACCTCGAGGACGTCGAGGTGCGCTGGGGGCAAGAGGTGCGTCGCGGCGAGCGCATCGGCACCGTCGGTCGCACCGGCATGATCAGCTCCGCGCCCCACCTGCACCTCGAGCTCCACGGCCCGGACGGTCTGATGGATCCGAGCGAGCACCTCGCGGGCCCCCTCCTCGGCCGCAACCCGGAAGCCGCCGCGCCGCCGCGTCGCCGCCGCTGATCGAAGCGCACGCGTGGACGGCAGGTCGCGTCGCGCGTCGGGTCGACGTGGACGCGCACGCACGCCGAAACGCGTGTCCGGAGCTCGTGCGCGCTCGCGCTCACACCAGCGCGGCGCTCACCGACGACACACCTCGCTGCAGGACGCGGTATGCGAGGTACGCGCCGAGCGCGATGCCGAACGCATCGGCCCCGAGATCGAGGAGGTCGAACGTGCGGGTCGCGACGAAGCGCTGCGAGAGCTCCTCGACGAAGACCACCGCGAACACTCCGAGACCGCCGAGGCGCGCTGCGCGTTCGGGCGATCGACCGCTCTCGCGACGCCCGAGCGCGAGCGAGATCGCGAACGCGAACAAACCCATCAGCACGAAGTGCGCGAGCTTGTCGCCGTAGGGGACCTGCGCGACCACGTGCAGGATCGGCCCGAGGTTTCCGGTGTTCGCGAGCACGACGATGGTGGCAATCGCGAGCGAGACGATCAGGGCGAAGGTGCGCACGCGGCTCGAAACGCACGTCCGGCCCACGCTTGTTCCCGAAGGAAACGAGTCGCGCTGCGCAGCTCGACGGCGGACGTCAGCGCTTCCAGTGCTCGCGCACCAACGCGTCGCGCCACGACACCAGATCGGCGAAGCGGCTCGCGAGGCGCGCGTCGCCCCACACCCGCTTCTCCGCTTCCCCACGCCGCACGTGCGCGCCCGGCGCGACGAACTCCAGCACGCCCGCCATCGCGACGTCCGCGAAACTGAGCGCGTCGCCGATCAAGTGCGCGCGACCTCCGAGCCCTTCGCGCAACGCTTCGAGCGTGTGCTCGAGCTCCGCCGCGGGAGGCGCACCGTACTTTCGTTTGAGCTGCCACGCCCCGAACAGCGCGACCGGCCGCAGCGCGCCCCGCAGCGGCGGCGGCGCGAGGAACGCGACCGCTTCCTTCTGCGCTTCCGGATCGGCGGACGTCGCATCGGCCGCACGCGCGCGTCCGGCGGAGAGCCCTCGATCCGCGATCGAGACCCAGTGCGCGATCGCGTCGTCGTCCGAAAAGAGCGACGTCCCCGAACCTTCCGTCTCCGCGAAGCGCGCGATCGCCACGCTGTCCTCGATCGTCCGATCGTCGGTGAAGAGCACGGGCACGCTCACGCGCCCGCTCCAACGCCCAACCCGACGGCGCAGCCCGAGCTCGCCGAGGAGCGGCACGTAGGGCTCGAGCCGGTACGGCACCCGGTGGTGATCGAGAGCCCAGCGCGCGCGCTGCGTCCACGGTGAGTACGCGAGCCCGAGGAGCGTCGTGTTCGTCATGCCGCGCATCTTTCGAGTCACGCTGCCCGCGTCAATCGGACGCGATGGAGAAGCGCGCGACGGAAGTGAAAAGGGCCGACCCGGAGGCCGACCCTTCGTCACGCGTCACGACCGAAGCCGCGTCGCTCTGCTTTTTCGAGGGGCTGTCGCCAGCCCCTCCCCCACGGGGTGTGAAGCCCCGATGGGGCCCCCTCCCGCGAGCCTACGTCCATCGGCTCCACGCTTGCGCGTGGCGCCGATAGTCTCGTGGAACCGTGCAGCTCCTCGGACTGCGTCCGCTTCGCCTCGCACGGTTCCACTTCGAACCGCTGTCGCTCGCTGCGCGCCGTCCAGTAGGGCGGCTTGCGGAGCTCGCTTCGATCAGCGCGCCGCCGCGAGGGCCGCGTCGATCTCGCGCTTGAACGCCTCGAAGGGCTGCGCGCCCTGGAGGAGTCGTCCGTTGATGAAGAAGCTCGGCGTACCGATCTGCGCGCCCGCCGCGCGGACCGCTTCCATGTCCGCGTCGACCGACGCCTTGTGACGCTCGGTGTCGAGGGCCTGGCGGAACTGCGCCATGTTCAGGCCGAGGGCCTCCGCGTGACGCTCGAGCGCCGGGCGCTCCATGTCGCGCTGGTTCTCGAAGAGGAGGTCGTGGTAGGCCCAGAACTTCTCGTTGCCGCCCTGACGGAAGGCCTCGAGAGACGCCTGCGCCGCGAGGTGCGCCTGCTGGTGGAACGGCAGCGGGTAGTTGCGCCACACGATCTGAACCTGGTTGCCGTACTCCTGGAGAATCTGCGCGATCGTCGGATTGACGCGGCCGCAGAAGGGGCACTGGAAGTCCGAGAACTCCTGGATGATCACGCGGGCACCACGCGCCGCACCCTTGGTCGGGGCGTTGCGGGGAACCGCGATCTCGTAGCGCTCGGGCGCCGGGGCCGGAGCCGCTGCGCCGGGCTGCGCCGCGCCGCCGGGCGCCGCGATGAACTGCGGCGTGGTCGCGCCGTCCGCGATGATCGTCGCGTACACGCGGCCCCGCGGGGTGCCACGCTCGACGAGCGCGCGCGCCTTGGCGAGCTCCTCGTCGACCATCGCCTTGAAGCGCTCGTAGGGCTGCGCGCCACGGAGGTTGCGGCCGTTGATGAAGAAGCTCGGGGTGCCGGTCGCGCCGACGCCGCGCGCGACGCCCTGCTGACGCTCGATGACCGCGTTGTGCTCGTTGTTGTCGAGCGCCGCGCGGACCTGCGCCATGTTCAAACCGACTTCGCCGGCCCAACGCTCGAGGTTCTCACGCGTCAGCTCGCGCTGATTCGCGAAGAGGAGCGCGTGAAGACGCCAGAACTTCTCGTTGCCACCCTGCTCGAAGGCCTCCATCGCGAGGTTGTGCGCGGGGCCCGCGTTGCGGTGGAAGGGGAGCGGGTTGTTCATCCACACGACGCGGACGTCGCGCGGGTACTCCTCGAGGAGACGGTCGAGCGTGGGCTCGACGCGGCTGCAGAACGGGCACTCGTAGTCGCTGACCTCGACGATCGTGACGAGCGCGTCGTCCGGACCGCGCTGCGGCGCCGGCTGCTGGATCTCGATCTTGTAGACCGCGTTCGGATCCGGCTGCTGCTGCGGCTGCTGCGGCTGCGCGGCGGGCTGGTTCGGCTCCGGCGCGGGCGAGGTGCGGCCGTTGCGGATGATCTCCGCGTAGACGTTCCGCGCCGGCGTGCCGGCCTGGACCAAGCGGCGCGCGTTCGCGAGCTCGCGGTCGATGACCTCCTTGAAGGCCTCGAACGGCTGCGCGCCCATGAGCTGCACGCCGTTGATGAAGAACGCCGGGGTGCCACGCGCGCCGAGGCTGGCCGCGAGCTGCTGATCCGCCGTGATCTTCCCCTGGTGCTCGTTGTTGTCGAGCGCCGCGCGGACCTGCGCCATGTCGAGGCCCGCCTGCTGCGCGTAGCGCTCGAGGTCGGCCCGCGTGAGCGCGCGCTGGTTCTCGAACAGGATGTCGTGCACCTGCCAGAACTTCTCCGCGCCGCCCTGCTCGAACGCCTCCATCGCGAGGTTCGCGGCGGGGCCGGCCTCGGGGTGGAACGGGAGCGGGTTGTTGCGCCAGACGATGCGCACCTGGCCGCGGTACTCGTTCATGATGCGCGACGTCGTCGGGAGGACGCGGGCGCAGAACGGGCACTGGAACTCCGAGACCTCGACGATGGTGACGAGCGCGTCCTCGGGGCCCTTGCTCGGCTGGTCGGCGGTGACGGGCACGCGGTAGCGCACGACCTCACCCGGTGCGGGCGCACCCTCGGCGGGCGCTCCGGCACCGACGCGTTCGCCGGCACCGTCCGCTTCGACGCGGACGTCGGCGACCTCGTTGTCGTCGCCGCTTCCTCCGCCGGTGACTTGCCCGATGGCAAAGCCGCCGACGAACGCGATCATGATCGCGATGATGGCTGATCCTCGACTCATGGATGACTCCTACGGCGTGGGGGGATCCCACGCGAAGTTGGTTCGAACGGACACTCCGCGGACGAAGCCGCGGGGGCACGGACGGGCGCGCGACGAGCCGCGAAGGACCATTCCTTCGTCGGTTCGCGAGCGAGGGGCCGTCGATCGCGGATGCGATCGCGACGAGAGGCCGTCCGAGCCGGCTCGGTCGCGCGTGCGGAATGCAAGCGCGACGAGCGAGAACCTCGGCTCACCGAGGCGCGTGAAGCGAGGCGTGTGCGAGCAGGGGCACGCGGGACACGACTCGCGCGATCACCCGACGTCGTGACGGACCGAGTCCGTCACGCGAGGATGATCCTCTCACGCGCGCGGCGGACGCTCGAGCGAGGGCGACGCAGCGACGTGGGCGTCGAGACCCGCGTGCGCGTGTCGGGACGAGGAGCGCTCGCGTCGGAAGACGCGCACGGACGTGTGGGTGATCGCGCCCGGCGGACCACTCGCGACCTCCGCGCTCACCGGCGGCGGGGTCCCCTGCGAGCAACGCGGGTCGTCGGATCCGTCGCACCACAACACACGCTCGGGCGGCGGGGCGGGCGGCAAGCTCGCGATCTCGTCGAGCGGACGCGAGAGGATGTCGCCCGGCTCGAGCTCGGCCGCCGTGTTCGGCGCACGGAGACGGAAGGTGCCCTCGGCGATCGCGGCGACGCGCTGCGCTTCGGCCTCCTGGAGCTCCGTCAGCCGACGCAGCAGCTCCGGCGAGCTCTCGCTCGCGGGCGCGTCGAGCCCGGTCCAGCAGACGCAGGTGTCCGCCGCCGACGCCATCGTGGGCGCGAGCAAGAGGAGCACGCCGGTCAGCCATGCCAGGCGCATCGTGGGGCGGAGCATAGTCCGATCGTTTCGGACCGCAACGGGGGTCGCTCGTGGGTCGTGTTGGTGAACTGCGGCGGGCGGGAGATCCGGCCGGGGTGGGATGGGGAGATGGGAGAGGACGGCGACACCGTGAAGGATCTCCGCGCCCGAGCCGCGTTCGGGGAGCCAACGTCTGGGGTCGACCGCCATTCCCACGCGGGGAAAGACTCGACGAAGAAAGTTGGGCGGCCGGAGGTCGCGAAGCCTTCTCCGCGTCTCCGTCTCGTCGCCGTTCACGCCGCGGTACGTCGCGGACCCGTCGACGCTGACGCCCACGGGGTCGCCCGCTCGGCTCAGCCCGCGAGGGCCGTCACCAGCTCACCTGCGCTCGCGAAGCGGTCGTCCTTCTTGGCCGACATCGCGCGGGCGACCGCCGCGAGGACGTGGGGCGGGAGATCCGGGCGATGGGTCACGAGCGGAGCGCCTTGGCCCATCACGATCTGGAAGAGCAGCTTGCCGGGGTGACGCTCCGTGAACGGCGGAGCCGCGGCGAGCGCTTCGTAGAGCAACACGCCGAACGCGTAGACGTCGATGCGCGCGTCGATGGCGCCGTCGCCGGTGAGCAGCTCGGGCGCCATGAAGGTCGGGGTGCCCACGAGCTCACCGGTGCGCGTGAGGCGCTCGAGGCCGTGGACCTTCGAGGTGCCGAAGTCCACGAGCTTGACGATCGGAGCGTTCGCGTCCGACGACGGGTCGTCCGGATCGAGCAAGAAGACGTTCGCGGGTTTGAGATCGCCGTGGAGCACGCCGTGCGCGTGCACTGCGTCGAGCGCCGCGCCGATGCCGCGCGCGATCGCGAGCACCTCGGCCTGCGGGAGGCGCCCACGTCGCTCGAGGCGCGCGAGCAGGGTCTCGCCCTCCAGCAGCTCCATCACGGTGAAGAGGCGCCCGCGCTCGTCGCTGCCGAGATCGAGCACGCGCACCACCGACGGATGATCGAGCGCGCGCAGCACCGCGGCCTCGCGCCGAAAGCGGCGCTGCATCTCCGGATCGGTCGCGAGCTCGGGGTGCAGGAGCTTGAGCGCGACTGCGCGGCCACCTTCGGCTTCGTCGCGCGCGGCGAGCACGAGGCCCATGCCACCGGCGGCGAGCTTGCCGACGACGAAGTAACGTCCGGCGATGCGCTCACCGGGCTTCGGAAGAGGGGCGACCATGACGATCGGGATCGGGCCGGAATCGGCGGGAAGCGACGCCGAGATCGGATCCGGGGTCGGATCCCGCGTCGAAGTGGACGATCCGACACGAACGATTCGGCGGCCGCGCGCGAGCTCCCCGCCCGCCGCGACGTGCCGAGAATAAACCGGGTTTCCGCTCCGCGTCCTCCTTTGGCATGATCTCCGTCGTGACGCGCCTGCCCTTCATCACGCTCGTGCTCTCGGCGTGCGGCGCGAGCGCGCCCACCACGGTGATGCCCGGGGACGCCGACGCGATCCCGAGCATGGAGTGTCTGCCGGGCCGCGGGGTCGAGACGGAGGAGCTCTCGGAGCGCGCGCGCTTCGCGTGGCTGCTGGCGGAACAGAGCTTCGAGCTCGAGCACCCGCATCCCGCACCACGCGGCGCGTCGCACGTGGAGCTGCAGGAGTGGTCGGAGACGGAGCTGCGGGGCTGGCTGCGCGAGAAGTCGCGCCTCGTGGAGGCGGCGCGCGAGGAGCTCGACGAGGTCGCGGAGGAGGCGCATCGACAGCGGGTGTGGTCGGGCGCGCTGGTCGGCTTGATGTACGAGGACGTGGCTCGCACGCTGCTCGACGTGCCGCTGCCGCGTGAGCTGCTGGACGAGCCCGAGATCGCGACCGCGTTCCGCGACGTCGTGCACGCGGAGGCCGCGCCCTACCTCGAGCACGCGCGTCGCGCGTACCGCGCGTGTCGGCTCAACGGTCGCCACCGCGACGGCGTCCTGCGGACGTGGGCGGAGTTCTGCGGCGACCGCGAAGATCGGCTGCCGCTCGCGGAGGCGCTGGAGAGCGGTGAGTCGACCACCGAGGTCGAGGTCGTGCACGAATGAGCGTCGTGGCGTTTCGGGCCGACCGCGACGCGCACGCGGTCGACGAGGTCGCGCGATCGGTCGGCCTCGAGCTCGACGGGCCCGAACGAGGCGCGGCGCGCGCCTCGTGGCTTCGTTTCGCGGAGCTGGTCGGGCAATGGGGTCAGCGCACGGACCTGGTCTCCGCCGACTCCGCGACCGCGCTCGCGGAGATCCTCTTCCTCGACGCGGCCGCGCTCGCGCCGCTGATCCCACGCGACGCGCACGTGCTCGACGTGGGCGCCGGCGTGGGCGCGCCGACGCTGCCGCTCGCGCTGCTGCGACCGGACCTCCGCGTGGAGCTCCTCGAGCCCCGCCGACGGCGGGTCGTGTTCTTGCGGACCGCCATCGGCAGCCTCGGGCTCGCGAGCCGCGCGAAGGTCGTCGAAGGCAAGCTCGACGACGAAGGCCACGCGCCGGTCGACGTCGCCCTCTCGCGCGCGACCTTCGCGCCGGACGAGTGGCTCGAGCGCGCGTCGGCCTTCGCTACCTGCGTGGTGCTGCTGCTCGGACGCGGCGAGACGCCGAGCCGCGAAGGCTGGCGGGTCACCGCCGCGCGAGACTACGTGGTGCCCTCGTCGAGCGCCGCGCGGCGTGCGGTGGTGATGACGCGCGGCTGAACGTCCACGGTCGCACGCCGACGTTCCCCGCGACGACGTGCGGCGGCCTGTCGTCCGTGCCCCAAACGAAGCGAGGGCCCGGCTGACGACCGAACCCTCGAACCTCGACGTGAGCTTCGCGCGACCGCTCAGCCGCCCATCTCGCGCTGCTTGAGCGCGGCGAGCGCCTCTTCGAGCTCCGCCATCTCCTCCTCGGAGATCTCTTCTTCGGCCGCCGCATCGACGCGCGCCGCCACCGCGGGCGCCTCTTCCTTCACGAGGCCCATCTTCTTCTTGAGCTCGAGCAGGTCCGCGTCGGCGCCGCTCGTCGCCTCGAGCTGGGCGAACTTGTGCTTGAGCACGTCGCCCGAGTACTCCTCGGAGAGCTCGCCCGCCGCCTCGGCCTCGGCCTCCATCTGGTCGATCTTCTGCGACATCCGGTCGAAGGTCTCGAACGCGGAGGTGTCGGAGAGACCGCTCATGGTCTCCTGGATCGATTTCATCGCCTGAGCGCGGCGCTGACGCGCGATGAGCACGTTCTTCTTGCGCTTGGCCTCTTCGATTTTGTGATTGAGCGCCCGAAGAGCCATCTTGAGCTGATCGGTGGCGGTCTTCTGCTTCTCCCACTGATCGGCGTACTGCTCCGCGAGGCTGTCGTGCTCCTTCTTGCGGAGCAGCGCCTCCTTCGCGAGCGCTTCGTCGCCCGCGCGGATCGCCATCATCGCCTTCTTTTCCCACTCTTCGGCGACGCTCTTCTCGTTGTCGAGCTGCTTCTTGAGCCGCTTCTCGTCCGCGATCGCGACGGCGACTTGCTTCTTCGCCTCCACGAGCTGCGTGTTCATGTCCAGGATGACCTGGTTCAGCATCTTCTCCGGATCCTCGGATTTGCTGATCAGGTCGTTCAAGTTGCTCTTGATGAGCGTGGCGAGGCGGCCGAAGAAGCCCATGCGTGTCTCCTGAACGATTGCCGAGTGACGAGAGCTGGCGGTGACGGAAGTTCGGTGCGGACGTTACGACGGACGGGGTGCGCGTATTTCCTCGGTGCGTCGACCGAGCGCGATCAGGCGACCGTGCTGTCCGAGACGTAGGCCTTGATGTGCTCGTAGTGGTTGTTGAGCGCGAGCGTGAGGTCGTCGACGGTGACCTGGAACTCGTTGTAGTCGAGGCTCTCGAGCGGGAGGCCGGCCGTGAGCACGACCGCGCCGTCCGCGATGCCGTACGCGCCGTGGACCATGTCCTGCGCGTTGAGCTCCAGCAGGCGCAAGAAGAGCGGCTCGCGCTCCCGCACGTGATCGAGGTCGAGGACCTTCACGCGAAAGAGGAGCAGCGGGCCGGCCATGCGCACGACGATGTTCTCGCCCGTCGTGGTGTCGCGCACGAGCCACATCGCCTCGTCTTCTTCGTCCGCCGCGTCGCCGACGTCGTTGAAGGAGAGGTTGGAGCGGAGGAGGTAGGACTCGATGTCTTCGCGGGTGCGCATGCAGGGCCTCGCAGGAACGTGCGGGGGAGACTAGTCGACCCGTGGCCGGTTGGGGAACCCCTCCGCGCGCCGCTCCCTCGAAGTAGCGAACGAAGCGGCGAACGGAGAGGGAACGAGACGAGCGACGGTCGGAAACGAACCGTCAGAAGTCGTAGAAGCAGCAGCGGAAGCCGGTGTTCGGGAACGCGAAGTCGCGGCTGCCCACCGTGAAGTCGAACTCGCAGGTGCGGCCGGCTTCGAGGTTGTTGTAGGCGCCGCCGCGGATCGCGTAGACGCCCGTCGCGACCTGGGTGGACGTCCACTCCTTCACGTTGCCCGAGAGGTCGTAGACGTTGCCGACGCCCGTCCACGGTGTGTTGCAGCTCGCGAACGCGCCCGTCGCCGCGATCGCGTCCGCGCCCGTGACCTCGGAGCCGTTGCACACCGTCGGCTGCGAGGTCGTGCAGTTGCTCGCGTAGCTCCAGTCGCAGGTGCCGGCGGGGCCCTCGCACGCGCGCTGCCAATCGTCTCCGTCGCAGAGGCGCCAGCCGTCCGCGCCCGCACCGGGACACGTGCCGCCGGCGTTGAGCGCGCAACACGCGGCCTGCGCTTGATCCCACGTGACCGTCGTCCACGGGATGCGGCTCGCGCGTGAGCAGGCTGCGGTGTTGCTCGAGCCCGCGGCGCTCATCGTCGCGTCCGGGCGCGAGGCCTCGTAGCTCATCACGTGCACCGTCGCGCCCGGCCGCGTGAAGCGCACCGTCGACACGCCGCCCGCGTTCGGCATCAGGCCTTCGTCGGTGCGTCCGTCGCAGTCCTCGTCGCGTCCGTCGCAGGTCTCCGCACCTGGCATTCCCGGCGCGGGCGCGGAGCACTCGAGCCCCGTGCCGTCCGCCGTGCACCGCAGCATGCCGTTGCGCTGACAGAGGCCGCGCCCGTTGCTGCACGCGTTGCCGCGGGTCGGGAAGGGCTCGTCGACCATGCCGTCGCAGTCGTTGTCGACGCCGTCGCAGCGCGACTCGACCTCTTGGTACGACGCGCTCGTGTAGGTGCAGCGCCAGCCCATCGCGCCGCCGCAGGTCGGCGTGGTGCCCGCGCAGATCCCGTTGGCGTTGCAGAAGTTGGAAGGCGGCGTGAGCCCCTCGTCCGTGCGTCCGTCGCAGTCGTCGTCCGCGCCGTTGCAGACCTCCGCGCCACGCGCGTCGCACGCGTACTCGCAGCCGTTGCCCGCCATCCCGTCGAGATCGACGAAGCCGCTCCGGCAGCTCACGCGCGAGCAGGTGCCCCCGCTGCAGCGCGTGACCGCGTTCGGCTGACTGCACACCACGCCGCAGCCGCCGCAGTTGTTCGGATCGCTGAGCAGGTTCGTGGTCTCGTCGGTGCGCGCGTCGCAGTCGTCGTCGCGCGTGTTGCAGGTCTCCACGCGCGGCCCGACCGCGCCGACGCACACGAGCGATCCGCCCATGCACTGCTGGGTGCCGGCCTCGCACTCCCCCGCCGTCTCGCCGCACGCGGCGCCGCTGTCGGGGTTGCCCTCGTCGACCGTTCCGTCGCAGTCGTCGTCGCGCGCGTTGCAGCGCTCGGTCGGCGGATCCGCGATCAGACATCCGTACTCGCAGCCGTTCCCCGCCACGCGGTCGAGATCGTAGAAGCCCTCGTTGCAGCTCGCGATCTCGCAGGTGCCCGCGTTGCAGGTCGGCGTCGCGCGCGAGAAGCGGCACGCGCGCCCGCACGCGCCGCAGTTCAGGACGTCGGTCGTGGTGTCGACGTCCTCGTCGACCTCGCCGTCGCAGTCGTCGTCGCGCAGATCGCAGACGACGTCGTCCTCCGCGCGCTGCAGGCAGCGGTACTCGCAGCCGTCCGCCGGATCGTCGTTCAGGTCGACGAAGCCGACGTCGCACCCGCCGACTCCGCAGACCCCTGCGGTGCAGACCGGGAACGCGCCGGGCGGCGAGCAGACGTTGCCGCACTCTCCGCAGTTGCGTGGATCGGTCGCGGTGTCGATGCCCTCGTCGACGTTGCCGTCGCAGTCGTCGTCGCGGCCGTTGCACTCCTCCGCCGCGAGGCAGCCCGCGTCGCCCGCGTCGGGGGTGCCGACGTCCGGCAACATCGCGTCGCGTCGGCCCGAGTCGATCGGGCCCGCGTCGATCGGGCCCGCGTCGAGCGACTCCTGGCAGTCGAAGCAGAACGGCTCGACGTCGCAGCCGCCGAAGAAGAGCGCGCCCGCCGCGACCGTGAGCGCGACGCGCCGACGCGCCGACGCACGAGACGCAGCGCGCGACCCACGAGACGCCGCGCGCGACCCACGAGCACGCGACCCGAGCCGGCGCACGAACATCCACACGCCGAGCCCGAGCACCACGAGCCAGCCGGAGCCACCCACGCCGCTCGACGCGCCGGCCGCGTCGCACGAGCAGCCGCCGCCGCCCGCCGCGAGCACCCGCGTGCGATCGGGTGTCGTGCCCGCGTCGGGCCGCATCGGCTCTCCGTCGCGCGCGCACTCGCCGTCGATGCACAGCTCTCCGCTCGGGCAGCGCAGCGTTCGACACGGATCGAGCTCGCAGTCGCCGCTGACCGGATCGCAGAGCGCGCCCACCGGGCAGCGCACGTCGCCACACTGATCGTCGACGCACGCGCCGGTCGCGGGATCGCAGACCTGGCCGGGGCACGGCTTGTCCGCGCACATGTCCGCCACGCAGACGCCGCTCGCGCACCGTTGACCGCTCGGACACTCGACGTCCGCGCAGCTCGGCTCGCAGGTGCCCGCGCGGCACGCCTGATCGCCGCACGAGAGGGTCTCGCAGGGATCGGGCTCGCACTCGCCGCTGACGACGTCGCAGAGCTCGCCGCTCGGGCACCCGAGGCCGCGGCAACTGTCCTCCACGCAGCGCCCCGCCGGATCGCGCGGATCGCAGACCGTGCCCGCCGCGCAGACCACGCCCTCGCACGCGAAGGTGCACTCGTTGTCGCGACACACGCACGTGCTCACGTCGTCCGAGTCGGGCGCGCAGAGCGTCTCGCCGTCGCGCGCGATCGTCTCCGTGGCGCAGGCCGCCGCGTTGCAAGCCTCGCGCACGCAGAAGCACGTGCCGTCGATCTCGCGCGGTGCGCGGCCGGTCGGGCAGCTCGGCCCGAACTCGGAGTCGACGCAGGGCAGCGCGCACTGGCACTCGACGCACGCCGAGCCCGCCGGACAGAGCGATCCACCGGGCGGCACCTCGTCGATCGCGCCGTCGCAGTCGTCGTCCTCGCAGTCGCAGGCCTCGGGCCCGCCGGGCACCTCGCCCACACACGTCTCTTCGCCGTCCACGCACTGCAGCGCGCCCGGCATGCACACGCCCTCGTCGCTGCCGCAGGCCTCGCCGATGCCGAGCCCCTCGTCGACGTCGCCGTCGCAGTCGTCGTCGAGCCCGTTGCACGCCTCGCCCATCGGACCGATCGCGTCCTCGCAGCGGAGCATGCCGTCCACGCAGCGGTTGAAGCCGGGGCTGCACTCGCCCACGTCGCTGCCGCACGGCGTGCCGACGAAGATGCCGTCGTCGACCAGTCCGTCGCAGTCGTCGTCGAGCCCGTTGCAGACCTCGTCGGTCGGACCGGTGCCGCCGCTGCACACGATCGCGCCCGCCACACACGCGGTCGCGCCGGGCGTGCACACGCCCTCGTCGGTGCCGCACGCCACGCCGACGCCCGGCACCATCTCGTCGACGCGTCCGTCGCAGTCGTCGTCGATCGTGTTGCAGGTCTCGGCGACCGGACCGATCGCGCCTTCACAGGTGCCGAACGATCCCGCGACGCAGCGCCGGATGCCCGGGTTGCACGCGCCGACGTCGCTGCCGCACGCCTCGATGAGGTTGTCGGGCAGGCCGTCGCAGTCGTCGTCGAGCCCGTTGCAGATCTCCGGCGACGGACCGACGTCGCTGCACATGCCCCACGCACCGCGCGTGCACGTCTGCGTGCCGGCCGAGCACTCGCCCACGTCCACGCCGCACGCGCGCGAGAGCGTCTCGTCGATGCGCCCGTCGCAGTCGTTGTCGCGGTCGTCGCAGATCTCCGCTTCCGGTCGGCAGGTGTCGCAGACGCCGCCGTCGTCGATCACGCCGTCGCAGTCGTCGTCGAGCCCGTTGCAGACCTCGGTCGGCACCGCGCCGCACGCGCCACACGCGTTGAGCAGCCCTTCGTCGACGCGGCCGTTGCAGTTGTCGTCGACGCCGTTGCACACCGTCTCGCCGGGATCGGCGCAGAGCGAGAGCCCGGTGACGCCCGCAGGACGGTTGCAGTACTTCACGAAGCCTTCGTCGATCAGGCCGTTGCAGTTGTCGTCGCGGTCGTTGCAGACCTCGACGAGCAACGAGTCCGCGACGATGTCCGCGAGGCCCGCCGCGAGCGTGACCTCGTCGTCCGCGAAGAACGCGGTGTCGCCGCCCGCGCCGCCCGCGTCGGTGCCACCCGCGGTCGCGATCTGGTTGAGCAGCGTGCGCCCGCCCGGATCGATCGCGAGGCCCACGACGTAGACCGGGATGCCCGCCGCGCGGAGCTCGGCCGCCGTCGTCACGGGCGCGGTCATCGACGCGTCGCAGGTCTCGACGCCGTCGGTGAGCAAGAGGACGGTGTACGGACGACACGTGCCGACGGGATCCGCGGTGCGGATCGGGATCATGTAGTCGCGCGCAGCGCGCAGGGTTCCCGCGAGGGGCGTCGGACCTTGGGGTCGCAGCTCGCAATCGCCTGTGCCGGAGTGGTTGCAGAAGTTACCGCTCGTCGTGCTCGCGCTGAACGAGGTCTCGCGCTGATCGATCCACTTCAACATGCCGACGCGGTTGTCGACCGTGGTGGGCCAGCCGAAGCCGGAGAAGCCGACGAGCACGTCGCCGTTCGGGTAGGTGTAGATGCCGTTGAACTGACCCGGGCAGCCGCCGAGGTAGTTCGTGCAGAAAACGGGGCTGCCGGCAGCCCAGAGGCGCGCGGCGGGGCGACCCCCGCTGCCGGGCCGGCACGCGGCGGGGATGAGGTCGGTCGGGATCTCGTTGCCGCCGATGCCGTCCCACTGCGAGCCGCAGTTGCCGATCGTGAGCGCGGCGCCGTTGTTCGCGGTCGGATCGCCGATGCCACCCACGAAGGGGCCCATCGCCAGGTTGCACTCGTTGTTCTGGATGCGGTGCGTGATGGCGTAGGTCCCGCCGCCCGGGGGATCGCCGCTGCACGCGACCTGGCTCGACGCGAAGCGAGGGAACGACGTGAGCCCGAACTCGATGTCGCCGAACGCGAGCACCATGTTCCGCAGCGCTTCCTTCGCGACGAAGATGCGGCTGTCGTTGGCGAGGCCGTCGCAGTCGGTGTCGAGACCACGCGTCGGTCCGGTGATGCCGTCGCCGAAGGTCGGGATGATGCCGTCGCCGAAGGTCGGGATGCCGTCGAGGTCGACCGCCATCGAGCCCGAGGTGTCGAAGAGGATCATGAAGCGCGGACGAATCTGCGCGGACGCCACGCTCGACACACACGCCCAAGAGGCCACCGCGATCGCGGCAGCGACGAAGCTACGCATGAACATCCCGTCTCCCGTGCGCCGACTCCCGAAGGCGCTCCGGGAGTATAGCGGTGGAGGCGAGCAGACGTCTCGGTGCGCAGCTGCTCGAGCGGTTCCGCCGATCCCGCGCCTCTACCTCGGCGCCGGTCCGAACGACGTGCTCGCGAGGATCAGGACGCAGCGCCTCGTCGATCGCGGACCACGAGCGCCGCGGTCACGAGGAGCCAGACGAAGGGCGCCGCGTGCATCGCGAGATCGAGCCAGTCCATGAGCTGCATCCCCACCGCGCCACCCGCGACCCAACGAATCTTCCCTACGAGGTGAGGCTCGGGGACGAAGGGCGCGAGACCGAGGGTCAGAGACGCAAGCAGCGGCCACAGCAGGCGCTTCATTGTAGGAGTCGTAGCAGGCGGACGGGGCGGCATAGCAGCCGGATGGGGCCGACGGTCGACGCTTCACGCGCCGAGACGGTGCCCCCACGTTCGTCCCGTGCCGAAGATCACGTTCGGGGATCGCACGATCACTTGTGTAGAGGGCACGACTCTCCGCGAAGCGCTCCAGGTGGAAGGGATCACACCCCACAACGGCCGCTCTCGATGGATGAACTGCACGGGCATCGGGAGCTGCGGGACGTGCGCGGTGGAGATCCACGGGGAGGTCGGCCCGCTCACGGCCATGGAGCGCTGGCGGCTCGCCTTCCCTCCCCACCACCCTTCACGTGGCCTGCGGCTCGCCTGCCAAGTGAAGGTCACGAGCGACCTCGTCGTGATCAAACATTCGGGCTTCTGGGGTCAACACGTCGACGCGCCGGAAGACGACTGACAGCACGAATCCGTTGCGCTGATTCGTGTCTTCTCATTCTTCTCGGGGTCGGCGCGACGGCACCACTCGGCAAGACCGAGGGTCGACCGAGGACCGACCCCGACCGACCGAAGGCCCTTTTCGAGGAAGGCGAACCGTCGCCCGACGTAGGAGCGTACGATTCCACTTCGAGTCGGTCACCGCGCCGACCTCGCAAAGGAGCTCGAGATGATCTGGGCCTACGTCTGTGGTGGCATCGTGGCCGTGATCGCGCTCGCGGCGGGTGCGCTCGTGCTCAAGTCGAAAGCGGACGTGGCGGCCGAGCTGAAGGTGCGCGGCGCGAGCCTCGGCGACTGGACGGTCTACTACGACGTCCCCGGCGCACGTGTCGGCCTCGTCGCGAGCTTCGGAGACACCGAGCTCCTGCGTTACCTCGTCTTCCGGCTCCACGATCTCTTCGACTACCACCAAGGAATGGAGGGAGAGATCCGGCGCATCGCGGACTCCGTTCGAGCCGCTGCGCACGGACACGCCACGGAGTCGTGGAGCTTCGTCTTCCCGCCTACGAAGGGCGACTGCTACCACGCGTACGAGTCTCCCGACGGCAAGCTCTTCAAGTTCTTCGAAGGCACACTCTTCGAAGGCGGCATCTCCCGCCCGCGGTTCATCGGCGGAGACGCCATCGCCAAACAAAAGGGGTTGGTCGGCGAGTGCATCGCGATCGCGGCTCACCTCGCGCAACGTCCCGCGACGGCACCGAAGGTCGCACGCGCGATCGACTCTCTCGTCGAGCGTCAGCTCGCCGAAGGACGCGCGGGCACGGGGCCTCGCTTCTGGACCCGACCGAACGACGCTCTGCGCGGGGCCTGAGGGATCGCCCGACGCGATCGAGCTCCACGCGGTCGCGCGGAAGACGGCGACCCGCAGCTCCTGTCGGCCATCGTCAGGGCACGTTCGCGCACGCCTCGACGTCCTCGGCGCACACGCACGCGCAGCTCCGCTCGCACCGCTCCCCAGTCTCGCGATGCTCAGCCTCGGCTTCCGCGTCGGGGAACGGGACTCCCATGCAGAGCAGCGCGGGTTGCCACGTGCAGCTACGCGCCCGGCAGGCCGCCGCTTCCGCCTCGAAGTCCGTGCCTTCGCGGACGGCGCAACACGCGTTCGGATCGATCGCGTACCGCACGCCGCCCGATTCGAAGTGCGTGCGAGCACACGCCGAAGCCGAAAGCGCCGCGAATGCGAGGACCGACGCTCGCACCCACGACGACGAGACGCGCGACCCCCCCATGTTCGCCCTTTCCATCAGCGACGAATGCAGATGTGAGCCACGCACGCCACCTGTGGGCGTGGCGAAGACGTCGACGCCCGGCACGCACGATTCGCCGCGATCGATCGAGCGTGCGCCTCGGCCTCGCGCTGCGTCGCGCGGGCGACCGCCCACCAGCCTCCGCACGACCATCGAATCGCGACGCAGTCGCTCGCGGCCTCGCAGGTGCGCAGCTCCGGGTATTCGACGATACGCGCGACACAGGCGCCGGACTCGCATGCGGGCTCGACCGGCGCGTAGCCGACGGGCGGACAAGGGTCAGGCGGAGTTGGGACGTCGGGGGAAGACACCGCACGGGCATGTGGCGCCCCGCACGCGTCGGTGACGATCGTGCAGTCGAGGTCGTCCGCGCACGGGATCGGGCGCGCGACTACGTCGGTGCGCGGAGTGGCTTCGTCGTCGGTGCGCGGAGTGGCTTCGTCGGTGCGCGGAGCGGCTTCGTCGGCGCGTTCTTCGCCCGGGTCCGCCGCGGCCGTCTCGGTATCGACGGAGCTCTCTTCCTCGACGGCCCGCTCGCGCGCTGCCGGATCGGCGACCGAGCTCGTGGAATCGGGGGTCGAGCCACACGCGACGAGCGGCAGAATCAGGAGCGAGAGCAGCCTGCTCGATCGCGACACCCAGGGATGGAAGCGCTCGGCTTGCATGAGACGAGCGTATTCGACGGGACGTGCGGTGGCGACGAGGTCGTGTGACGCGGCGACGATGGCCGCGGTCAGACGACCTCGGTCCGTCCGACGTGTCCACTTCGACCTGCCTCTCGAGCCTCACATCCCCGGGTGCGCCCGCCTCCTCGGAACGCGTACGACGCCTCGTCCCGCCCGCGCCCTCCGTGGTAGAACCGACCGGTGACGCGGGTGCGCGCGACATGACGGACCTCTCCGATCCGCGCCTTCGCGTGCTCGTGGTCGCGCCCGAAGGGCCACACGACGACGGGCGTGACGCGCACTTCGTGGCCGAGGTGCTCGAAGAGCGCGGCGATTCCGTCGAGGTGTTCTCGAAGATCCCGGACGCCCTCGAGCGGCTCGCGCGGGGCGACGTGGACCTCGCGCTGATCTCGCTCTCGCTCCCGCGCGGCGACGGGCTCGCGCTCGTGCACCACCTGCGCGCGTTGCACCCGCTGGTCGACGTGATCGTGCTCGTGACGCCGAACGATCTCGAGGACGCCGCGCACGCGATGGCCCTCGGCGTGCTGCAGACGGTGATGCGACCGCTCACCGGCGACGCGCTGCTGGTCGCGGTCGATCGCGCGCGCGAGCGGCGCATCTTGCTCGAGCAGCGGCGACGGCTCGGCGCGGAAGCGCGCTGGGGCAAGATGCGTTCGGCGACGTACTCGCGCTGCGCGGCCTTCGTCGCGGAGACCGACGCGCGGGTCGTCGGCGAGCGCATCCTGCAGACCTGCGCAGAAGAAGTCGCGCTGGCGGCGGGCGCGCTCTACGCGCCGCCCTTCCCCGGCGCCGGGACGTACCAACGCGCGGCGGTGGTCGCGGGCGGCGACGAGCTGCCGCCGGCCCTCGACGACGCCGCCATCGCGCGCCTCGATCCGACGCAGCCGGTGCAGATCGAGGACGCGATCGTGCGCGTGCTCTTCCTCGGCCACGACGACCTCGACGCGTGCGCGGTGCTGGTGCCGGAGGAGCCGCTCACCGACGAGCAGCGCGAGGCGCTCACCATCGTCGCGTCGCTCGGCACCGCGGCGCTCACCGCCGCGCGTAAGGTCGACGCGATCGCACGCACGGGCCTGAAGGATCCGGAGACGAGCGCGTACACTTTCGCGTACTTCGGCGACGTCGCGGGGCGTGAGATCGACCGCGCGCAGCGGCACGGACGTCGCTTCGCGCTGATGACGCTCGCGCTCGACGGCCAGGAGGACCTCGCTCGCCTCGCGCCACCGGACGTGCGTCTGCAGGTGCGGCGGCTCGTGACGGACGCGGTGCTCTCCGCGATCCGCGACAGCGACGTGCTCGCGCGGGTGGCGCGCGGGTGGAGGACGACGAGCTCTACTTGCTCTTGCCCGAGACGGGGCTGCTCGGCGCGCTCGCGGCGCGGCGCCGCATCGAGGCGCGCTTCGACGCACTGCGCGTGGAAAGTGGCGCGCTCGTGTCGTTGCTCGCGGACTCGACCCTCGACGAGCTCTCGCTCGAGCTCGTGCCAGGCATCGCGGTCTATCCACAAGACGGCGCCGACCTCGGGCGCTTGCTCCGCACCGCGCGTCGACGCGCGGAACAATCGCGTCACGGCGCGTGGCGGAGGCTCGGGCTCGGCGGGCTCTCGTTCGGCGACGCGCTCGATCGTGTGTTGCTCGCGGATCCGTCGAGCGACGTGCTGAGCTCGCACGCGATCTTGCCGCCCGGCTTCGTCGCGCGGCTCGGGGCGGCGTTCGCGCGCGACGCGGTCCGACAAAAGAGCGCGGGTGTGCTCTACGTGACGGGTGACGAGGCGCTGGCCGACGCGGTGCTCGGTGTGCTCGAGCACGAGAGCTCCGCGGTGCGTGGCTGGGTGCTCGACGCGGGCAGCGTCTCGGGCGCGCGGCGGCTCGCGGTCGACGACCCGATGCTCGCCGATCGGGTGCTCTTGCTCGGCCTGACCGAAGTGGGCGGCTACGCCCTCGCGGGTCGTGTGCGCGGCGACGGCGCGCTGATCGCATTCCACGGCGCGGACCTCGACCTGGTCGACGGGCTCGTGACCTCGTTGCAGCGCGCGTATCGGCTCCAACCGGAGGTGGGCGCGTGACCGCGCTCGTCTCCACGAGGTGTGCGCGGACCGCGCGTCGTTGCCACGAGGTGCGCGCGTGACCGCGCGTCGTTGCCACGAGGTGCGCGCGGACCGCGCGTCGTTGCCACGAGGTGCGCGCGTGACCGCGCGTCGTTGCCACGAGGTGCGCGCGTGACCGCGCGACGTTCCGAGGTGCGCGCGTGACCGCGCGACGTTCCCACGAGGTGCGCGCGTGACCGCGCGACGTTCCCACGAGGTGCGCGCGTGACCGCGCGACGCAGCGTCCTCCCCGACGCAAGCGCGGCCGCGCGTGGGCGCGTGCTCGTGGTCGACGACGACTTCGACGTGCTCGAGCGCCTCGCCGACGCGGTGCGCGCGCTCGGACACCTCGTGGCGCTCGCGACCGACGGGCGCAGCGGGCTCGAACGCGCGGTGGAGCTCGCGGCGGAGGTCGTGGTCGTCGATCGCGACGTCGGCGTGCTCGACGTGCGCACCTTCCTCGACGTGCTCGGCGACAACCCTCGTACCGCCGACGCGCACGTCTTCGTGATGGGCCACGGCGATCCCGGTGAGCTCGCGACCCTCGCGCTCCGCGCCGAGCCGCTCGTGAAGCCGCTGCACGCGCAGGAGGTCGCCTCGCGCATCGACGAGGTGATCCGCGCGCGCCGCAGCCCACCCAAAGAGCGCGAGCTCGAAGGCGACCTTTCGCAGGTCGCGCTCTTCGATCTCTTGCAGGTCTTCGCGCAGAACCGTCGCACCGGCGAGCTGCGCGTGGAGAGCGAAGGCGCGAGCGCCGCGATCTGGCTGGTCTCCGGGCGGATCGTCGACGCGAGCACGTCGAGCACCGTGGGCGCGGCGGGCAGCGTCGTGGGCGAGAAGGCGCTCTACCGCACGCTCGCGCTGCGCTCGGGTCGCTTCGTGTTCCACCCGGAGCGCCGGCCCTCGCGCGCGCGCATCGATCTGCCGACGAGCCACCTCTTGATGGAGGCGGTGCGACGCAGCGACGAACGCGCGGCGTTGGAGACGAAGCTCCCTCCCCGCGGCACCCAGCTCCGGCTCGCGATGCGTCCGCGCGGCGTCGACGCCTCCACCGAGCTCGTCGACGAGCTCGTCGCGGTGCTCGACGAGCCACGCACCATCGAAGAGCTGCTCGATCTCGTTCCGGCGCACGACCTCGAGCTCCTGGGCGCGCTCGTGCAGCTCCTCGAGCGCGGCGCGCTCCAGACCTTCGATCCGGTGCGGCGCGTGCGCTTCTGCGACGACGAAGAGGTCCCCGCCATGCGCGCGGCGATCCTCCGGCTGCGGCGTCCGGGCGCGGAAGGCGGCGCGCGCCTCGGCGTGGTCGGCAGCGCGGCCGCGGTCGCGAGCTTCTCGCGCGCCCTCGAAGGCATCGACGAGCGCATCGCCGCGCCGGAGCCCCCCACGCCGGTCGGGAGCGGCCTCTTCGGCCCGCTCGGACGCCTGCGCGTCGGCGGCACCGAGCTCGAGCTCTTCGCGCTGCCCATCGACGACGAGCTGCGCGCGTGGTGGTCGGTCTTCCTCGGCCCCTCACGCGCGGTGCTCCTGCTCGACGGCCGCGCCCACGAGCCGGAGCTCCGCGTGGTCGACGCTCTCCCCTCGTTCGATCTGCCGAGCGGCGCGGTGCAATGCGTGCGCGAGGCGCTCTCCGCCGGAACGAGCAGCATGCGCCGCAGCGGCGAGTGGGCCCTCGAGGGATGAGCGCGGTGAGCGCAGTGAGCATCGCGCGCCCCGTGACGGAGCCCGAGCTCGAAGCGCTCGCGGAGTTGGAGCGCGCGGTCTTCGGCGACGGCGCCTATCCGTTCTTCTTCTTCCGCCAAGCCTTCGACGCCCTCGGCGCGACGCTGCTCGTGGTCGGCGACCCGGGCGCGCCGCTCGCGGGCTACGTGCTCGGATCCCTCGCCGCCAGCGAGAAAGACGCGTGGATCTGGTCGCTCGCAGTGTCGCCCGATCGTCGCGGCGAAGGCCACGCGCGCGCTCTCCTCGACGCGTGCGAGCAGGCGCTCTTCGAGCGCGGCGCCGAAGGCGTCCGCCTCCACGTCTCACCGACCAACACGCACGCGCTCACGCTCTACGAGCGCCGCGGCTACGTCGAGGTCGCGCTCGTGAAGGACGCGTTCGGCCCGGGCGGGGACCGAAAGATCCTGCGCCGATCGCGGTGAGCGCCGTCGCGCGCGGATGCGCGCGGAGCGGGGGCGCCAAGACGCCAGCGAATCACCCGAGGCTTGCCACCAAGCGCTCGGCGGCCTTTCTGGCGTCGCGGGCGCGGCGGGCGCCGGCGGGTGCGCCCGGGAAGGCGCGTCGAAGCTCGGCCGTCACCAACCGTACGAAATCTTCGTAGAGCGCTCGGAGCGCTGCGCGCGCGTCCTCGTCGTGGCGAGCGACCGCGAAGAGCGCCTCGATCGCGTGGTCCTCGGCGTCGTGGTCGCGCGTGAACGTCGCGCCGAAGAGGAAGCCAAGCAGCGCATCCACGCGCCGGTCCGCCGGGAGCGCGCGGACTCGATCCTCGAAGTCGCGACGGTACGCTTCTGCGAACTCGACGACTGCCTCGCGCAGGAGCGCGTCGCGGTTGCCGACGAAGTGCCGCAGTGCCGTGCGCGCGATGCCGGCTTCCTTCGCGACGGAGTCCAGCGACGTCCGCTCGAGGCCGTCCCTCAGCAGGCATCGGCGAAACGCGTCCAAGATCTGCTTTCGTCGTTCCTCGGCGACGCTCGGTCGGCCCATCGTCGAGACGTAGCAGGTCGCGCGCGACCTCGCTTTCTCGCGCTCGCGACCACGTCCTGCAGCACGTCTCATGCGGGGCGACGTGGCGTCGTCCACCTCCGTCTTGCCGCGACCTCAATTGTTTGTCATTACGACAATCAATGAGACACACCACTCACCGGGCCCTCTCCGCGCTCGCCGCGCTCACCTTCGCCTGTGCGCCTGCGCCACCCTCCCGCGTGCCGCAGCGAGTCGAGACGGTGGTCGTCGTCGGGGCCGGCGTCGCCGGACTGGTGGCAGCACGATCCCTCTCCCGCGCTGGCATCCCGGTCGTGGTGCTCGAGGCACGCGACCGCGTCGGCGGCCGGCTCCACACCGCGTCGGTGGGTCCGGCCCGCGTCGACGTCGGAGGGGCTTGGATCCACGGCGTCGTCGACAACCCAGTCGCGGAGTCGTTCGAGGCGTTCGGGCTCGAGGCGCGGCCCCATCCGTGGGCGATCGCTTCCGGCTTCGACGCGGTCTCGCGCACCACGCTCGACTCGGGGGAGATCTCGAGGCTCGAATCGAACGTCGAGTCGTGGTTCCTCGGGCTCGAGGACCAACGCGCCGAGCTCGGGCCCGACGCCTCGATGGCCGACGGCATCGAACGCTTCGTCACCCGCCTCGACGATCCCACCGAAGCGCGCCGGACGCAGGCGTTCCTGCGCGGGATCGTCGAGCTGGAGGCTGCGGGTCCGATCGAAGAGCTCTCGCTCCGAGACACCTTCACGGAGTCGGGCTTCGCGGGCGGCGATCACCTGCCGGTCGGCGGCTACGGTGGTTTCGTGGAGGCGCTCGCGGAAGGCCTCGACGTGCGCCTCGGTCACGAGGTGGTCCGCGTCGAGCACGGCGTCGACGGCGCGAGCGTGCACACGCGCGACGGCTCACGCTTCGACGCGTCGCACGTGGTGGTCACGGTGCCGCTCGGAGTCTTGCGCGCCGAGACGATCGTGTTCGATCCGCCGCTCACGGAGGCGAAGCGCGAAGCGCTCGACCGGCTCCGCATGGGCTCGCTCGAGAAGGTCGTGCTCGTCTTCGACGAGAAACATTGGAGCTTCGATCGCGAGATCCTGCTCCACGTCTCGGAGCGTCCGGGCGAGCACCCCGCGTTCTTCGATCTGAGCGACGACGCCGGCGCGCCGACGATCGCGGTGCTCTATGCGGGGGCCTACGCGCGGCAGGCCCAAGCGGAGCTCTCGGATCGCGAGCTCGTCGATCGCGCGCTCGAAGCGCTCTCCGCCGCGCTCGGACGTTCGCTGCCGGAGCCCTCGCACACGCACGTCACGCGGTGGGCGAGCGATCCCTTCGCGCGTGGCTCGTACGGATACGCGCTGCCGGGAGGATCGCGCGCCGACTACGCCGTGCTCGCAGAGCCGCTGCCGGGAGCGCGGGTCCTCTTCGCGGGCGAGCACACGTTCTTTCCGTATCGCTCGACGGTGACCGGCGCGTTCCTCTCCGGTCTTCGCGAGGCCGCCCGCCTGGGTGGCGCACCGCTGGAGGGGTTCTGATGGGCCAGCTCGTCCGAGACGTCCGGCCCGTTCGCGACGTGCGGCCCGTTCGAGACGTGTTCGTCGCGCTCGCGCAGATCGTCGCGCCCGCGCTGGTCGCCGTGCTGGTCGTCACGCCGTTCGCCGCGCCCGCGTTCGCGCAGCCACGTCGCAGCGAGCTGCAGCTCGACGTCCCGCTCGGCGGCGTCGCCACGCGCGACCTCGGCTTCGTTCGGACACGCGACGCGCTCCACCCGAGCTTCGGCGTCGGGCTTCGCGTGCTCGGCCGGCTCGCACGACACGACACGCGCGAGCTCCACCTCGGCGCCCGCCTCGCCACCACCGCGTGGAGTACCGACACCCTGCGGCGCACCGAGGGCGCGTTCCGCGCGACCTTCGATCCGGGGCTCGTGCTTCGCGGCGCCCACGGGCGCTACTCGCTCGCGCTCACCCTCGGCCCCACCTTCGCGCTGCCCTCCATCGCGGAGCTCTTCTCCGGCGTCCGGCTCGCGCATGGCGCACATCTCGAGCTGGCGTTCGGCATCGAGCACACCATCGGCCGCCTCCGGTTGGGGGTCGAGCTGACCTACGCACACCACCGCCTGCGCGCCTCGACGCCCGAAGCGCTCACGAGCACGCATCTGCTCGGGCTTCGGCTCGCGCTCGGCGTGGGCGCGCGCGAGTAGTGGACGAGACACCGGCGGCCCCACGACACACGTCCAACTCCGGCTCGCGCTCTCGTATCCTCGCGACATGCTCGTGAACCCGCGCACGCAGATCGAACCGCGCACCCTGGAGCTCGAGGCGAGCGTTCGGGAGGGTGACGCCCTCGTCTCGATGCAGCGCTTCGAGGTGCTGATCGACACCTACCGCGCGGCGAAGATGGATTGGAGCCACACGCTCTCGCAGGCCACCGCGGTGATCGTGCCGCTCGGGGACGCGCTGGTCGCGCCGGGGCTCGCACGGCTCGACGCGCTGGAGCCGATCGTGCGCGACGCGACCGGACCTCGGTTCGTGACCTCGCCGAAGCTGCGCGCGACCGAGTGGGAGGACGCGCGTTGGACGGTCGTCGCGATCCGCGTCGCGATCGTGCGTGCGCTCGCGAAGGCGAACCGACCACTGCCGCCGGATCGGCTCTGGTCGATCGAGCCGCAGCGCCTCTTCTCCGCGGCGCCGAGCGACGGCGGCATGCAGCACGACTTCGTCGCGCGTTTCCTGTCGGGGCTTCAGCTCGGCGGTGCGGTGTTCGCGTCGTTGCCGGACGATCGCGCGCTCGCGTTCGTGAACACGTGGCGCGCGTTTGCCCCGAGCAAGAACCTCGAGCTCAACCTGAAAGGTCTCTTCCGCGGGCGCGGCGCGCTCCTGAAGGCCGCCCCTCGCACGCCGTCGCTCGCGGAGCGCGTGCGCGCGATGGCCGAGCGGACGGGGCTGCCGTGCACGATGCCCGTCTACCTGATGGAGACGCAGAAGAACGACTCGCTCAACCGCATCGGCGGCAAACCCACCGGCCTCGCGAAGGAGGCGCGCCCCCGCGGCATGACCCCGGTGCTGACGATCGATCTGCAGACGATCCCCGAGCTCGCCGCGCGTGTGCCCGACGCGCGGCTGCTCTGCCTCTTCGTCGACTCGCCGAAGGGTGGCTTCGACGCCGCGACCGTCGTGCGCGTGTCCGAAGCGGAGGCCGAGGCGGGCGTCGCGGGAGGGAAGAGCTTCGCGCTGTCGCGGGTCGAGGTCCCGCCGGAGGTCTTCCATGCGTTCCGCGACACTGGACCGCTGGGGGAGCTCTACACGCTCTTGCGGAGCGCAGACGGACGCGCGCTCGGCCTGCCCTTCTATTTGCAGCAAGACGTCCCGAAAGAGGCGCCGGACTTCGTGCTCGAAGCGAGGGCGTCCACGGTCGGCTTGAACCTCGGCGACTCCGGGAAGCTCTTCGTCTCGCTCGACGACGCGTTCTGGGAGTCGGCCTGAACGAGCAGGAACGCTCGGCTCGAACGACTCCAGCACGAACGACTCCAGCACGAACGACTCGAGCGTCACAACCTCGAGCCGCTCGACGTGAACGTCCCGAGGCCGCTGCGAGCTCGGTCGCGCCTCACGGCACGAAGCGGCGCTCGATCGGCTGCATCACGCGGCGCACCATCGTTCGCACCGTCGCCTCTGGAAGCGCTCCCTCGACCAGACGACCCGTCGCGCGTGCCAGGCGGCGGCCACGCGCGTCGAGCACGTCGAGCAACACACGTCCGCGGGCATCGACCGACGCGACCACGATGCCATCGACCGCCGTGGTCTCGGTGGCGGTCGCGACCGCGCGACGTTCGGGAGCACGACCGCGCGCGGCCGCTCCCGCCGTCGCCGCGTCGAGGTCGGGAATCCGCACGAGCAGCACGTTGCCGTCCTCGTCGAGCTGGGAGGTGTCGACGGTGTGCGTGCGTCGGCAGTCCGCGACCGGCTCCTCGCCGCAGCGCAGGAGCTCCGCGACGATCGCGTCCTCGACGCCGGGCGGCCACGTCGTGCCTTCGGCCGCTGGGAGCGCGAAGAACGCGACGTAGTACGCACGTGATCCTGCGCTCGCGAGCGCGGGCCAGAGCAGGAGAGCAGCGACGAGTCCGAGCCGTACACGCGTCATGAAACGCATGAGACTCCCAAACGTCACGAATCTTCAAGCGGACCCACGACGCGGTGCGTCATCGATCTCTCGCTGGACGTGGGGGATCGGTGGGATACGCTCGCGCTCGTGAAGGAAGGGGCCGAGCCGGCGAGCGCGCCGACGAAGACGCAGCGCCTGCCGAAGGAGCCGCTGCGCACCGTGGGTGTGCTCGGCGACGTGCACGCGGAGGACGTCGCGGTCGAGCTCGCGCTGAAGGCGCTGCACGACGTGGACGCGATCCTCTGCGTGGGCGACATCGTCGACGGCAAGGGCGACCTCGAGCGCACCGTCGCGCTGCTCGTGGAGCACGGTGTGATCTGCGTGGCAGGCAACCACGAGCGCTGGTTCCTCGCGGGCACCATGCGTGGCGTGCCCGACGCGCACGTCACGTCGAGCGACGCGGTGCGCGAGTTCTTTGTGGGCCTTCCGCGCACGCTCCGGCTTCCGACCGTCGCGGGCAACCTGATGCTCTGCCATGCAGTCGGTGACGACGACATGGCGGAGCTGCGCAGCGACACGCGCGGGTACGCACTGCAAGCGATCGAAGGCCTGCGCGAGCTCTGGCTGGATCCGGAGCTGACCTACATGGTCGCGGGTCACACCCACGAGCGCATGGTGCGCGCGTTCCCGGGGCTGGTCGCGATCAACGCGGGCACGCTGCGCCGCGAGGCGCCGGGCTTCATCCGGATCGACTTCGAGAAGAAGAAGGTGCGCTATTTCGATCTGCGCGACGGCGCAGTGGTCGACGCGGGCGAGGTCGAGCTGGCGGATCCGCTGCCGCTCGGGTGAGCGTCGCGGTGAGCTTCCCCGAGGGTCTGTCGCCAGCCCCACGGGGCAAGCCTTCGCTCCCTTCGGTCGCTGCGCGCCGTCCGGTAGGGCGGCTTGCGGTATCGGCCATCAGCTTCTTTTCAGAACCGCAAGAACACGAGCATCAGCGCGCACGCGATCCCACCGAAGAGCACGCTGCGCCGCGCGATCGGTGTCAGCCGCGGCGACCACGTGCCTTCGGGAGTCGGCACGGGCGCGCAGTGGAACGCGAGGGTCGCCATCGCGCGCGCGCCGCGCACCAACACCATGCCGTCGTGAAAGATCACGTTGCTCACCTGCAACGGCACCTCACCCGCGTCGGTCGTCGCGACGAGCTCGGTGATCGTGCCCTGCCCCGTGAAGGGGATCGAGTCCACGCCCCACCCACGCGCACGCCGGATCGGCCAGTTGGTCATGGTCGCCAGAGACGCGCGCGTGCCGACCACCCGCGTCGACGCGAGCACGCCCTGCCGCAAGAACGCGGCACGCCGAGACCACCACAGCGTCGTCACCACCACGAAGAGCCCGATCACGCCGAGCACCGCCAACCGACCGAGCGTCGCGCGCGCGACGAGCGCGAGCGGGAGCAGGAGCCAGCTCACGCGAAGAGCGACCCCGAGCCACTCCGCGAGCGCTAGCCGAAACGGCAACACGCGCGGAGGAGCCGCGAGCGGCGCGCGATCGACACCTTCCTCGAGCGACTTCCTTCGCCCCTCGAGCCAGCGCGCTTCGTCCGAGATCTCTTCGAGCCGCTCACCGAGCCGCGCGAGCGCGGCCTCCCAGACCTCGCGTGGTGCGGACGGCGGCGGCTCCTCGATCGGGCCGAACGGTGGATCCGAGGCCCGAAACGCGAGCGGAGCGCCCGACAAGAGCAGACGCTCCTCGGCGCTTCGTACCGCGGCGAGGCGCGGACCGAGCTCCTGGAGCGCACGGTCGTGACGCTCGCGGTCGTCTCGCCAGCGCTCGCGCAGCGCGAGCAGGTCGTCGCGGTAGGTCACGACGCGAGCATCGCGGAGCGGGCGTGGCGTGTCGATCGTTTCGTACATGCGTCCACGAGGCGCGTGCATGTCCCCATCGTTCCTTCCTCGACGCAGACGCGCGAGACGAGCCGTGAAACCATGCCGCGCATGACGACGACTCGACGCGGCGACGCGCTCCTCGACGATCCTCAGCTCCGAACGTTCCTGCCGCTCCTCTTGGCTGCGTGGATCGACGGCGACCTCACGCAAGTCGAGCGCGCGGAGATCGGTCGGCGACTCTCCGCCTCGCCGTGGCTTCGTCCCGCCGCGCGTGCGCTCGTGCACGCGTGGCTCGATCCGAACGATCCCCCGAGCGCGCACGAGCTCGCGCACCTGCGGAGCACCCTCGACCGCGCGATCGCGAACCTCGGCGCGGAGGAGCGCCGCACGCTCGCGAGCTCCGCGACGGCGCTGGCCGACGATCCGGAGGCGGCGCAGGTCGCGCGCGAGCTCTTGAAGACGCTGGGCCTCGGCGGCGCACACGGCCCGCGTCCGAAGGCGATCGAACGCGCGGCGCTGCCGGTCGCGGAGCTTCGGCGGGCGCTCGACGGAACGCAGACCGAGGTTCGCGCGCGGACGCGAGCCTTCCTCGACGATCCGACGCGCCGCATGTACGGGCTCTCCAAGGACGAGCAGCGCGACAAGGCGCGGGGCTGGCTCCGAGCGCTCTCGGACACCGGCCTGCTCGATCTCGCGTTCCCGGGCGTGACCTCGGACGTGCCCGATCTGCAGCCCTTCATGGTGCTCTTCGAGACGCTCGCGCTCGGCGATCTCTCGCTCGTCGTGAAGACCGGCGTGCAGGTCGGGCTCTTCGGCGGGAGCCTCTACTTCCTCGGCACCGAGCGCCACCACGCGAAGCTCGCGGACGTCGCGTCGCTGAAGCTGCCCGGCTGCTTCGCGATGAGCGAGGTCGGTCACGGCTCGAACGTCGCGGGGCTCGAGACGATCGCGCGCTACGATCACGCGACGCGCGAGCTCGTGATCCACACGCCGCGTGAGGCCGCGCGCAAGGAATGGATCGGCGGGCTCGCGGACGACGCGAAGGCCGCCACGGTCTTCGCGCAGCTCGAGGTCGGCGGCGAAGCGCACGGGGTGCACGCGATCTTCGTGCGGGTGCGCGACGACGACGGGAACCCGATGCCCGGGATCCGCATCGGCGACTGCGGCTGGAAGATGGGCCTCAACGGCGTCGACAACGGGCGCCTCTGGTTCGACCAGGTTCGCGTGCCGGTCGACGCCTTGCTCGATCGTTTCGCGACGATCGACGACGCCGGAGACTACGTCAGCCCGATCGCGAGCCGCGATCGCCGCTTCTTCACCATGCTCGGCACGCTCGTGGGCGGCCGCATCTGTGTCGGTGCGGCCGGCGTGAGCGTCGCGAAGTCGGCCCTCGCGATCGCGATCCGCTACTCGCTCGCGCGGCGTCAGTTCGGTCCCGAGACGGGCGAGCTGCCGCTGCTGCGCTATCCGACCCATCAGCGTCGACTGTTGCCGCCGCTCGCGACGACCTACGTGCTCAGCTTCGCGTTCGAGCGCCTGCGCGGGCGTTTCGCGGAAGAGACCGTGAAGGAAGACACGGACACCCGAGAGCTCGAAGCGGAGGCCGCGGGCCTGAAGGTCGCCGCGACCTGGCACGCGACGCGCACCGTTCAGCTCGCGCGCGAGGCGTGCGGTGGGCAGGGGTATCTCGGCGTGAATCGCCTGCCGGATCTGCGCGCGGACTCCGACGTGTTCTCGACCTTCGAGGGTGACAACACGGTGCTGCTCCAGCTCGTGGCCAAGAGCCTCGTGAGCCGCTTCCGTCGCGATCTGCAGAGCGGGGGCGTCGGCGCGATCGCGCGCATGGTCGCGGGGATCGCGGCCGAGCGCGTGGTCGACATGAACCCGGTGACCGCGCGGCGCACGGATCCGGATCACCTCGGCGACCGCGAGTATTTGCTCGCATCGCTGGAGCATCGCGCGAGCACGCTCGTGCGTTCGGCGGCGCGTCGACTCGCCAGGCGCCTCGGGGACGAGATGGATCCGCACGACGCGATGTTGGAGGTGCAGGAGCACCTCGTGGCGGCCGCGAGCGCGTGGGTGGATCACCTCGCGTTCCGTTGGTTCGACGAGGCGCTCGTCGCGCGCGAGGCCGCAGAGACGACCGACGACGAGCGCCGCGCGACGGAGATGCTCCGGGAGGTCGGCGCGCTGCACGCGCTCTGCCTCCTCGAACGCGACGCAGGCTGGTACCTCGAGAGCGGCTGGACGGCACCCGCGAAGGCGCGCGCGATCCGAAAGGAGGTCGAGCGCCGCATGCTCGATCTGATGCCCGCCGCCGCGGGATTGGTCGACGCCTTCGGCATCCCCGACGCGTGCCTGGCCGCGCCGATCGCGTTCTTCGATCCGGCGACGCCTCCCTGAAGATACGCTCGCGCGCATGAACGAGACGGAACCGATCGCGGCGTTCTGGACGGCGTGGCCCACGCTCCAAGCGGGGCTCGAGAAGGCGATCGCAGCGCGCGACGCCGCCGCCTACGGCGATCTTCCCGCGCGCATCTCTGCGCTGGTCTCGGCGATCGACGATCGTCTGCAGTGGGAGCTCGGGCCAGGCGAGCGCGCCGCGCACTGCTTCACGCTGAGCGCGGCCGGTGATCCCGAGCTGCGTGTGGTCGCGGAGCGTTGGCTGGCTTCGGCGCCGAAGGACGATCCGGTCTTCGAGCACTCCGCTGCGCGCAAGCCGCGTCCGGGCTTCGCGATCCGGATCGAAGGCCACGACGTGAAGCCCGAAGACATGCTCGTGCGCGCGCGGACCGACGAGACGCGCGAGCGCATCGACGTGGAGGTCTGGCACGCGGCGTTCGCGGCGATGCCGGAGAACCTCCGCGGCACCGTGACCTTCTTGATGCTCGACGGCGCGCTCGGCGAGGACGGCGTGGAGCGCTGGATCGGCGCCGTGGAGCCGATCGCGAGCAAACCGTGGGGCGGCGTGTCGCTGCCGAAGCTCGTGGAAGAAGTCGACGCGCTCCGACGCCGCGCGACCGGCGATCGCTGGGTCGTGCTGAAGGGCGAGCGCGAAGGGCGGCCGATCTTCGCGAGCGTCAACCGCGCGCTCAAGCGCATCGATCACCTGCTCTGCTCGTACCGCGTCGAGCTCGCGATCGCGCTGCGCGACGTGGACGACCAGGGGCTCCCTTCGAAAGACGAGCTCGCCGCGATCGCGGAAGGCGAAGACCGGCTGCTCGAGTCGCTGCAGGACGCGGTGTTCGCGGGCACCACCACCCACGCGGGCCATCGCACGCTCGTGTTCTACGCGATGGAGTCGAGCCCGATGCTCGCGCGCCTCGAGACCTTCGCGCGCGAGGTCGGCTGGTCCGTCGAGGTCACGGTCGAGCGCGATCCGACGTGGCAGTGGTCGCACGACTTCGGTTGAGCACCTCCTGAATGGCGCGCCGCGCTGCCACGCGCGGTGACGTCGTGAACGAGGTGGCTCCGCGCGATCGGGCTGCTAAGAGCCGGTCCCCATGTCGGCTCTCTCTGGCTCGCTGAGCTACAGCCGCTTCTTCGTGACGCTCCAAGGACGCGACGGAACCATCCGGTCGGCGGGGTCAGCCGCCGACGGATCTCTTCCGCGTGGCTTCCTCGATCGTTCCTACGAGAAGCTCCTCCACCACGCGATGCGCCCGCTCGACGCGGACGAGCCCGAGTCCGAGCGCAGCGGCTGGTGTGTGCTCGGCGATCCGCTCGACGTCTCGCTGCCGAAGGAGCGCGTGTACCTCGAAGGCTTCGTGAACCTCGGCTTCCGCACCGACAAATGGGTGATCCCCGGCGCGATGCTGCGCACGCGTCTGCGCCAAGCCGAACTCGCGTACCGCGAGCAGGTGGGCCGCGAGAAGCTCTCGCGCCGCGAGCGCGCGGAGCTGAAGGAGGTCGTGACGCGCGAGCTGCGCAAGAAGCTCGTGCCGAGCACGCGCGCGGTCGATCTGACGTGGTCGCTCGACGAGGGCCTCGTGCGCTTCTTCAGCCACACCGCGAGCGCGATGCTCTCGATGGTGGATCTCTTCGAGAAGACCTTCGGCGCGAAGCTGGTCGCCGAGTCGCCCTACACCCTCGCGTCACGTCTGCGCGGCGAGGACGATCCGATCGCGCTCGACGACGAGGCGCTCTGGGAAGCGCTCACGCCCACGATCCTCGTGCCGGAAGGAGACGCGTGATGCAGCTCGCCGATCGCATCGAGAAGCGCCGCTTCGTCGGCCGTGAGCTCCTGCTCTGGCTCTGGATGGAGTCCGAGCTCTTCGACGGCACTCTGCACACTGAAGAGCACGGCGCGTTCGGCTTCTGGCTCGAGAAGCAGCTCGTGCTCTCCGCGGAATCCGAGAGCACGTCGATCAAGGCGGCCGCGCCGGGGCTCGGACGCGAAGCGAAAGAAGCGCTCCTGCGCGGGCAGCTCCCGGAGCGCTTCGCGGTTCGGATCAGCAAGGACGACGAGGAGACGAGCCTCGTGCTCACGGGCGACACGCTCGCGCTGCGCGCGCTCAAGCTCGCGACCGTGCTCGACAAGAAGGAAGAGGCGGTGATCGGCGATCTCGTGGACGAGCTCGCGGGCCGCACGCGCGGACGAAAGAAGAAGAAGGCGGAGTCGGAAGAAGACGAGGAGACGCCCTTCTACGAGCGCATGTCGAAGGCCGCCGAGGTCGAGGCGCTGCTCGGCACGCTCTACCGCGACTTCCTGCGCCTGCGCCTCGACGCACGCTGGGACGCGGTGGTGGTGCCGACGATGCGACAGTGGGCAGCGGGCGAAGACGTCGACGCGGACGCGTACCGTGCCGCGAAGCGCGGCAAGAGCACGAAGGGCGCGAAGGGCGCCAAGGCCGCGAAGGGCACGCGGAAGTAGCGCACGTCGAGACCGCGCCGCCTCCACGAAAATCTTCACCGACCCACGCAACCGCACGTTCCTCCTGCCGAGACGCGGGCCTTCTCGGAGGAAACGTCATGAATTGGTGCTGGATCTGGGTGGTGCTCGCGTGCGCGAGCGTGGGTTGTGGAACGGTGCACATTCATCCGTTCGCGGTGCGGGCCGCGACGGAGCGCCAGATGGAAGACCGGGCGGAAGAAGACGCTGCGGTCGAGCGACGCGGTTGGGTGCGCCTGCACGTGCAGCCGCAAGCGGAAGGCGCGTTCTTCCGCAACGCACGCGGCGAGACGCGTCAGTTTCGACAGGTCGACGTCGAGGAGCCGCCGCCCGAGATCGCGGCGGACCGACGCGCGCGCTACCAGTTCTGGCAGGCGGCGCTGCGCGAGGTCCGGCGCCAGCACGGCACCAAGCACGTCGTGCAGCTCGTCGACTTCACGGAGGCGCTCGAGGTCGCGCTCCGGTACCACCTCGCGCGCCACTTCGAGCACGTCGACACCAGCCCGAACGCGGGCGCGTCGCTGCGCCTCGACGGCGGAGAGGTCCGCCCGAACAACATGAACAAACGCGCGGAGCTCGTGCTGGTGAGCGAGGTCGGCACCGCCGAGGGTCGCGGATCGCGGAACACCGCGGGCCACCTCGGCTGGGCGATCCCGGTCTCCATGTCCGTGATCGGATCCGCCATCGTCAGCCTGGTGCTGCCGAAGATCGCGCGGGCCGACTTCCAGCGTGCGGTCGCACGCGCGCTCGACGCCGCCGCCGCTCAGCTCGCGTCCGAGCTCGCGGCCCGCTGTCGCGTCGCCCCGATCGAGAACGTCTGCGGTTGATGTCGACGACTCGAAAACGAAGAAGCCCGCGCACTCTCGCGTGGGCTTCTTCGTTCCGTCGGTGCTCGTCTCGAGGCACGTGAGCGACGAAGCCTTCAGCGCGCGCGCTCCATCCACACGAGACCACCGCGTGTGCCCACCCAGATCCCGTCGCGCTCGGGCAGGATCGCCGTGACGTCGTCGCTCGGCAGACCGTCGCGCGTGGTGTAGTGACGCCACGCGCCGCGGGTGCCGACGAGCAGCCCGCGCTCGAGCGTGCCCACGTGGAGCGCGCCGCCGTGCGCGACGATCGCGTGTGGGTTCACCCAACCCGCAGGCAGACCGTCGCGCTCCGTCTCGTGCGCGAAACGATCGCCCTGCTTCCACGAGAGGCCGCCGTGGTAGGTGCCCGCCACGAGCGTGCCGTCGATCGTCGCGAGCGCGGTGACCCAGTCGACCGGCAACGCGCCCGACGAAACGGTGTGGCGCTGGAGGCGCGCGGTGCGCGGATCGAAGCGGTAGAGCCCGTGCAGGCTGCCGACCCAGACCTCGTCGCGCGCCGCATCGCGTGCATCTGCGATCACGTGCACCGCGTGAAGCTGCTGCACCGGGAAGCGCTCGACGTCGCCTCCGCCCGTCGCGAGCGTGACCGAGAGCGCGTCGCTGCCCCAGCCTTCCCAGTTTTCTGGGTCGGCCGGGTCAGCGGCCGACGATGCTCCTCGGTCGGCCGGGTCAGCGGCCGACGATGCTCCTCGGTCGGCCGGGTCAGCGGCCGACGATGCTCCTC
>JALOQC010000309.1 GCA_025453555.1 Myxococcota bacterium | reverse complement strand
ACGACAGCCCGCGCCACGACAGCCCGCGCCACGACGAGCACGACCGAGTCGCCCATCCGAACCGCGACGACTGCGACCGAGTCGTCGACGTGGCGGGTGGCGTTCGAGGCACGGGACGAGGGCGAGCTGCGGGTGCTCTCGGACGTGATTGCGCTCGGGACGCGGGGGCTCTCGTTCGCGGGCGAAGCGGTCACGTTGCCGGAAGGCGCGCTCGCGCGGCGGAGCGATGGGGCGTGGCTCGTCGCGACTCCGGATGGCATCGCGATGGCTGCGAACGAGCGACCGAACGAGCGACCGGGCGAGCGACCGGACGAGCGACCGAGCGAGGTCCGGGCGGCGAGTGCTTCCGTGGTGCGGGCGCGCTTCGTCGAGGTGGACGGGCGCACGCTCTTGCTCACGATCGAGGAGCGCATCGACGGAGGGCGCGTGACGTCGTTGGAGCTGCGCGACGGGGCGACGCTCGCGGAGCTGGCGAGCTTTCTGATCGCATCGAATCCGGAGGGACGCGGTCGGGCGGACGTGCGGCTCGAGGGGCGTGAGCTGGTGGTCGCGCTGCCGGAGGATTGCGCCGAGGGATCGTGTCGGCCGACGCGGCTGGAGCGTTGGTCGCTCGAAGATCCGCTTCGGCGTCGGGTCGTCGCGCAGGCGTTCGACGACGTTTCGCTCGACGAGACCGGGCGATTCGCGCTCGTGCGCACGGAGGCGCACCGGAGCGTGCGGGTGATCGACACGCGCGACGGGACGACGCGGTGGACGGTGTCCGAGTACGCGCCGCGCGGGGAGTCGTGTGGGGACGATCCGGGGTCGATGGCGTGGCCGGAGGTCATGGCGATCGCACCGGACGCAGAGCGCGTGGCGCTGGTGGAGCGCGGCGAGGCGTTGCGGCTGCGGATCGTGCGGGCGGCGCCGCAGGAGGGTTCGGACGGCTCGGCGGGCTCGGTGACGGAGCTCGAGCGGGCGGTGGACGCGCTGCCGGAGCTGGCGTTCGCGGATGCGGAGACGTTGGCGGTGCGCGGGGCCACGCTGGAGGTGCTTCGGCGCTGAGGAAAACGACCGGGCGACGAGGCCGAGGCAGGCCGCACGACACGCCCGGATCGATCGGATTCATTGGCTCCGCGCCATCGCGCGGGGACGCACCCGAGCGCGGAGCCGAGGGGGATCGTGAGCGCGGCGCGCGGCGCTCGACGACGGGCGCGGACTACTACGACGAAGATTGGGAGTTGTTCGATGTGTATGCGTTGGTCGGTCCGACCTTGCGCTTCGGGCGGCGCATCGGGCTCGTGGTGCAGGCGGCGTGGGCTCCGGGGGCGCGGATGGGTTGTCCGTACTGCGACGGCGAGGAGGACTGGGTTCCGGCGCTGCTCTCGTTCCGCTTCGCCATCGGGCGAGCTTCGGACGTTTCCACGTCGCGGTCACCGCGCGGGTGGCGGAGGCCTTGGAGGAGCCCGGCGGTTACTACGACGAGTACCGAACGTTGGTGCTGCAGATGGGAGCGGTCGCGGGCGTGACGTTCTGAGGACTCAACGGGTCGGGCCGCCGCGGAGGGGGACGCGGACGCGGATCGGGTCGCCGGGCTCGGGGCGGGCGCCGCTGCTGCGGAGGGCGCCGAGCCAGACCTCGGCGTCGAGGAGGCCGGGACGGAAGCGGTGGCGGGAGACGAAGCGGTCGCCGGCGCGGAGGTGGGCGGGGGAGACGAGGCCGTCGGCGATCAGATCGACGCGGCGGGAGAGCTCGCCGGGGCCGACGCGGAGGGCGAGATCGCTCGGGCAGGGGCCGTGGGCGAGGAGCTCGAGGGCCACGCCGTCCGGGACGAGCCAGGCACCCACGATGCCGAGGCAGGGCGTGAGGCGCACGAGCTCGACGGAGTCTCGTGAGTCGTCTCGGGGCTCGGTGGGCTCGTTGGGCTCGTTGGGCTCGTCCTCGTCGGGCTCGGCGTGCTCTTCGATTGACGCTCGCGTGGGCTCGAAGCGCTCGAGGAAGCGGCGTGGGTCGGCGCCTCGCCGGAGCACGAGGTAGGGCGCGGCGTGCGCGAGGGGGCCGTAGTCGGCGCGGGCGAGCCAGTCGCGGACGCGGGGCTCTTCGATGGTGCGGAGCAGATCTTCGCGCTGCGCGTAGCGGTCGCGGTGGGCGAGGTCGAGCACGACGACCTCGGCGTCGCGATCGGGGGGCGGCGCTCGGTGGACACGCGCGCGCTCGGCCAGGTGGGGCAGGAGCGGATCGGGCGCTTGCACGGAGACGTCGGCGGGGATGGCGGCGAGCACGGTGCGGGCGGCGTCGGTGCGTGGATCGGCAGCGAACGCAGGATCGTTCGGGTGGCGACCGAGCGCGCCGTAGAAGATCGCGCTGCACGCGACGATCGCGAGGGCCGCACCGCGACGCTTGTCCGCGCGGAGCTTCGCGACGCCGACGATCGTGGCGACGACGACGAAGGGGAGCGCAGGGCTCAGGTAGTGGGAGTCGAGGTTCGGGGTGGTCGGGAACGCGCTGACGAGGTTGATGGCGACGATCGGGAGCGCCGGGACGAGGAAGCGCGCGCCGAGCAGGGGTGGGACGAGCGCGAGCGGGAGGAGGATGCGCGCGAGGTAGGTCCCCCTCTTTCCATCGAACAGATGCGAAAAGAGCACGCTCGGCTCGGAGATCCAGCGGGAGATCACCGCACCGGGAGTGTCTCCGAAGACGCCGAAGTGCAGCGCGAAGGAGCCGGTCTCCGGAGAGAATCGGGGGTGGAGGTAGCCGACGAACAAACCGAGATACGCGAGCGATCCGAGGGCGATGGGGAGCGAGGTGCGCAGGCCGAAGGTGCGATGCGCGATCGCGCCGAGGAGCGCGGTGACGAGCGCGAGGTCCTCGCGGCAGAGGAGGACGCCGACGACCGCGAGGACGAAGCCGCGGCGATCGCGGGCGTCGAGGCGCTCGGCCGCGAGCGCGAGCGGGAGGAGCGCGAGGGTGCCGGGGTGGGCCTCGTAGGTCGCGACGTGCACGAGGTTCGGGTGCAGCGCGAAGGCGAAGAAGCCGAGCCAGAAGTAAGGGGCTCCGAGGCGACGCACGGCGAGGAGGCCGAGGGTCTTGGCGGTGAGCGCGCAGGCGACCGATTGTGCGAGCAGGAGCGCGGGGGCGGTGCCGACGAGCAGGCCAGCGACGCCGATGGGGGCGAGCACGGGCGAGACGTGGAGGCCGAGGACGTGCGCTTCGAGGAAGGGATCCCAGAGGTCGCCGCGCGCGAGGCCCCAGGCCATGCGTGTGTAGAACGCGAGGTCGAAGGTGCGGTGGTGGAAGGTCGCGAGGCGCGCGAAGGCGAGCGCGAAGAGGAACGCGGCGAGGCCGTAGGTCGCGAGCTGGCGCGCGGTGCGTCCGGTCGCGCTCACCGTCGGGCTCAGGCTCACCGTCGGGCTCACCGCAGGGCTCACGGTCGGGCTCACGGTCGGGCTCCCGCAGGGCTCACGGTCGGGCTCGCCGAAGGGCTCACGGTCGGGCTCACCGCAGGGCGCTCAGAAGGGGACGCGGAGGCCGATGGAGGAGATCACGCCGTCGCCGAAGCGGTTGGTGTTCCAGCGGTACTCGAAGCTGAGATCGATCGAGGCGGCGCGGAAGAAGTCGAAGACGGTGTCGGCGAGGAACGAGGTCTCGAGGAGGAGCTGGAAGCCGAAGGTGTGCACGCGGAAGGCGCTCATCTTCGGGTCGGCGGTGACGTAGGCCTCGTCGGGGAGCGTCTGGGCGTAGGCGTCTTGGTAGAAGAACGAGCGGCGCTGCTTGTAGTAGCGGTAGCGCAGGCGAAGGTGCGCCGATTGAGCGAGCTCTTGGTAGACGCGGATCTCGGGACTGACTGCCGCGACGTCCCAACTGTCCATGTAGGCTTGATAGCCGAGGTGCACGGAGCTGCGGGTGGCGCGGACGTGGGTGACGAGGCGGCCGGTGAGCGAGTGACGGTGGCGCGTCTCGGGGTGATTCTCGGGGCGGAGGACGTCTTGAACCGCGACGCGTCGGTAGGCGTTCGCGAGGAAGCCGTCCATCCAGCCGTATTGATAGGCGACCTGGAAGAAGACGACGGGCGAGAGGATCTGCTCCCACGTGACGTTGAGCGCGAGCGCGTTGAAGTCTTCGCGGAAGGCGTCGCCGCTGGTGCCGCCGCCGGTCACGGGGCGCATGCCCGCGCCGACCACGAAGCGCTGGCGGATCTCGTCGTGCACGTAGAAGAGCGCGGCGCGGATCACGGTGCTGCGATCGTTGAGCGAGAGCGCGCCGGTGAGGCCGAAGCTGTTGGAGAGGTAGTCGGGCTCGCGGCTGATGCGGTAGGCGAGGCCGAGGTCGAGCTGGGCGTCGCCGAGATCGAACTCGTAGCCGCCGTTGAGCGAGATCTGATGGCGGATCTCGGTGAAGCGCACGTCTTCGAGGACGCCGGCGGCTTGGCTCGCGCTCGTGATGCTGTCGACGAGGTAGTCCGCGCCGAGGCGGATGCCGTTGGGGGCGACGAGGCGCACGCCGCCTTCGGGGGCGACGACGCGGGTGGACTGCTCCCAGTAGTAGTTGCCGCGGAGCTCGAGGGTGCCGGTCCAGGTGCCCGAGGACTCGTCCGCGTGCGCGACGGAGACGCCGCCGAGGAGAAGAAAGGCCAAGCAGAAGGCACGCACGCCGGGCTGCGTAGCCGATTCGGAGGCGCGTTTCCATGGGGCCGCGCACGTGGACGTGGATGCCCGAACGTCACGAGGAGACGAGCGGCGCTCGACGACGTGCGGGAACGAACGACCGTCGACGATCGCGCAGGTCCGGCGGTCAGGCGCTCGGGCGCTTGCCGAGGACGAGGCGCACCGCGAGGGCGCCGATCACGAAGCCGAGCGCGACGGTGAGCACGGTGCGCGCGCCGCCGTCGCCGGTCGGGAGGACGGCCCACGCGAGCACGGTGGCGACGGGTGCGAGCAGACCGGAGAGCCATGCGCGGCCGCCGGTGGGGAGCGCGCGCAGACGCAGGCGGAGGAGGAGCACGTCGACCACCACGAGGTGGAAGGCGATCACGGCGGACATCACGCTCACGAGGAGCATCGCGAGGGCCCAACCGTCGACGTCGAAGAAGGGGACCACGGCAGAGAGCGACTGCTCGTCCCCGGCGATCGCGGCCCAGGTGACGAGGGCCCAGCCCGGGAGGAAGGGGCCGAGCAGCGTGGGCCAGGCCCAGGGTCCGAGCTTCGTGATCGCCATGGGGGGAGGATACGGGGTCGCGCAAGTGGTTGGGGCGACCGGGCCGAGTCGGTGACCTAGACACGAAGTCCGAGTTCGAGTCCGAGTTCGAGTCCGAGTTCGAGTCCGAGACCGTCCGAGTCCGAGACCGTCCGAGTCCGAGACCGAGACCGCGTTCGGCTCATGCGCCGCGGCGAATCACACGAGCGGACGGGGCGTAGCGATGCAGGGTCGAGGTCGTGTGGCCTTCGGAGTCGACGATCACGACACGCACCACGAGGCCGTCGCGGCCTTCGTTCTCCACCACGACCTCGCCGGGCGCGAGGGTCGGGTCGAGCACCACCTGCTCGGCGGCCGGGAGCTCGCGGACGAGCTCGGTGCGCACCTCGTGGCGAAGCGCTTCCGCGCCTTCGATCGTGACCGCGAGGCGACCTTCGGACGTGGTGGCTCGAACGCGGACCGCGAAGGCGTGCGGGTTGCGCACGCGGTAGTCCTGGGTGCCCCACGCGATGCGCGCGTCGAGGCCGGGATCGAGGTAGCTCGAGGGCAACGTGTGGGTGCGGTGGTCGACGACCTCGAGGCCCGAGCGGAGCGACGCGAGGTGGAGGGTGCTGGCGACCTGGCAGACGCCGCCGCCGATGCCGCGGCGGAGCTCGCCGTTCGCGATCACGGGCGCGTTGCGGAAACCGCGCTCCGCCGTGCGCTCGCCGACCACGGCGTCGAACGAGAGCTCGGCGCCGGGGGCGATCACCGCGCCGTCGAGGAGCTTCGCCGCGAGCTCGACGTTGATCGCGCGGCCGCGGTAGGCGCCGCGGGTGCGGAAGCGCGTCGAGGCGTCGCCGAGGGTCTCGTCGAACGCGTCGACGGACTCGGTGTCGGCGACGGCGCGATCGACCGCGTGGGCGTGCGCTCCGAAGAGGTGCGCTTCGAGGGTCAGCGCCCCGAGGAGAGTGGTCAGGAAGAGAGCCTTGGTCGTCGCCCGTTGCATCGTCGTCGCCTCCGATGCGGCTCTTCTCAAGGGGCGGACCACGCGCGAATCGCCGGGGAACCGTGCGATCGGGCGAGTCGAGGTGCGGACGTGGGCGCGCGTCGTCGTGTCAGCGGAGCCACGAAGTGGAGAGGAGCAGCTCTCTCGCGGCTCGCGCCGCGCGAGCTTCGACCGTCGCTCGCGTCACGAGCTGGGCGGCTACGTGCGTGCGAGCTGCGTGCGCGGGCGTCGGGCTTCAGAGCACGATCTTCTCGTGCTCGATCACGCGCTCGAGCGCGCGCTCCATCACGCTGCGCGCGTGGGCGGCGAAGAGCGCGAGGTCGGCGTGCAGCTTGGCGTCCGCGGGGTTCTTGTTCTGGCAGCGCTTGGCGTAGCCCTCGAACGCATTGAGGGACGCGACGAGCTCGCTCAGGTGGTTCGGGCACTCGCAATCGACCGCGGAGGGGATCTCCATCAGGCGCGCGAGCTGGCTGGCGCTGAAGCGCGGCGGGGGCGCGTCTTGCGGAGGCGGGGCGGAGGCGGGGGCCTTCTCGTCGAGCATGTGCCGGATGATCACCGAGAGCATCTGGCTGCGCAGGCGCGCGAGGGTGACGGGGCCGCGCAGGGGGCGGCTCACGTTCGAGAGCGCCTCGAGGTCCTGGCGGCGGAGGAACGAGTAGAGCGCGATGACGAGCTCGGCCTGGGTCTGGTCCTTGAGCTGCGCGATGGCGCGGTCGGGCTCCCCGGGCGGGAGCAGGTCGACGTTGAGGATGACGACGTGGGGCGGCTGGCGGCGGCAGTGCTCGATCAGTTTGTCTAGATCGGTGCCCGCGAAGGTGACCTGGACGTCCGCGAGCGGGCCGGCGGCGGAGTGTTCGAGCTGTTGGGGCAGAGAATCATCGAGAATCGCGAGGCGGATCATGTCCCTGATTGTGGGGCGCGGGGGACGGTGCGCCAGTGCATCGTCTCGATCTTGTCTAAGTTACGTCGAAAGTTGGGGGATCTCCGGACAGGCTCGTGTGGGGGCTGGGCTGCCCCTGGGGAGGGGAGGCGGATCCTTGGGTCGAGCTGGGCGAGCCGGGGAGCTGAGGGTCCTCGACGAGCTGGGGGTCCTTGGGTCGAGCTGGGGGAGCTGCTCCAGCAAAAATGGTGGATCCTTGGGTCGAGTGGGGGGAGCCGAGTGTTTTCCCTGGGTTGGATCCACTTTTGTGCGATCGATCACGCGTTTCGCGGGACGGTTTTGAAAATCAATTTCATTATCGGTCGCATGAAGAAGCGCCTGGCGGAGAGCTCGTTGGTTCGCGTCGAACGTTCGTGTGGCTGCGGTCGCGTGATCGAGGTGCACCTCGGGGCGGTGACCCTGCGCTTCGACCACGGGAGCCTCGCGAGCCTGCACCGCACGCTCGGGGAGGCCCTCGGGACGCTCGCTCGTGAGCGTGAGGACGCGGCGCTCGCGCTCGACGTGAATCCGCGCGGGCCGATCGGTCAGGCGTGAGCGGACCGACGACCGCCGAGGAACCGATGCGTTCACGCCCCCTCACGCCGCCCACCGTCGGGCGGCCCGATCCCAACGGCGACGTGCGCTGCGACTGCCACCGGCTGCTCGCGCGCCGCGTGGCGGAGGGCATCGAGCTGCGCTGCGTGCGCTGCAAGCGGGACGTGCTGCTCCGCTGGGAATCCATCGACGCGCTCCGAAGCGAGCCGGTCGAAATCGGGAGGGAATGAGCGGAGCTCCGAGCAGGAAGGCGGGTCTCGTCGGGGGACCTCTCTCGGTTTTCGTCGCGGCCATGGTCGTGGTCTCCGTCGGATTCTCCGCGGAGGGTGCGACGGCTCAAAGGTCCGAACGCGCGACGGAGACGGAATCCGAGTCCGGGTCCGAGGCCGGGTCCGGGTCCGAGGCCGAGACCGAGACCGAGTCCGTCACGGAGTCCGAGTCCGTCACGGAGTCCGAGTCCGTCACGGAGTCCGAGTCCGTCACGGAGTCCGAGTCCGTGACGGAGACCGAGTCCGAGACCGAGACCGAGACCGAGACCGAGACCGAGACCGAGTCCGAGACCGAGACCGAGTCCGAGACCGAGACGGAGTCCGAGGCTTCGGACTCGGATGACGACGTGGAGCTCGACGCGCTGCTCGCGGCGGTGGAGGCGGAGG
>JALOQC010000308.1 GCA_025453555.1 Myxococcota bacterium | reverse complement strand
TGCCTGCACCGCAAGAGCTCGGGGCACTACCCGTACCGAAGCTCCAAGGCGGCGCTGAACAAGGTGATGCAGCTGCTCGCGAACGACCTCGCGCACGAAGGGATCGTCGTGTGTCCCGTGAACCCCGGGTGGGTGCAGACCGACATGGGTGGCGAAGGCGCGCCGCTCTCGGTGCGCGAGTGCGTGGACGGGCTCGTCGCGCTGGTCGACGGATTGACGTCGGAGCACTCGGGGCGGCTCTGGCAGTGGGACGGCTCGGAGCTCGCGTGGTAGCGGCTCGCGACAGAACGACGACGGCGACGACGACGAGGCCACGTGACGCGCGTCTTTCGTGAGAACCCGCGACGACGAGAGCTGACGCTCACCGACGACGAGCTCGTCGCGCTGTGTGTGCGGAGCGCGGCGAGCTTCGAGGCGCTGCCGGCGCTCCACCTCGGCGAGAGCCTCCACGTTCGCCGGACCCCCGTCCCGGGCGTCGCGATCCAGCGGATGGTGCCCTCGCTCAACTCGATCACCTTCGAGCGCAAGGGCGAGGTCGTCGGCACGGATCGGCTCCGCCTCGACGTCAGCGAGTTGTTCTGGTCGGCTGCGCACCGCGAGCGGATCGCGACGTGCCACCTCGCGCGCCACGGCGATCACGTGCTGATCACCGAGGAGCGCGCGGTGCCAGTGGAGGTGATCGTGAAGGCCGCGTGGGTCGGCACGCCGACCCGCGTCTACCACGGGCTCTCCGGGCGAACCGATCGCTTCGGCGAGCGCTTCGTGGAGCGCGCGCGCCACGCACCCTACGTGCGCTTCGACTACCGCAACCCGTTGCGCGGCCCGAACGGCGAGGCGCTGCGCGACGAGTGCATGCCGGAGGCGCTCGCGGATCGGCTGATCGACACGCGCGCCGCGGCCGACCACGCGCTCCGGATCTTCGCGCTCGTGCGCGATCGCCTCGTGCCGCTCGGCCTCGACGTGCTCGACGCGTGTTTCCTCTTCGACGAGTCGGGGCGGGTGCTCTGCTACGAGCTGTCGCCCGACAACATGCGCGTGAAGGACGTCGGCTGGTTCGACGATCCGAGCGCGACGCGCGAGTTCGACAAGGACCTCTGGCGCCGTGGCAGCGATCCGGCGTCGTTGCATGCGCAGTGGTCGAGCCTCCTCGAGAGGCTGCGCGCGCTGGAGCCCTCCGATGCGCTCTAGCCGCGCCCCGATCGAGATCGTGATCGACGGTACGGACGGCGCGGGCAAGACGCCGTGCGTGGAGGTGGTGTGCGCACGGTTTCGACGCCGAGGCCTCGCGGTCGCGAGCCACGCGCCGTACCGCGTTCACGAGGTCTATCCGCTCTGGGCCTCCGCGCCCGAAGCGGCGGCGCGCATCGTCGTCGACGTCATGGACGAGCTCCGCGCGAAGAGCTCCGATGCCGAGGTGATCGTCTGGGATCGCGGCTGGCCGACCGCGTACATCACCACCGACGACGCGCGCGCTCGCGCGCTCTTCCTTCCGCTGCCGACGTGCACGGTGCTGCTTCTGGGCTCGACCGAGCGGACGCGGCGACAAGCACGGAAGTACCCCCACGCTGGCGTGTGGGCCACCGACGAAGCGCGGGTACTTCGATACAACGCCGCCTACCACGCGCTCGAAGCACCCGAGCCGAGCACGGTCCTCCGCTTCTTCCCGGACGCGAGCGACACGTACGATCTGGAGGCCGTCGTCGATGCCGTCGAGGCGGCGGTCGATCCCGCGCTCGTGCGCACCTGAGAGCCTCGCGATCGTCAGCGTCGGATCAACACCTCGTTCGTCGGCTTTCGTCGGATGTCCGGCACGCGACAATCCGTGATCGGGTAGCCGACCGGGAGCAGGAGAAACGGACGTTCGTTCTCGGGCCGCCCGAGGATCTCGGAGAGAAAACCCATGGGGCTCGGGGTGTGTGTGAGGGTGGCGAGGCCGGCGTGCGCGAGCGCGGCGATCAGAAAGCCGGTCGCGAGCCCGACCGACTCGTGGACGTAGTAGTGGCGACCTCCCGCGTCGTCGGTGCGCTGGAGGAAGACCACGACGAGCGCGGGCGCTTCTTCGAGGAAGGGTTTGTGCGCGTCGGTGCCGAGGTGCGCGAGGTCGTCGAGCCACGCCTGCGGCGCGCGGCCTCCGTAGAAGCCGCGCTCTTCTTCTTCGGCGGCCTCGCGGATGCGGCGTTTGGTGTCGGGATCGGTGACGAGCACGAAGGTCCACGGCTGCTTGTTCGCGCCGCTCGGGGCTTGCGCGGCCGCCTCGATGCAGCGTTCGACCACGTCGAGCGGGATCGGCTCGCTCGAGAAGTGCCGCACGCTGCGGCGACGACGCACGTTCTCGAAGAACGCGTCGGCGCGCGCGCGCATCTCGGGCTCTTCGAGTCGCTCGAACGACAACGGAACGGTGGAGGGCTCGGAGCTCATGGCCGCACCGTACGTGGCGGCGGGGCGAACCGTTAGCGGGAGTCGAACCGACACGTACGTTGGGGGCTGGCGATCACGAGCGACGAGCGGAACGAGAGATCATCTACGGCGCGAGCCGCGGTGCTCGGGCGCTCCTACGACGAAGCCGCGCGCGCTCATCGACATCCGCGGCGGTCGCGCAGGTCCGTGCACTCGGTGGGGATCTCGCTGCAGCGCGTGTCGTTGACGCAGCGGCCGCACGTCGTGCTCCAGCCGCAGAAGCCGTCGCGATCGCACGCGCTCTGGCTGGTGTGGTTGCAGCTCGGGCAGAAGAGCTGGTTGTCGATCCACGCCTCGGCGTCGCACTCGCGGGCGCGCGAGCGGGGCATGCAGCCCTGGCCTTCGCACCAGCCGCAGGCGGTGGACTGACAGCCGCGGCAGTCGGTGGCGTCGCAGGTGACGGCGCAGAAGTCGGCCTTCGGGACGAGCGCGCTGCTCGACGAGCTCACGGGCGTCGACTCGTCGAAGCGTGCGGCACGGAGGAACGCGAGCACGCCGAAGGAGAAGTGGTCCGCGCGGCCGTCGCGATCGAGGTCGAGGTCGGGCGCGAGCCACTCGCCGAGCACGGGGTGCGTGCGGAGCTCGGCGCCGCTCATGCGTCCGTCGGCGTCGGCGTCGGTCGCGGCGAGGAGCATCGCGATCGTCTCGTCCTCGCACGCGTCGGGGCAGCCGGGCGTCGCCGCGATGCGCGCGTCGAACGACGCCGCGATCGTGTCGACGAGGGTGACGAGCTCGCGCTCCGAGAGCGCGCCGCCGAGGTTGATCATCGCTTCGTCGAAGGGGAGCTCGGCTTCGATCCGGACGCGCGTGAGCGGGAGGGCGAGGAGGCCGTCGCCGAAGGGGAAGCGCAGCGTCAGCGCGTCGGTCTCGGTGACGAAGGGCGCGTCGGGGACGAAGGATCCGTCGAGGCGAGTCGGCTCGGCGTCGGTGACTTGGAACTCGCCGTGGCCGGTGAAATCGGCGCCGCCTTCCGCGCGACCTTCGCGGAGCGTGAGGGTGCCGCGGTCGTCGCGGGTCGTGAAGCGCGCGAGGAGCGCGTGGTCGCCGAGCGCGAGCGTGTCGTTGATCAGCGTCGTGAGATCGAGGCCGAGGTCGCCGAGCGAGGTGACGAGGGTACCGAAGGCGTCGTCGACCGCGCCGTCGTCGTCGAGATCGAAGCCGACCGGGCGCGTGGTGGACGACGCGAGCACGACCGCGACCGCGTAGCGGTGATCGATCGGCTCGTCCGTGGCCGCGTCGCCGGTGCTGGCGTCGGTGGCGGTCGACTTCGCCTCGCCCGCACACGCGAACGTGAAGGAGACGAGCACGAGCCCGAGGATCGTGCGCAGCCCGCGCACGAGCTCGTTCCCCGCGAGGCTCTTCGTCGCGCGAGGTTCCTGGCCCAGAGACGAACCCAGCGCGATGCGGGCGGTCCCGCGCGCGCGCCTCGGTCGACGGGCGATCCACGCGCCGATCGCGAGCAGGAAGAGCGCGGCGCCGCTCGGATCGCCGTGACCCGCGCGGCATTCGACGGTGGACGGGAAGGTCGGAGTCCCGGGGGGCGTGGTGCCGCCGGGGCCGGGCGCGACGGGGGCGGCGGTGCCGCACAGGTGCGTCGGGCGCGTGACGAGGTGGTGCGGGTGGCTCGGGTTGCAGAGCGCTTCGATCACCGGCGCGAGCCACATGTGCGAGTTGGTGCCGCGGAGCAGTCGGACCTCGCGGTTGCAGCCGGCGGCATCGTCGCGTGGGTAGAACTCGCGGCTCTCACCGGGCGCGTCGGGGGCGTTGGTCACGACGCCGATGAGGGTCGAGCCGAAGAAGGTTCCGCCGCCGGAGTTGCCGGGAAAGACGTCGGCGCCTTCGGTGCCGAATCGGATCTGACCGGACGCACCCGAGAAACTGACGAGCGAGCCGGGGCTGACCTTGACGGGGATCCCCGAGGGATGACCGACCGTGTAGACGGTGCCCGACGAGCGTCGCGTGGTGGAGATCGCAGCCGGTCGGTAGGGCGCGCCGACGGGGGTCGCGGCGCTGCCGTTGCGATCGCGCTTGATCGTGAAGACCGCGAAGTCGGGCTCCAAGGTGCCCGGCCGGTAGTGCGCGGCGAGCATCTCGTGGCAGTAGTAGACGTCGCGGCTCCGCAGCACTTGCGCGCGTCGATCTCCGCTCTCCATGCGCCAGTTGAAGACGACCGCCGTGCCGCTGCAGGAGCCGCCCGCGCGGATGGAGGCCAGAGAGGAGAAGCAATGACCCGCGGTGACGACCGTGTGGCCGTCGATGAGGGTGCCGCTGCAGCTCCCGAGCACTTCCTCGCACGCGAACGCCTCGTCGGGACAGAGCGAGTGTCGCGCGGAGCGGGTGGTGCGCGAGCGGATCTCGTTGCCGGAGCCGATCGAGGAGGCGGGGACGAGCATCACGGTCGAAGCCTGGACCACGCTTTGAAGCGAGCCGGACTCGAACCATTGTTGGCGATCGTCGTTGCCGAGGATCGCAGGTTGTTCGATGGAGCCGACGTCTTGCGCGTGCGCGGGCGCGAGCCCGAAGAAGACGGCGAGCCCGCCGAGCAGCGCGCGCGTGGTGCCCGCGCGTCGGCGATCGACGTGGCGCGACGAGGGCACGCGGTGGGCGGAGCCGGGCGTTCGGGAGACGTCGGGGACCATGTCTCGACCCTAGTCGGGGTCGGCAGTGGCGTGGACTCGCGCGCGGCGGGTCGAAAAGCCAAATCGAATCCAGGTCTTGCGGTTGGGTGTCGTGAAGGGGCTCGCGCACGCGAACCGTCCTCGTGGTAGGACTCGTCCGGTGTCCAAACGAGCCCCTCGACGTGAGCCTCGGCGGCGCACCGGACGTGCGATCGTCGACGCGCTGCTCGACGCCGCGTCGAGCTTGCTCGCCACCCAGGGGCTCGCGGGCATGACGACGAACGCGGTCGCGGAGCGCGCGGGCGTGAGCGTCGGATCGCTCTATCAGTATTTTCCGAACAAGCAGGCGTTGGTCTCCGCGGTTTCCGATCGACTCAACGGGGCGTTGGTCGTGGAGGTCGAGCGCCTCGTGGGGTCCGACGTGGCCGCGGAGACGAAGCTCGACGCGCTGGTCGCGCTGCTCTGCTCGAGCGACGTCGGCGACCTCGCGGTGCGTCGCGCGCTCTTGCGGGACGTGCCGCGCGGCTGGGTGGAGTCGGGCATCGAGTCGTCGGAGCGACGCGTCGTCGCGGCGCTCGTGCCGCTCGCGCGGGAGCTCGCGCCGACGCTCGCGGACGACGAGATCACGCGCCGCGTGGTGCTCGCGCTCTTCGCGATCCGCGGCGCCGCCCAAGGCGCGCTGCTCTACGAGCCGTCGACGCTCGCGTCGCCCGAGCTGCGCACGCGGCTGCGAGCGCTGGCGCTCACCGTGCTGTCGTGAGCGTCAGCTTCTTTGAGGGGCTGTCGCCAGCCGGCTCCGTGCTCGCGCACGGCCCGACACTCTCGTTGAATCGTTCGGCTTCGTGGACTGCGTCCACTGCGCTTCGAACGATTCCACTTCGAACCGCTCGTTTCGCGAGCTGCGCGCCGTTCAGTAGGGCGGCTTGCGAAATCGGCCGAGCGTCTCTTCAGCCCAAGTAGCGCTCGCCGGTGTCGCAGAGGATCGTCACCACGCGCTCGCCCGGCTTCATGCGCCGCGCGATCTCCCGCGCCGCGTGGACGTTCGCGCCCGCGCTCGGGCCCACGAACAAGCCTTCTTCGCGCGCGAGGCGGCGCATCATCCGGTCGGCCGCGAGGTCGGTCACCGTGAGCACGTCGTCGAAGAGCTCGGTGTCGAGCACGCCGGGCACGAAGCCCGCGCCGAGGCCTTGGATGCCGTGCAGGCCGGGGCGTCCGCCGCTGAGCACCGCGCTGCCGCGGGGCTCGACTGCCACGAGGCGCACCGAAGGGAGCCGCGCCTTGAGCACGCGCCCGACGCCCGTGAGCGTGCCGCCGGTGCCGACGCCCGCGACGAACGCGTCGATCTTTCCTTCGCACGCTTCCCAGATCTCTTCCGCGGTGCCCTCCGCGTGCGAGTCGGGGTTCGAGGGGTTGTCGAACTGCGTCGGCATGAACGCGCCGCGCTCTTCGACGAGCCGCTCCGCGTGCTCGACCGCGCCCGCCATTCCGTCCTCGGCGCTCGTGAGGAAGACCTCCGCGCCGTAGCTCTCGAGGATCGAGCGGCGCGCGGGACTCATGTCCTCCGGCATCACGATCACGCAGCGGTAGCCGCGCACCGCGCAGATCATCGCGAGGCTGATGCCGGTGTTGCCGCTCGTGGCCTCGACGACGATCGCGCCCGGTTGCAGCAGGCCTTCCTTCTCCGCCGCGAGGATCATCCCGAGCGCGGGGCGATCCTTCACGGAGCCGCCGGGGTTCTGTGCCTCGAGCTTGCCGAGCACTTCGGCGCCGCCTTCGGGAGAGAGCTTCGCGAGGCGAACCAGCGGGGTGCCACCGACGAGATCGAGCACGCCGTCGTAGATGCGATGGGCCATGAGCGGCGCGAGCATAGCAGCGCGCGCGATCCGAGCGACCGGCGCGCGCGTTCGTGATCCGAGCGCGGAGCCAGGGGCGAGCGCGAACGAGTTGGAACGCGCGACAAGGAGCGCGGCCAGCGGAGCGCGCGCACGTCGTCGCATGCGATGTCGCCGGGCGATCACGAGCCGACGTCGTCGCATGCGGTGTCGTGGCGATCGCACGTGCGCGACGATGCTGGTAGCGTCCGCGCCCATGCGCACCCTCCGCGTCCTCCTCGTCGCCGCCGCGCTCGCCGCGAGCGCGTGCACCGTCTCGCTCACCGTCGAGGCCTCGCTCTACACGAAGCCGACCACCTACGTCGTCGCGACCGAACCGCCGCCGCCGCTGCGCGAGGACGTCGCGCCGGGCACGCCGCCGAACGACACCTCGGTGTGGGTGGAAGGTCATTGGGCGTGGAACGGACGCTGGGAGTGGACGCCCGGGCAGTGGAAGGAGCCGCGCCCGGATCACGTCTGGGAGCCGCCGGTGTGTGTGGTCGAGGACGGCCGCTACGAATACTTCCCGGGGTACTTCCGCCCGCGCACCGAGCTGCCGCCGCCCGTGTACCGCGAGCCCGGCCACGTGCAGCTCCACGTGCCGGCACCCAGCGTGCGTCCGAGCACCGAGCTGCCCGATCGGATCGTCGTGCGGCCGGGAGTCGAGATCCCACGCACCACGGGGCCCGCGACCAGCACCGTCACGCCCGGCACCGACGTCGGCACCGTCGGCGGCGTGACCACGAACCCGACCTTGCCCGAGGGCACCGACCTCGGCGGCGGCACCACGACGGAACCGACGACGCCGCCGGAAGAGAACGTCGCGCCGGCGCTCACGTGCACGCTCGGGATCGCCCGGGTCCCGCGGCGCAACGCGCGTTTCTCGCTTCAGGGCACCGGCTTCGACGAGAGCGTGGTGGTGCAGGTCGGCGGCACGCTGCAGACGGTGCGTTCGTTCACCGCGACCACGATCGAAGCGCAGACCGATCGCGCGGGCGAGGTCGTGGTCGTGCGCGGCGAAGAGCGCGTGAGCTGCGGTCGCCTCGCGCTCTTCTGACGGGGATCGAAGCCCACACGCGCAGACGTGGATGCGTCGTGCACGAGCTCCGACGCGTCCTCGAGGGCCGCAGACGCGCGCACGAGCTGCGACACGCGCATGCCGACACGCGCGCGTGCGCCCTCCGCTCGCCGACGATCGCGAGCGGCGGGGCGACATCGCCCTTGACCCCGATCACCCGCCCGCGAAGAGTTCGCCTTCGTGAGCAGTCACCTCCTGGCCATGTCGTTCGACACGGGCTCTTCGCCCTCCATCACGCTCAAGGCCGGGCGCGACAAGAGCCTCGATGCCCCCGCGGGATGGGGTTTCGCCTGGTACCCGATGGACGACGCGGCCGCGACGGTCGTGAAGGATCCGAACGCGACCCACGAGACGCCGCTCACGCGCGTGCTGCGCGACTGGGATCGTTTCCGATCGAGCGTCTTCCTCTGCCACTCGCACGGCGCGGCCAAGCGCGTCACGCAGCAGGACACGCACCCCTTCCAGCGCTCGTGGGCAGGTCGCGACTGGATCTTCGCGCACAGCGGCGATCTCGGTCGCGATCTTCCGGAGAAGCTGCCGCTCGGGGAGGACGCGTGGTTCGAGCCGGTCGGGCGCACCGACTCCGAGCACGCGTTCTGTTGGCTGCTCGGGCAGATCCGCGAGTCGGGAGCGCGCACCCTCGGCGAGGTCGGCTGGGAGCGCCTGCACGCGTGGATGCGCGAGCTCAACGACCTCGGCAAGCCCCTCAGCGAAGGCGGCGAGCCCACCTCGCACGGAAGCTTCGTGCTCAGCGACGGACACGACGTGGTCGCGTACTGCGATGCGCGCGGGAAACACCCGTTCCACCGCATCCGCCGCGTGCCGCCGCACGAACGCTACGTGCTCGTCGGCGAGCAGCTCGTGGTGGACGTCTCGAGCCCCTACGACGTGAACCGCACGATGACGATCGTGTCGCGCACGCCGCTCTCCGACGAAGAAGGTTGGGAGCCGCTCGCGCCGGGCGAGATGATCGTGATGCGCCGCGGAGTGTTCACGTGGTCGAGCGTGCACGGCACCGCGCTCGATCGGCCGCGCACCCCGACCGGGAGCGTGGCGACGGAGAGCCAACCACCGGCCGACATTCGTGGAGGGCGCGCTCAGGCCGCGAGCGAACAATCGCGTTTGCTCGGGGTGCCGCGCGGTCAGACCCGGACGCGCGACGTGTTGCGTGACGGGCGGATCCTCACCGTCGAGCACGAGACGATCTACCGCTACGAAGAGGCGGTCGAGCTCTCGACCCACGTGTTTCGTCTGCACCCGGTGCACGACCTCGGCCAAGACGTCCTCGACTACCGCCTGGAGATCAGCCCACCCGGCGCGGCGCGGCGCGCGGAGGACGTCTTCGGCAACCAGATGCTCCAGTACAAGATCGAGCGTCCGTATCAGGAGCTCTGGATTCGTGCGCGATCGCGGGTGCGCGTGCGGCCGCCGGAGCCGATCGCGCCGCTCAAGCGCGCGACGCTGCCGCTCGTGTGGATGCCCTGGCAGCGCCAGATGATGACGCCCTACCTGCTGCCGCCGGAGCTCCCTGAGACGCAGCTCCAGGAGCTGTCCGAATACGCGATGAGCTTCGCGCTCCGCAACGACTACGATCTCGTGGAGACGCTGCGGGATCTGAACCTGAGCATCTACCGAGATTTCGCGTATCAGCCGGGCGCGACGATGCTCGAGACCTCGCCCTTCGTGGTGTACGTCGAGCGTCGCGGTGTCTGCCAAGACTTCGCGAATTTGTTCATTTGTTTGTGTCGTTTGTTGAACGTGCCCGCGCGCTACCGGGTGGGCTACATCTTCACCGGTGCGGACTACGCCAACCAGATCCAGTCCGAGGCGAGCCACGCGTGGGCGGAGGTCTACCTGCCGAACGTCGGCTGGCGCGGCTACGACCCGACGAACGGCATCATGGCGGGCCTCGATCACGTGCGGGTCGCGCACGGCCGCAACTACCGCGACGCGACGCCCACGAGCGGCACGCTCTTCCGAGGCGGCAAGGGCGAGCGGCTCGAGGCGAAGGTGCGCTGCGAGGTCGAGACCGAAGCGCCGACCGAAGGCGCGTTCCGCCGCGGTTGAGCAGAGTCCGAAGCGAACCGTGCTCCGAAGCACCGCGTGAATCGACGACCGCGATCAGCTCGAGAGCAGGGCGCCGAAAGCGCCCAATTGCGTGGCCTCCGTGACGGCCGCGCTCGCGCGATCGAGCACGCCCATCACGTGCGCGACCAACACCCGCATCGCGCGCTCCGCGTCCGGGCTCCGCGAGAGCCGCGCCGCTTGGAGCGCCACGAGCGACGCGTGGGTGCCCGAGAGCACGAGCGTGCGTTCCTCCGCGCGGTAGCGCACGAGCGCCTTCTGCGCGTCGTCGATCCGGACGTGCGCGATCCGCTCGGGGAGGCCGAGCGACGCGAGCTGCGCGAGCAGGTGCTCCGCGATCGGCGCGAGCGCATGGGCCTTCGCGGTCTCCGGCTTCGCCTTCGGCGCCGCACGCGAGGGCACCTCTGCGCGTGGCTCTGCTTCGGGCCCGTGCGTCGCGTCCTCGTGCGCTCTTTCCGGCGGTGTGGGTGCATCCTCGGGCGACCACTCGACGCTCGTGACGTCCGCCGTCGCGTGCTCGGCCTCGACCGCCTTCTCCGTCACCATCGCCTCGGAGGCCGGACGTCGCGCGCGATCGCCGAGCGCGAGCTCGACTTGCTCACTCGTGCGCGAGCCGTCCGCGAGCAACGCGACGAGCTGCTTGGGCAGCATGCCCGGCGCGCGCACGGGGAACGCGTCGTCGCGATCGAGGAGGTCACGCAACTGTGGAAGCGTGAGCGGTTTGGGGTGGAAACAACGCAGCAGGATCGGCGCGTCGATCGGCTCGGGCACGTACGCTCCGAGCGCGACGCCCCGCACGACGTGAGCCAGCATGAGATCGTCGGCCTTCTCGTTCACGCGGAGCTCCGAGACCAGGCTCTTCACGAGCTCGCCGTAGACGACGCGAAGCGCCGCGTTGATGCGAGGAAGTGGAAGTTGATGCCTCGGCAGCGCCGCGAGCACCACACCGTCGATCGGCAGGGCGCGTCGCGGTCCACCCTTCGGTGGTTGCACGTCCGGCTGAAAGCTCTCCGTCCTCCCGGAGATCTTCACCTCGACGCGCCCAGGCGCGACGCCGTCGCGGAGCCCGATCACGCCGCGGATCGCACCGGGTCCCCCGAGCGCGCTCGAGTGGCGCGATTCGAGCCTCATCTGCCGCACCACCCGCAGCTCGGGATCACCGACGAGGGTGTCGAGCAGCTTCTCCGCGGCCGCACCCACCTTCTTGCGCACCGCGACGACCTTTCCGTCGTCGATCGCGGCGTCGTAGACCTCGTTCGGTGTGAGCTCGTCGCTCTCGGCGAGCGCCACGATCGGCCAATCGAACGCGGTCAGCGACGTCGTCCCGAGCGGCAATCCCTCGCGGAAGAGGTGGATCCCCACGAGATCCGAAGGCTCCGCGAGCAAGCCGACCACGCCGTGCTTCTTGCCGCGCCCGTACTCGCCCTCGCCGACCAGATGCGGCCGCACGCGGGTGGAGAAGAAGAGCTCGGTCACGCGCGGCCGCGCGAGGTTCTGTCGCGCGACGTCCTCGCGCTGCAGTCGCTCCGCCGCGTCGAAGAGCACCACTACGTTCAGCAGCCCCGTGGGCTCGTCCGGCTCGAGCCGCAGCACGAAGCGCCCTTCGTCGAGCGGGCGTCGCGCGCGATCCGCGGCCGACGCGCGCGTCGTGTACCAGACGTCGCCGTAGGTGTTCGCTTGATCGAGGAGCGCCTTCGTCGTGACCCAGCGATCGTCGGTGGTCTCGAAGAGCTCGACGTCGTCGACGTCCTTGGCTTCGAGCACACCCGAGCCGAGCGCACGCCGCACCGCGATCCGGACCCACGACGGGTGCGCATCGAGCGCCGGGATCACCTGCTCGCGCAAGAGCCGCGCGGTGAGCCCGCGCAAGGGCGCCGAGAGCCGATCGCCCGTCGACGCCGGCATCTTCTTCGCGTCCTCGGCGAGCGCGGGGATCTCCATCGCGGCGCGGATCGGCGGCACCACCCCGATCGGCAGCCAACCGACGAGCCCACCGTTCGCGAACACGCCCGCTTGCGCGGGACCACGCTCGAGCAGCCCGAGCTCGCCCGGACCGAGCGGTGACGGAATGCGTTTGCGCGGCGAGAGATCGCGGACGGAGCTCTTCAGCGCCTTCGGGATCTCGGGCAGCGTCGGCGCGGACACCACGCCTTGGCGCACACGACGCTCCGCTTGGAGCGTGCGCACCGCGCGGGTGTGATCGAGCAGCCCCTTGGGCGCCGCGAGCGCTTCGAGCAGCCGCTGGAGCGAGCCGTCCTCGGGCACCGCGAGGACCGGCTTGTCGAGGGTGTGCTCGTCGTCCTCGTCGATCGGCCCGAGCCACGCGCCCACGTGATGCGCGATGCGCACGCGGCTGTGGGTCGAGGCGTCGTCGATCGACGCACGACCACCCTGCACGGTGGGGAAGGCCGGGATCGCGCAGAGCTTCGCCGCGATCTTGCTGCCCTTGCGGACGCCGCCCGACACCCAGGCGTCGAGCGCCTTCGCCACGCTCGGATCGCCGAGCAATCGCTCGGGCGCCTTCGTGCCGACGTTCACCAGGATCGCGCCGAGCGCGCGGTCGCACGCGTTCGTGATCTCGGTCTGCGCCTCCGCGGTGAGCCCCGCGCGATCGGGACCGAGCGCGTCCATCGGGACGTCGACGATCGCTTCGAGGCCGACCGGCGAGTCGAGGTCGACGATGCGGTACGCGTGCCCTTCGACGCGCAGATCGATGCGCAGCAAACGTTGGAAGTGCCCGCGCCCGAGCCGCACCACGCCGTGCGTGGCGGCCTTCGCGACGTTGCCGGTGAGGGCGACCCACTCGTCGTCCGCGGGCGGCACGCTCATCACCGTGCCGCTCCGCACGATCTCTTCGCGCCGCTTGCGATCCACCTCGCGCCGACGGCGCTCGAGCTCCGCGCGTCCGTCGTTCGGGCGGCGCTCCACGAGCTGCGCGATGCGTTTGGCCGCTTCTTCGTTCGCCACGATTGGGTGCCACTCGAGATCGCGGTCGACGCGCGCGTCGCGCGGGACCCACGAGAGCATCCCGCGCTCGGCGCGCAGATCGTCCAGCGACAGCGGGGTCGCGTGCGCGCGGGGGATCAGCGGGTACGCGGTGATCTTCGCGCGCCGCGCCGCGTCGAGCGAGCCGAGCCCGCGCTTGCCGACCGCGATCAGCAGCGCCTCGCGCACCCAATCGAGGGCCTCCACCACGAGGCGACCGCCGTCCACGATCGCCGAGGGTTGGTCGCCGAGATCGTCGATGAGCGCGTCGAGCAGCGCACGCTCCCACGCGTCGACGTCGAGGGGGATCGGCGAGTCCGCGATCACCGCGGTGCCGTTCGTGTTCGGGACGATGCGATCGTCGTCGACCGCGATGCGGCACGCGAAGAGCTTCGGCTGAAACGGCCGTCGCTCCACCCGCGTGCCGCGGTGGTAGAGCGTGAGCTCGGGCTCGCGCTGCGTGAGCGCCACCACGCCGCGGCGGCCTTCGTCCTCGCGCTCCACCAGCGCGCACACCTCCGAGGCCATCACGAAGCGCTGCGCGAGTCGCTTGGCGGTCACCGGCTCGCCACGCGACGTGTCGTAGGGCGCCCACTCCACCGTCGGGAAGAGCCGATCGAGGATCGGTCCGTCGTAGGGACCCACCACCGCCGCCGCGCGCGGCAGGGCCCGACGATCGCGCGCGCTCTCTTGCACGCGGAGCCGCAGGGCGCGCTCCTCGCCGTCGTTCGGTGCGTCGTCGAGCAGCTTGCGCAGCGGCGTCCACACCGGCTCGTTCACGCCGTCGTCGATCGGCCAGAGCGGCAGACGCGCGAGCGCGCTCGTCTTGAACACCTGCGCGATCGCGCTCGCGGTCCGCGCGTCGAGCAGCTCCACGAAGACACGCTGCGTTTGCCGAAAGTGCGCGATGGCCTCGTGCGAGAGGGGAGCGCCGCGGGACCTCCGTGCGTCGGCCGGAGGCGCGAGCGCGGCCGCGAGATCCGCGTGTCGTCGCGACGCTTGCTTCGGCCAGTCGTCGTTGCTTCGGCCAGTCGTCGTTCGGTCGCAGCAGCGCGTGCGCGAGCAGCTCCACCGCCTCGATCGCGGCCGCACGCGCCGCGCTCACCGCGCCCTCGTAGCTCGTGTCGAGCACGATGCCGCGGTAGTCGGGCTGCGCGACGAACGTGCCCTCCACGACCGCGATGAACGGCCACGGCGCCTCGAGCTGCGCGACCCCGATCGGGCGGCCCTCCAGCAACACGTGCAGCTCACCGACCGCGGCGCGTTTGGCCCCGAGCGTCGCCGGATCGAGCAGCGCGAGCTCGCCGCGCACGTGGGGCTGATTCAGGAAGCGCCCGAGCTTGCTCCCCCGCGGCGCGCCCGCGTCGCTGCCGAAGCGCAGCGCGAGCAGCTGTCCGGGAGCGGGCTCGACGCGCGGCTCGCGGGTCGGGTGCGCGAGCCACGCTTCGCGGATCGCGAGGTGTCGACGCGCTTCCTTCGCGCGCGGCTCGGCACCCCCGAACTTCGCGTCGGCGAGCAGGACCTGCGCGGCGTCGCCGGGCGGACAGAAGAGAATCTCGCCGAGCCAGGGCGCGAGCGCGACGTCGTAGGGCTCGCGCCCGGTGTGCACGGCGTTCTCGTGCGAGAAGGAGTCGACCGCACGCGCACGACCGACCGCGTCGCGCACGATCGTGAGCTTCGCGAGCGGCGCGAGCAGCGCCGGCAACGCACGCGCGTCCATCGTCCAGCTCGGCCCCGCGCAACCGGCGGCGAGCAGGCGCAGCGTCGCGGTCCGCGCGTCGGCGTCGGCAACGACCGCGCGCTCCGCGAGCGCGTCGAGCAGCTTCGGCAAGATCGCTTCGACCCGCGGCGCGAGCTCGCTCAGCGGGCGCTCGTCGAGCCGCACCGCGGAGCGCGCGGCGTTCGTGGGAAGGCGCTCAGCGTCGACGTAGACACGGATCGGCAAGCGCCCGCGGGGCGCCGCGAGTCCCGGCATCTGCATCACGAGCTCTTGCAGCACCGCGCCTCGCTCCGCGACGTCGAGGGTGATGCCGAGCTGCGAGCCCGGCTCCGCCGTGATCGCGACGAAACCCTCGAAGCCCGGGCCGAGCGGTAGGCGCACCACGTCCTTCGTGGCTTCGCGCGCTCGCCCGCCGATCGTCACCGGCACGCGGCCGTCGCGCGTCGCGCGTCGCAGCCGGTCGAGCTCAGGTTGGTCGCCGCCCCAGAGCCAGCGTCCCATCACCTCGGTGCCGAACGCGCGCCGCATCTGCACCGCGCCGCCGATCGTGTCGCCCTTCGTCGAGGTCTTCGCGCTCTCGCTCGCGACCGGCGTCGCACCTTCCGTCGTGACCGGCGCGACGGCCACACTCGCCAGCGCGCGGACGAGCTCCGCCGGCGGCGTCGCGTTCTCGGGTGCCAAGGCGCGCAGCCCTTCCCCTTCGTTCGCGAGCAGACCGGGCGTGAAGCGCACGCGACGAGCGCCCGTGTCGTCTTCGCTCGGCGCGCCGAGCGACCACAGATCCACGAAGCGCGGCGCGAGCCCGAGCGCGGTGTTCACCCCAATCGCGAACAGTCGCGCCCAGCGCCGATCGCCCTTCGTCTGCGGGCTCACGAGCACGTCGAGCAGCTTCGCGAGCTCCTCCGGATCGGGCGCGGGGCCACGCCACGCGAGCCACACGTCGTCCGCGTCGCCCCACGCGACCACGTGCGTCGCGCCGAGGCCCACCGCGCCCCGGAAACACTCGAGGAGCCACTGCAGCGGATCGGGGAGCTGGTAGTCACGCAGCTTCGCGACCGCCTTCGCGGCGTCGACGCGCAGATGGCCCGAGCCGATCTTCTTGCCCGCGCCGCTCATCGCGCACCTCCGAGCATCGCGTGCAGCGACGCCTCCGCGAGGGTGTGGCAGGCGCCTTCGTCGAGCCGCTCGTGACCGATCAAGATCGTGCGCGCGAGGAGCTGCGCG
>JALOQC010000307.1 GCA_025453555.1 Myxococcota bacterium | reverse complement strand
CCCCACGTGGCTGAGCTTGTTCTTCACCACCGTGGTCGTGCGGATCCAGCTCGAGAGCATCTTCGTCTCCGCCGCGAGCCGCTCCTCCTCGCGCACCACACGCACCGCCGGCTCCGGACCGAAGCCGAGCTCGAACCGATCCCCCGGCGCGACGAAGCGAAGCTCCGACTCGCCGATCGGACCCCTCGCCCCCGCGAGCTCCACCGGCCCCGCGAGCAGCGGCCCCGGCCCCGCGTGCGTCGCGCGCGCCCGCACGATCACGAAGCGCGAAGGCGCCGCGAGCACTCGGTCGATCGTCGTCGCCACCTCCGTTCGCGCGATCGACGTGCGGTGCGGACGTCCGTCGCTCGGCACGCGCACGCGCCCCTCCGCCGACAGCTCGCGGATCTCGCCGCCGTCGTCCACGCCCGGCACCTCCGCCGCCACCGCCTCGTCGCGCCCGAGCCCCGTGGTCGCCACCACCTGCGCGCGCGTCTCCACCTCCACACGCTCCGGCTTCTTTCGGGTCGCGAGCCGATCGGCCTCCAGCGTCGGAGGATCCACGCCGAGCGACGGACGCTCGGTGGAGAAGCTCAGCGCGACGTCGTCCCAATCTTCGCCCGTGCGCTGCCAGACGAACGCCTCGCTCTCGACCACCATCCGATCGCCCACGAGCGTCGCGCGATGCCGCGGTCGCCACGCCGCGCTCGGCACGAGGTACGCGAGCTCCACGGACGCCTCACCCGCGACGTCCACGTCCACGTCGAGCTCGACCCACGCGCGCCGCTCCGTCGCCGGATGCCGCGCCGCCACCTCGCGATCGATCCGATCCGTCAGATCCCGCTCCGCGCGCCGTCGTGCCGCCGCGCGCTCCGCGATCTCGCCGCGCAGCGCGTCCTCGCGCGCGATCAGCGCGTCGAGCGCGGCGCTCGCGCGATCGATCGAGTCGCGGCCCCAGCCCACGTCTTGCGCGAGCTCGGTGCACAGGTGCGTCTTGGCCGCGATCAGGTCCGCGAGCTCCGTCTGCTTCACGTCGTGCTCGATCGCGATCGCCTGGTGCGCGCGGCGCGCCTCCTCGACCGCCCGCACGCGCTCCGCGTGCTCACCCTTCGCTTCGCTCTTCGCGACCCGCGCGCGCCGGACCCGCGACGCCGCGAGCGACGCGTTCGCCGCCCCGAGCACGCGCACCCGCACCTCGAGCGTCTTGTCGACCAACACCGGCGCGACGCCCTCGATCGTGAGCCGCGCGAGCCCCGCCTCGAGCGTCACCCTGCCCTCGCGCCGCACGAACGCGCGGTCCTCGAGCACGCGCACCTCGACCACCGGCACCACGATCGCGCGCCGCTCGCTCTGCGGTTTCGTCACGACTCCCTCCGATTTCCGCCGACGATCTCGTTCTTGGCCGCGATGCGGACCACCCAGCGCGCGCGGAGCGTCCGCGTCGCGCCCGGCTCGAGCTTCACGCGCCAGCGACGGCCTCCGTCGAAGCGCCCTTGCGGCGCGTCGCTCGCGTCGGGCTCCCACCGCTCCCAGGTCGGCGTCACCTCGTCCTCGCGCACCTCGATCTCGTCGTCGCCTTCGCGCGTGGTCGGCACGCGCTCGCGCACCTCGATCGTCGCCACGTTCGTCAGGCTCGATCGCAGCTCGACCTCCACGTCGTGCACGAGCTCGAGCGCGCGCCCCATCAGCCCGGCCGAGCGCTCTTCGAAGCGCACGTTGCGCGCGACCCGCACGCCCGGCTCCACCCCGAGCCCGAGCCGCAGCGAGCCTCCCGTCGACGTCGGCCCGAGCTCGCGCGCGAGCAGGTAGCGATCCCCGACGAACACGTCGACCGGCCCACGCAAGAGCGGCGCGCCCTTCACCGCGAGCTGCACGAAGCGGAACACGTCGTCGCTCTCGCGCGGCACCACCACGAGCTTCGCGTCGCAGGGCAGCTCCTCGTCGCCGATCCGCACGCCGTGCCACGCACCGTCCGAAGGCACGTCGACGCGCGAGCCGACCTCGAACGCATGATCGAATCCGTCCACCGCGCTCGCGAGCGTCGCCCCCGGCGGCACCGGCGAGAGCCGCGACGCGGCGCGCTCCGCTTCGATCAAGCTCGCGCCGAGATCACCCACCACCCGATCGCCGAGCGCTTCCGCGAGCGCGCCCACGCGACCGGTCGGCATCAGCTTTCCACGCGACGGTCCGTCGATCGCCGCGAGCCGCAGCCGCGCGTAGACGAGCAGCTCGACGTCGATCGCGACCCCGCTCGGTGGGGGTGGCTCCGCGAGCACGGCCCCGAGATCGGCGAAGCCCTCCTCGAGCTCCGGGCCACCACCGCCTCCGAAGCCACCGAGGATCGCACGACTCTTCTTCGCCATCGGCGCCATCGCCGCGCGCGCCGGCATCGCGGCGGCCATCGGCGCCATCGGCGCGGGCGCACCACGCGGCGGTGGAGGCGGCGCTCCCATCGGTGGAGGACCGAAGGGCATCGACTGCGGCATCGGCGGTGGAGGACCGGCGGCGACGGCCTCGTCCATGTCCGCCACCATCACGCGGCTCTCCGCGACGCGACGCAGCTCTTCGAGCGCTTCTTTCGAGACGCTCCCCGCCTGCGTCAGCGACGCGCCCCCCTTCGGCGTCGGCTCCGCGAAGGCCGCGTCGTAGTCCGCGAAGAGCGCGTCGGCTCCGGTCGGAGGCGCGCGCCAACCACGTCGCGCCGGCACGCTCTGCCGCCGACCGATCCGCAGCGAAGGCAGGTCGGGAAGCTCGGTCCAACGCGTCGGCTCCGCGGTCGACAGCGAGAGCCGCGCGCCGCTCCAATCCTCGCCGCTGCGCTGCGCGACGTACGCCCGCCGTTCGAGCCGAACCTTCGTCATCGTCGCGTCGAAGCGGAGCGCGTAGCTCGGCGCCCACCCCGCGCCCGGCACCGCGTACTCGAGCACGAGACGCGCGCCCGCTTCCGTCGGCGCCGCGAGCACCAGCTCCACTCGTTTTCGCAGCTCGTCCACGCGCGTGCGTCGCGCGCTCGTCGCGCGTCGCTCGCGCTCCTCTTCCACCGCCACCCGATCGCGCGCGCGTGCGAGCGCTTCCTCCGCGTCGAGCAGCGCCGATCGCAACCCCTTCGCACGCTCCGCCCGAAAGCGGGCGAGCTTCAGCCGCGCATCACTCGGAATCTCACCCGGCTCGCCTCGCTCCGCGCGTGATCGCGAAGGCATCGTGATCGCCGCGATCGCCTGCAGGCTCCCTTGCAGCGTCGCGACCTTCGCCTCTGCGCGCACGAGCTCCAGCCGCGCGGCGTCGAGCGCCTCCGACTCCGGCGAAGCCAGCGCGGCGTCGGGCGCGAACACCGCGAGTTCGACCCGCAGCTCGCGCACCGCCGCGCCGACGCTCGCCTGCACGCGCACCGAGCCGTCCTCGAGCGCACGCGGGAGCGGGCCGAGCGCGACGCGCGACACGCCGCTCGGCAGCTCGAACGCCCTCCGCACCGCAGCCCCGCGACGAAAGACGGTGACCGACTCCACGAGCCCCGGCAGCGGCATCCCCATGCGCGCGACTCTATCGGTTTCCGGCCGCACGCCGCCGCGGAAGTCGACGCGACGCATTCTTGATCAAAACAGTGCACATAATTCGAGTCGCCGCGAGAACCATTTCACCAATCTTTTCAACACCCTGAGGGCCCCACGCAAAACTCGCGTTGCGATTCCCGCCTTCTCACGTCAACTTAGGCGCCATGGAAGCTGCTCCCGCCGCTCCGACCCTCGACGACGACGCGCTCGACGCCGCCAACGCGCGGCTCGAAGGCGCGGACGCGGAGACCGTGATCGCGTGGGCGGCCGAGACCTTCGGCAAGGGGCTCGTGATGAGCTCCAGCTTCGGCGCGCACTCCGCGGTGATGCTGCACCTCGTGCACCGCGTGGTGCCGGAGCTGCCAATCCTCTTCATCGACACCGGCTACCTCTTTCCCGAGACCTACCGCTTCGCGCAGGAGCTCACCGAACGCTTCCGGCTGAACCTGAAGGTCTACGGTCCCGACATGACGCCCGCGCGCCAAGAGGCGCTCTTCGGTCGGCTCTGGGAGCAAGGCGAAGAGGGCGTCGAAGAGTACCTACGGCGCAACAAGGTCGAGCCGCTCCAGCGTGCGCTGCGCGAGCACCACGCGACCTCGTGGCTGGCCGGGCTACGCGCGGATCAAACCGAACATCGCGCGGGCCTGCGTCGCGTCGACCGCCAAGGTACCCGCATCAAGGTGCATCCGATCCTCGACTGGACGATCGAGGACGTCGAGGACTACCTCGACCGCCACGACCTCCCGCTGCACCCGCTCTATCACGAAGGGTTCCGCTCGATCGGCGACGTTCATTCGACCTTGCCGACCACTCCCGACATGGATCCGCGCGACGGCCGCATCCTCGGCAAGAAGCGCGAGTGCGGCATCCACGTGCTCTCGCCCGAGCAGAACCAGAGCTTCAAGTCGTCCGGGCTCTGAGGTCGTCGACCGAACGCGAGCGTGGACCGACAGTCGACCCATCGTAGACGTGGTCGTGGACGTGGACGTGGACGTGGTCGTGGTCGTAGACGTGGTCGTGCGCGGCGACGTCCACGAACGAACCAACGTCGACGATTGCACCCACGTCGACACCGAACGTCGACGCTCGAGCCGAGAGCGAGCGCGACGACGTCACTCCTCTTCGGCCGGATCCGCCCCCCCACCCGGCACCGGGTGCATCGTGTCGTCCGCACGCTCCTTCCGGCGCTTCGAGATCGCGGCCGCGACCTCCGCTGCGTCGGGCACGCGGTCCGGAAGCATCGAGAGCGTGAGCGCCGCCAGATCCGGGAACCACGAGAAGAACTCGAGCAGCTTCTCTTTGCGCTCCGGATCGAGGTAGTCGAAGTTCACCCCGCGGTCGCTGATCTCCCAGAACTCGCTCGAACGAACCCCGAGCAGCTCGTCGCGGATCGAGGCGAGGCGATCGCGCCGCTCGCGCTCCATGTCCTTGAAGATCTCGCGCGCGAGCTTCTCGTCGCCGTGCAGCAGGTAGTACGTCGCGAGCTTCACCTGCGCCTTGCGCACACCGCGGAGGCTCACCTCCTGGATGTCGCTCTCGGACTCCTTGTCGACCTCCAGGAAGATGCGCAGCAGCTCGCGCTGCGCGGGCGAGCGGCGATCGAAGGCCATCTCGTTGAGCTGGCAGAGGTCGTACGCGACCGTCTCGAGCACGAAGGGCAAGGTCGCGTGGAAGCCGACCAACCCGTAGTACTTGAAGTAGCGCGCGATCTCGACCGCACGCGCGCCCGTCTCGTGGGTCAGCGCGCGCTCCGCGAGCAGGCGATACTGCTGCAGGACGTTGTATGCCGTGCGCACGTCGCGCGCGTTCACGGTCGCGCGCAGGTACGTGTTGAAGAACTTCACCAGCAGGTCGAAGAGCTCTTCGTTCTTGGTGTCGAGCGCGTGCTCCGCGAGGTGCCGGGTGTTGATCGCGATCAGGTAGTTGATGTCGCGCATCCGGTTGAGCGCTTCGTTGTAGAGCGTCTGGTACTTCCGGAGGATCTTCATCTCGAACCAGATGCGCCGCCGCGTCACCGCCGCGAGGACCTCGTCGCTCATCGAGACGAAGTCCGGGTTGTGCGCGAGCTCGCCGTCGACCCGGAACCAGTCGGCCGGCAGGGTCGGCCGCATGCTCTGGTAGTCGAGCACCATGGCCTTGAGCGCGTCGACGCTCGCCATCGAGATGCCCTTGTCCTTGTGCTCCATCGAGTTGAGCCCGACGTCCGCGATCTGCTCGATGCCGCGCACCGCCTCCGCCTGCCGCGCGGGGAGCGAGCGCCCGCGACCGACGACCTTCATGGTGTGCGCGCGGATGCGATCGACGATCGAGATCGGGTTCAAGAACTCCATCACGAACGCGAAGTACGGCAGCACGATCAAGAGACAGATCGCGAGCATCGCGAGCGAGACGGTGATCCCGAGGTAGGGGATGAACGAGTCCTCGGGGCGCTCCTGGTGATCGAAGACCACCACGACGAACACCGCTTGGAGCGCGGTGACGACGAAGAAGCCCATCACGGCGAAGTTCACCGGCTCGCCGACGAAGAGCTCGGTGACGCGGTGGGTGTACCGGTTCGACGCGAGCTCCACGACGATGGCCACGACGGTGATTGCGATGCCGAGCACCGCGCTCACGACCTCCGCGGTGTTGCTGATGGCTTCGCGGGCGGAGTCGGGGTTCGGATGGAGCAGCCGATCGAAGGCGGCGTCGAGGTTCCCACCCGCGTCGATCCAGAACGTCATCACGAAGACGGCCAACGCCGCGCTCGCGAGGATCGAGAGCGGGTAGAGCCAGATGCGCCACGCGGAGCGACGGTGTGCGTCCATCGCGCGCGAGCGTACTCCAGCGCGCGCGAGGACTGCGCGGGCGATGACGGTGCCCGAGATGCCGCGTTCGAATCGCGGGCGGTGGCTTGCGAAACGAACGAGGGCGCCTCATCTACGCGCGCTCGACCTGGCCAGGGCGGCCTCGCCTGCTACTTTTTTCGTTCCTTCCTCGTCCTTCGAGGTCTGCCCGACCCGCCTCGCACCCAAGGATCCGACGATGACCCTCCTCGAGCCCACGAGCGCCTCGCCCGACCGCGCCCTCGCCGCGTTGCGGTGGGCGGCCGCGTGTGCGGACGAGCCCGCGCGCCTCGAGGATCCGGCGCCGAAGGCCTCGACCGCGGAGTGGCTCGCGGTTCCGGTCGCGCAGCTCCGCGAGGCGCTCGACGCGTTGATGGTCCACCGCCGCGGCGTCGAAGAAGCGCTGGAGGCCCTGCAGCGCGCGGGCTTCTTCGTCGCGTGGCTCCCCGAGATCGAAGCGATGATCGGGATGACCGACGGCGAGTGGAAGCACAAGGACGTCTGGAAGCACACCAAGCAGGTCGTGAAGCAGTCCGTGCCGCGCCTCTCGGTGCGTTGGGGCGCGCTGCTGCACGACATCGGCAAGCCGCGCACGCGAAAGATCGACGAGCGCGGTCGGGTGACCTTCCACGGTCACGCGGAGCTCGGCGCGCGCATGTTCAAGCGCAAGGTCGGCGCGCGCCTCGGCTTCGAGGGCGAGCTGTCCGAGCGCGTACACTTCCTCATCCTCCACCACCTGCGCCCGAGCCAGTACGAAGAGTCCTGGACCGACGCGGCGGTGCGGCGCTTCTACAAGCAGATGGGTGAGGGCCTGAAGGATCTGCTCGACCTCGGTCGCGCGGACATCACGACCAAGCGGCCCGCAAAGAAGAAGCGCGGCATCCAGAACATCGCCGACCTGAAGAAGCGTGTCGTCACGCTCCAGAAGGAAGACGCGCAGGTGAAGCCGCTGCCCAAGGGCCTCGGCCTCGCCATCTCCGAGCGCTTCGGCGTCCCGCCGAGCAAGCGGCTCGGTGAGCTCATGACCGAGCTCGAGCAGTGCGCGTACGGCGGCGAGGTCGAGTTCCAGCAGGACTTCGAGCACTACCTCGCGTTCTTGGCCGAGCACCGCGAGCGCTTCGGTCTGCCGAGCGCGTGAGAGCCGGTCGCGACGATTCGAGCGTCGCGACCGTGCTCAGCGTGCGCGCGGCTTCGGCCGACGCGCCGGAGCTGATCTCACGACGCTGCGACGACGTCCCACCGTGCGCGCGAGGATCACGCCGCCGAGGAAGCCGAAGAGGTGGCCTTCCCAACTGATGCCGCGCTGTCCGGGCAAGACGCCGTAGAGCATCCCGCCGAAGACCAGCAGCATCAGCACGCTCACGATCACGGAGCCTAGCCGCCGCTCGAAGATGCCGATCGCGAGCAAGTAGCCGAAGTACGCGAACACCACGCCGCTCGCGCCGACGTGCATGCCGAGGGGACCGAACAAGCTGCCGAAGAGCCAGGTGCCGATGCCCGCGACGAGCGCGCCGCCGATCGTCACGAACGCGAGCTCCGCGCGTGAGCGCATCGCGATCATCGTGCCGAAGAGCGCGAGCGAGATGGTGTTGGCGGTGAGGTGCGCGAAGCTCGCGTGCAGCAGCGGCGCGAGCACCACGCCGGGCAACCCCTCCACGCGGCGCGGCAGGATGCCCCACGCGTTGAGGCGGTGGCCGACGAGCGCGTTCACGACCTCGATCGCCCAGAGCACGAGCAGCATCGCGCCGATCGTCCGTGCGATCCCGGCGATCCACTGCTTCCCTTGCCGCTCCTCGGCGGTCGGCGTCGTCTTCATCGCGTCGGTTTCCTTCGTGCGCTCGCGGCAGGGCGCGGGGCGCACACCGCTTCAGCATGACCCAGGACGGAAGGTCTACGCACGGGGAGGCGCGTTTGTTTCACGGCGCCTCGCGCGCACCAGGCGGACCACGTCGCGCACCACGTCGCGCACCACGTCGCGCA
>JALOQC010000695.1 GCA_025453555.1 Myxococcota bacterium | reverse complement strand
GCGCTTCTCCGCGATCCGCGCCTCCACACACTTTCGCACCTCTGCGACGCACGCGTCGGGGTCCATGTCGATCGCCTCGCAGAGCGGCTCCTGGACGAGGTCCACGAAGTCCGGCCACCAATGGCCGAGGAAGGGCACCTGTGTGCCGTCCTCACGACGGATCCAGCGCGGCGCCTCGAAGCGCTGCACCCGCCGACGACCCGCATCCTCGACGCGCGTAAAGAGGCCCGGCCACTGCGTCGGGTCTTCCACGATGCCGGCGGCGGTGGGGTTGCAGAGGATGTAGGCCATCGCCTCGACGCACGCCGTCGCCGTGACGTTGTCCGCCTGAGAGGTCGGACGTTTGTCGAAGAGAACGCTGAACATCCGTGAAGAGCAGGTGGTAGTGCGTCGACATCAGCACCACCGCGTGGATCCGAATCCCGTGCACATACGCGTAGACCTGCAGCAGGTAGTAGAAGAGCTCCCGCATCTGCCGGTCCGGCCGCAGCAGGAACCGATGCTCGAGCGACACGCGGTCGGCGAGGATGACCTGCCCGCGCACCACGTACTGCGGGCGGGACATGCGACGTTCACGCGTTCGGCGACGTGGCGTTCGAGCGGACATGCCGACGCGCACATCACGTCTCGTGCCGAGCGGTGCGATCCAACGATTTCGCGGCCTTGGCTCTCCCTCCGTGGTGGCGGTGGCGGGCGAGTGGCGGCGGATGTGGCGGCGCGAAGCCGTCGAGCCCCGCAGCGTCTCGAAGGCAGCACCGAGGCGGCACCCGGGGGCGCGACCCGGACGTCGAAGCCGAAGGCACCGTCGAGGGCTTCACGCATGCCGCGCTGACGGCGTGACGCGTCCGCAGCTCCGAAGGCGTGTCCATCGGGGACTCGCTGCGACGCTCGATCGCGCTCGCGCGCCGCGTGGAGGAGCTCGGGTTCACCCGCTTCTGGCTCGCGGAGCACCACGCGATGCCGACCATCGCGAGCGCCGCGCCGGACTTGCTCGCGGGGCAGGTGGCCGCCGCGACGTCGCGGATTCGTGTGGGCTCGGGCGGGATCATGCTGCCGAACCACGCGCCGCTGATGGTCGCGGAGCGCTTCGGCACGTTGGAGGCACTCTTCCCCGGTCGTGTCGATCTCGGGGTCGGGCGCGCGCCGGGCTCGGATCGGCTGACCGCGTTCGCGTTGCGACGGCCGAACGACCCGCGCGACGCGGGCGATCTCGCGGCGCAGCTCGACGAGCTGGAGAGCTTCTTCTCCGGACGTTGGCCCGAGGGACACCCCTACGCGCGCATCCGCGCGGTGCCCGGGGAAGGCGCGCGACCGCCGATCCACGTGCTCGGATCGAGCGACTACGGCGCGCGGCTCGCGGCGCAGCGCAGCCTTCCCTACGCGTACGCGCACCACTTCGCGCCGGCGGGCACCGACGTCGCGATGCGGCTCTATCGCGAAGGTTTCGTGGGCGCGGGCGACGCGACGCCGCACGCGATCGTCGCGGTCGCGGTGCTCTGCGCGCCGACCGACGAGGAGGCGCGGCGGCTGTCGACGTCGATGGCGCTCGCCTTCGCGCGGCTGACCCGCGGCGCGCCGACGCCGATCCCGACGGTGGAGGAGGCGCTCGCGCACGCGTGGACGCCAGCCGAGCGGGCCGCCGCCGAGTCGTTCATGTCGTCGCACGTGATCGGCTCACCGGCGCGCGTACGCGACGAGCTCGTGGCGCTCGCGAAACGTACGCGCGCGGACGAGCTGATGATCACGACGAGCGCGCACTCCTTCGAGGCGCGCGTGCGCAGCTTCGAGCTCGTGGCCGAAGCGTTCGCGTGAGCGCGCGCGTCACTTCTTCGAGGCCGCGAGGTCGAGCATGTGCCGACGTCTCCGGGCCTCCAGCAGGTGACGCGCTCAGCTCCGCGGGAGCTTGCCGCTCCTCGCGAGCTCCGGATCGGTACAGGAGGCGAGGTTGAAGCAGCACGGACGGCGTTTGCCGCTGCTCATCTTGGAGAGACTGACTTCGACGCGGCGCTGGCGGGTTTCGAGGTTCTTGGTCTCGTTGACCCAGCGGACCCACTCCCAGCGGGCCATGGGTGTGATCGTGCTCCAGAGCGATTGAACTTCGCTTGGAGCGGTCGAGAGCGCGTCGGCGAGGTCGGGCGGGACGACCGGCTCGGGCCAGTCCTTGGTCGGTGTGATCTCCACCTTGACCTCGGATCCGGGCGCGGCCCTGGTCGCTTTGCGAAGCTGCGCGTCGACGTTCATCCAATGACCGAACTCTCCGTCGGGCTCGATCACCGTCTCGAACGTCTGTCCGGCGAGCGTCCCGTGAACCGCGACTTGTCCACGGGAAGGAAGCGCTGTGCTAGCGGCGTCGGGGAGTCGAAGGATCGTCCGAGGTCCGATCGACTCCAACGTCGCTGCGAAGCGGATCGTGCTCGACTTTTCGACCGGGTCGGCGGGGTCAGCCGCCGACTTCTTCGTGGGGCTCTCTTTGCGCTTCGTGCTCATTCGGCTCCGACGACGGTACACGAGTCGTGGATCGACGAGCACCGGGCGACGCGCATCAGCGGGAACGCAGCGCGGCACGTACCTGCGCGTGAACCTCGGCGGCGTCGATTCCGTTGCTCCCCGCCCGAACGTGCGCGACGCGGCGCGCGATGTCGCTCGCCCACTTTGCCGTTGTGTTGATGTCTTCCGCCGCGTCATCGAGGCTGGCGACCAACGCCGCGAGGAGACGGCTTCGTTCCGCGCGTGGGAGCGCCAAGGCTTCATCGAGGAGCCTCTCGGAAGGGCTCATGACGAAAGCGTAGTGGCCGAGGTCGACCCCGGCGAGTCGGGAGCGGCGGCAGCGGCGGTGGAGCTACTGCCACACCAGCTTCGCCACCAGCTCCACGTGCGGGGTCTGCGGCAGGGTGTCGAAGGCGAGGAGCTGCGTGAGGCGGTAGCCGCCTGCGGTGAGGCGCTCGAGGTCGTGGGCGAGGCCCTTGGGGCCGCAGGCCATGATCTGAAC
>JALOQC010000306.1 GCA_025453555.1 Myxococcota bacterium | reverse complement strand
GCACGCATAGCATGTTGCTAACAGCGACTTGTAAATTCAACAATGCGAAACTGCGGCAGTTTTACTCCACTGGCATAAAGAATTTTTTTCTGAAACGAGCAAAACTATGAACACTCAAGAAAAGAAATGAGGAATTGCTGATACAAATATTTGAAGAACTTTCACAGGTGTAGAACATAAATATTTCACGGGCAGCAGGTCAAAATTCTGAAACTTGTGGAACGCTGGAACTACTTGAATTTAACAATGAGCATCCCATTTTCTCATGAAATCATTGCTGTTAATAACACGTCAGTGTTAATTCAATGGCAACCCCAAGGGGAACAGCACAGTTGACAGTTTCCACCCGTTGTGATCACGCGCACCAAAGCACAATTGATTTAAAAGGTCAAATTTCCCAGCGTCATACAGCCGTCCACAAAGCCGACGAAATTTCGTAACAAAGCGGCCAGTCAATTTTTAATTCACATAATTACATATTCGTTGTACACCCCGAACGTGCGACACGTTTCGCACGCAGGCGGTTATTCTGAGGTATTTGATAGGCCTAATATTTCGATTGTCAAATCGGCACGAATGCGTTACGCGTAGTTTTCTCTGCCTGTCGACATGAACGACTGAATACGCTAAACAGATCATTTAATTACCTGTCAAGATGGCGGTCTTTAGCAATCAGCTGTTCGTTTTCGACGTCTGAAATTCGATTTCCTGCTCTTTCATGGTCGCGGTCTCGCTCTGTCCGATGTTCGCGTGACTCGGCCAATCTGGCAGCAGCCGTGTCGCGAAACAAGTCTTCCTGAAACTGGTGCAACATCCACGGCGGCGGCACGGGTCTCTGCGGAAACTTGGCCTGCCACAGCTGTTCCAGATGCCTCGTTACGGCAGAATCCGGCTGCAGCAGGAACGGTGCCCCTGGCCCCACCGTCTCGGGGCGCGGGAGCTCGAGGCGCCGCACCGGCGCGCCGTCGAGGCGGAGCTCGAGCTGCGTGGGATCGTCGGTCGGCGTGAGCGTGAGGTGGTGGACCTCGTCGCCCAACGTGAGCCGCAAGTGGCCGAGCTCGTCGCCTTCGGGCGCTTGCTCGATCGGTTGGCCGACGTACTCGCCGAGATCCGTGACGGACTCGTTGCCGTCGACGTCGACCACCACCGCCTCGAGGCGCACGCGGTTGTCTGCGACCGGTCCTCCGAGCGCGACGCGGAGCCCGACGGTGAAGAAGCTGCCGCTCGACCAGGGCGACCGGCGGTTGGCCTCGCCGTCCGCCGGGCCCATCACGTCGTCGGCAGTGTTCGAGCCAGTCGCCGTGGAGGAGCCCCCGCAGGCGGAGCCCAGCACGACGAACCAGAGGGCGCAGAGCAGTCGCATGTGCGGGTCATACGGCGCGGCGGCGGCTGCGACCAGCCGTCGAGCGCGGCGAACCTCGAAGCATCCGACGCGCCGTTGACGCTTTGCTCGTTCCTGCCGTACCGAGAGGAGAGCATCGTGCCGGTCACCGAACACGTCCGAGGAGAGGTCGTCGCGCCCGGGCTGGCGGTGAGGTCCTACGTGACCCTCTACCGGATCGGCTCCTTCGAGCCGACCGCACGGAAACCGAGCTCGTGCTCTCGCCGGACCCGTGCATGCTCGACCACGCGCTCGACGGGAGCACGCCGCCCAAGCCGCGTGCGTTCTTCTTCGGTCCCATGCAGAGCGAGCGCGGCGCGACGGTGTCGGCGCTCGTCGGCGGGACACGCGTCGTCTCGGTGGTGTTCCGTCCGGGCGCGGGCCCCTTTTTGTTTCGGGTCTCCGCCGACGAGGTCGTCGACGCGGTCGTCGACGCGGACGCGCTGCTGCCGGGTGAGCTGAGCGCCGAGCTGGGTCGCGTACACGAGCTGCGCGATCCAGGCGCGATCGGCGCGGTGCTCGATCGCGTGATCGTGCGGATGCTCCTGCGGGTCCCCACGCGAGCGCGGGCGCCGATCGACGAAACGGCCTGGTTGCAGGGGGTGCTCGCGGGCCACGACCTCGCGAGCGTCGCCGCCGAGAGCTCCATCTCACGTCGCCAGATCGAGCGGAGGTTCCGAGACGCGTTCGGGATGAGCCCCTCGCGCCTCCGACGCATCGCGCGCTTTCGGCTCGCGTCGCGGCAGCTCGTCGCGCGACCGGGGCTATCGTTCGCGCAGCTCGCGGCGGCGTGTGGCTTCGCGGATCAAGCCCACATGACACGCGAGTTTCGCGCGCTCTCGGGGGTGCCGCCGAGCGGCTACGCGAACAAGCGCGCCGGCGCGTTCTACCTCGACGTGCCGATCTCGGTCGCGGATGAGCCGGGAGACGATGTTTCGGCGGCGTGATGTCGCGCGTGTTCAAGACCCACCGGCCGACCGCCCACAGAGTGGTCGGAGCTCGCGGGAGGTCCGCGACGGAAGGAGCCTGCCATGCGCCCCTCGATCCCCGCGCTGACGGTCGGTCTGGTGTCCCTGTTCGCTTGTGGTGACTCGCCGGCCGGCGTGCCCGACGCCTCGGTCGAGCCGAGCGATGGTGGCGCTGCCGTGCGCTTCGTCGAGGGCGAATGCCGGCTCGACGATCCGTCGCTGCCGCCGCCCGCCTCCCGACGTTGCGGCACGCTGCACGTGCCGATCACCCGTCGCGCGGCGGTGAGCGCAGCCGGTTCGCTCGGGCTGCACGTCGAGGTGGTCGAGCCCGCGCGCACGGGGCCCGCGACGGTCTTCCTCACGGGAGGCCCGGGCTTCTCGCTCGCGCACTACGTCCCGCTCGGAGTGCTCGGCGAGGTGGTGCGCGCGAGCGACGGGCCGGTGCTCTTGCTCGAGCAGCGCGGCAACCTCCTCTCGATCCCCGATCCGAGCTGCGTCGAGGCCGACTTGGCGAGCTGCGTGGCCACGCTGCGCGCGAACGGAGTGCCGCCCGAGGCGCTCAACTCGATGGAGAGCGCGAGCGACGTCGCGGATCTGCTGACCACCCTCGATGCCGCACCGGCGGTCGTGTGGGGTCACTCGTACGGCACGGTGCTCGCGCAGCGCGTGGCGCACCAACACCCCGACGTCGTGCGGGCCTTGGTGCTCGAAGGAGTCTCGAACCCGACCCAGTTCGCGACCGGGGACGGGCTCGAGGCCCGCCTCGCGATCCTCACCACGTTCGGCGAGTGGCACGCGGAGCGGTGCGCACGCGACGAAGCCTGCCGCGCCGCGCATCCGGAGCCGCTCCAGCCCGCGTCGGACGTGATCGAGCTCGTCTCGCGTTTCATGGCCGACGAGTCGCTCGTCCTCTCGCTCGGCGGCGCGAGCTCCCTCGACCTCCCGTCGGCGGTCGCGCTCTTCGAGACTCAGCTCGCGTACCACGACGGCATGTTGCTCGCCGTCGAGCTCTTCGCGGCGTTGGTCGCGCGCGAACGAGACGGGGACGGGGGCGCGGCGCTCGCGTCGCTGCGCACGCGCCTGGGCGGTGACGCCGCGGCGGACGCTCGCTTCGCGGCGATGCTCGCGCCCGATCCGCGTGCCCCGATCGCGCTCTGGCCGAAGGCCTGCTTCGACTATCGCCTTGCCGAGGACACCGAGTGCACGAGCTTCGACGCGGCGCTCTACCCACGCGAGCTGACGGACGAGGTCGCCTCCGCGACGATCGCGACGCCGACGCTCTTCCTGCACGGCGCGCTCGACACCCAGACCCTGCTCTCCGACGCGCAGGCGATCGCGTCGCGCTTCTCCAACCGAAGCGATGCGATCTTCGAGCGGTGCGTGGGGCACTTCGTGCTGCGGGACGCGTCGGAGTGCGCGGCGGGTGCGGCACGCGCGCTCGTGAGCGGCGAACCGTGGTCGCCTGCCGAGGTCGCGGAGTGCGAGGCGCGCGCCTGCGAAGCGCTCCCGCTGCTCTCGGGCCTCTGAGCCACGAGCCGTGGCACGAGCCGCGTGCTCGTTCGTGCCACGCTCGCCTCGCGACCGCGAGCCCGAGAGCCCGCGAGGCGAGCGCGCACCCGAGTCACCGAGGGCTTCGAGCTCTTCTCGATCGCCTTCTCCACCTCGCCTCGTGGGCCCCGCCGATCTTCGTGGGCCCCGCCTCGATCTTCGCCTTGCCGATCGGCGAGTGAGCCGATGGATCGTCAGCCGAGCGTCGCGAGCAGCGCCTGGCGCATGACCTCGACTGGCGCGGCCCGACCCGTCCAGCGCTCGAACGCGAGCGCGCCTTGGTGCACCAGCATGCCGACGCCTTCGACGGTGCGGAGCCCGCGCGCCTCGGCCGTGCGGAGCAGCGCGGTGCGGCGTGGGACGTAGACGAGATCGACGATCGTCGTGCGCGAGGGAAGCGCGTCGAGCGGGAGCTGCGCGACGAACGCATCGGCTCCGTCGCCGAGGGTCGCGCTCGTGGCCTGCACGACGGTGTCGGCGTCCGCGAAGGGTTCGTTCAGCGCGTGCATCGCGATCGCGGAGAGGCGCGCGTTCGGCACGAGCGGCGCGAGCGCGTGCACGAGCTCTTCGGCTTGCTCCGGTCGGCGCGCCGCGATCACGATCTCCTTCGCGCGTGCCCCGAGCCCGACCACCGCCGCGCGCGCCGCGCCGCCCGCGCCGAGCACGATCAGCCGATCGCCGACCGGCGCGCCCGCTTCGTCGAAGCTGCGCGCGAGCCCCTCCGCGTCGGTGTTGGTGCCGATCCAGCGCGCGCCGTCGCGCACGAGCGTGTTCACCGCGCCCATCGCGCGCGCGGCCGGCTCCACCTCGTCGAGGCACGCGATCACGGCTTCCTTGTGCGGCACCGTCACGTTCGCGCCCGCGATGCCGAGCGCGCGCAAGCCCGCGATCGCGGTGGGCAGATCGCCCGGCGCGACCGGGAAAGGCACGTAGCGCGCGTCGATGCCGAGCGCGCGAAACGCGGCCTCCTGCATCGCGGGCGAGCGCGAGTGTGAGACGGGGTATCCGACGATGCCGTAGACCTCGGTGCTCATCGGTCCTCCGATCGTACGCCGCGTCGTGGGCTCGAGGGGCCCGTCGAACGGCTCGAGCTCGGCATCGACTTCGATCCGCGCGCGCTTCGTTCGCTCACGACGCGCCTTCGTTCTCGCGTTCGTCCGCCGATCCGTCCACCGAGCCATTCGGCGCGCCCACCGACTCCACGCGCGCCACGAGCTCTCCGTCGTGAAGCCGCGCGCGGATCGGGTCGCCCACCCGCACCTGCCGCGCGTGCCGCAGCGCGCGGCCGTCCGGACCGAAGGCGATCGCGTAGCCACGCTCCAACACCCGCAGCGGCGAGAGCGCGTCGAGCCGTCCCGCGAGCGCGACCAGACGACCGCGCGAGCGCGCGAGCGGCGCGTCCGTCGCGACGAAGAGACGCGCGCGTGCCGTCCCGAGGCGCGCGTGCTCCTCCGCGACCTTCGCGTGCATCGCGGCGCGCAGCCGCTCTTCGAGCTTGCCGAGCCGCGCGCGCTCGTCGTTCGTGCGGTCGCGCGCCGCGATCGCGAGCCGCTCCTCCAGCGCCGAGAGCCGCCGCCGATCGCGCTGCAGCGAGACGCGCGGATCGTGCGCCCGCGCGCGTCGCTCGAGCTCCGCGAGGCGCTGACGTTCCCGACGAAGCCGGACCCGCTGCGCCTCTTCGAGCCGGCGCGCGAGCCGCTCCACGTCGACGCGCGCGTCGCGCACCCGAGCGCTCGGCCCGAGCTTGCGCAGCGCGCGCTCGAGCCGAAGCCGCGCGCGCCCGAGCTGCGCCGACTGCGCCGCCACCAATCGTCGCTCCAGGCCGCGCAGCAACGCTTCGAGCACGTCGCGCTCCGGCACCGCCCGCTCCGCCGCGTTCGAGGGCGTCGACGCGCGCACGTCCGCCACCAGCTCCGCGAGGCTCACGTCGCTCTCGTGCCCCACCCCACACACCACCGGCACGCGACACGCGGCGACCGCACGACAGACCTGCTCGTGGTCGAAGGCCCAGAGGTCCTCCGCGCTTCCTCCGCCGCGACAGAGGATCACGAGGTCCAGCTCCGGCAGACGCTGAACCGAGCGCAGCGCCTGCACGATCGAGAGCGGCGCGCCGTCGCCTTGGACTTGGCAATCCGCGATCACGATCCGCACCGCCGAGCGCGCGTGCGCCACGCGGATCACGTCCTCGATCGCCGCGCCGCGCGCGCTCGTCACCACGCCGACCGTGCGCGGCAACCGAGGCAACGCGCGCTTGCGCTCCACCGCGAAGAGCCCGTCCGCGTCGAGGCGTTGGCGCACCTGCTCGCGCCGCTGCGCGAGGTCGCCCTCGCCCGCCGCGAGCACCACGCGCACCTGCATCTGGAACGAGCCGCGTGGCTCGTAGAGCGAGAGGTTGCCGCGCACCCGCACGCGCACTCCATCCCGCGGCGGCGTCTTCGAGCGCTGCAGATCGTTCGCGAAGATCACGCACGGGAGCTGCGCGACCTCGCGCTCGTCGCTCAGCGTGAAGTACACGTGCCCGAGCCGGCTCGGCTTGGCCTGGCTCACCTCGCCCTCGACCCAGAAGTCCGAGAACGTCGACTCCAGCCGCTCGCGCGCGGCGCGGTTCACCTCGGACACGCGGAAGATCCGCGGCCCGTCGGCTTCGCTTGGCGCGGGTCGTTGGCCCCAAGGCCGTCGGGGTCCCTCGTTCACGGCCGCTTCGTAGCAGCTTCCCGTGAAAGACGGTCGCGTCGTGGGTCCTACCCGGACGGACGCGTGGCTCGAGCCCCGTCGGAGACCTTCGCGCTCGACGACGTGCTCGAGGTGCCCGCGGACGACCGCGACGATCGCGCGGAGGGCTGGGAGACACGTCGCCTCACGTCGCCTCACGAGGGAGACGTCGTCGTCGCGCTGGACGCGCGCGGGCCCCTGCCCCGATACTCCGCGCCGCGTGCACGCAGCTCTGCGCGACCTCCCGCCCGTCGGCCACATCGGCCGCTACGCCGTGCTCGGCAAGCTCGCCACCGGCGGGATGGCGGAGATCTTCCTCGCGCGCGACGACATGGCCCACGGCGCGTGGCGCCCGGTCGTCGTCAAACGAATCCTCCCGCACGTCGCCTCCGATCCCGAGCACGTCTCGGCGTTCGTCCAGGAGGCGCGGCTCTCGCTCTCGCTGCGGCACCCGAACGTCTGCACGGTCTACGAGGTCGGCGAGGACCGCGGCGCGTCGTTCCTCGCGATGGAGTACGTGCACGGCGTGCAGCTCCGCGACGTGATCGAGCATGCGGGCGCGCTGCCTCCGGCGCTCGCCGCGCGCATCGTGGCCGACGTCGCCGCGGCGCTGGAGCACGCGCACGAGCTCCGCGGTCACGACGGGCAACCGCTCGGGATCGTGCACCGCGACGTCACGCCCGAGAACGTGATGATCGGCTTCGACGGGCACGTGAAGCTGCTCGACTTCGGCATCGCGAAGGCCCGCACGCAGTCGCGGCTCACGAAGGCCGGCGTGCTCAAGGGCAAGGTCGCGTACATGTCGCCCGAGCAGTACCGCGGCGAAGAGCTCGACGGGCGCAGCGACGTCTTCGCGCTCGGCGCGTGTTTCTTCGAGGCGCTCACGGGCAAGAGCGCGTTCGAACGCGAGAGCGAGGCGCAGACGGTGGCCGCGATCCTCTTCGAGGATCGACCGCTCTCACCGCGCGCGGTGATGCCGGAGCTGCCCGAGGCGCTCGACGATCTCGTGCGCCACGCGCTCGCGCGCGATCAGGCGCAGCGCCCGACCGCGGCGGCGTTTCGGCGCGAGCTCGACGCGTGGTTGATCGGTCGCGGACGCGAGGTGTCCGACGCGGAGCTCGCGGCGTTCTTGGAGGTCGCGTTCGGCGAGCGCCGCCTGCGCGCGCCGACCCTCGATCGCACGCCGCTCGAAGCCGCCCCGCGCCTCGATGCCGTCACCACCGCCGCCGTCACCGCAGAGCTCGACGACGTAGTGGAGGCGATGCAGGCCGCCACGCGTCGAAAGCGCCTGCTGGTCGTCCTGCTCGCCGTGCTCGCCGTGCTCGCGGCGGGAGGCGGCGTGGCGTGGAAGCTCTCGCAGCCCGGACCTCCGAACGACCCGCCGCGCACGACCGAGCCGAGTACGACCGAGCCCGCTCCCTGACCGAGCCCTCGCGTCGTTCGAGCGCGCGTCGTTCGAGCGCGCGTCGCTCGAAACGGCGAACGGCCGACCGGCGGTCCGAGCTCGTCGAACACACCGTCGGCCGTCTCTCGGGTCCGTCGGATCGGCGTCAGCGATCGCTGAGCGGCACGAAGGGGCGGCGGCCTTCGCCGAGGTAGATCTGACGCGGACGCGCGATCTTCTGCTCGTTGTCGTTGATCATCTCTTCCCACTGCGCGAGCCAGCCGGGCGTGCGGCCGATCGCGAAGAGCACCGGGAAGATGTCCATCGGCAGGCCCATCGACTGATAGATGAGGCCCGAGTAGAAGTCGACGTTCGGGTAGAGCTTGCGCTGCACGAAGTAATCGTCTTCGAGCGCGATCTTCTCGAGCTCCACCGCGATGTCGATCAGCGGGTTCTTTCCGACCTGATCGAAGACCTGGTACGCGAGCTTCTTGATCACCTTCGCGCGCGGGTCGTAGTTCTTGTAGACGCGGTGTCCGAAGCCCATCAAACGGACTTCGCCGGCCTTCGCGCGGCGGATGTAATCCGGAATGTTCCGCACCGACCCGATCTCGTTGAGCATCCGGATCGCGGCTTCGTTCGCGCCGCCATGGAGCGGGCCGTAGAGCGCCGCGCAGGCCGCCGCCGTCGCGCTGAACGGGTCGACCCGCGAGGAGCCCACCCCACGCATCGCGGAGGTCGAGCAGTTCTGCTCGTGGTCCGCGTGGAGGATGAAGAGGACGTCGAGCGCCTTCTCGATGACCGGGTTCGGCGTGTACTTCGTCTCGGTCATCTTGAACAACATGTTCAAGAAGTTGCCCGAGTAGCTGAGGTCGTTGTCCGGGTAGATGATCGGCAGACCGCGCCGGTGTCGGTACGCGTAGGCCGCGAGGGTCGGCATCTTCGCGATGAGGCGGTTCATCTGCAGACGGCGCACCTCGGCGTCGTCGAGGTTCTTCGCGTCCGGGTAGAACGTCGAGAGCGCGCCGACCGTGCTCACGAGGATGCCCATCGGGTGCGCGTCGTAGCGGAACGCGTCGATGAATTCGCGAATGTTCTCGTGCACCATCGTGTGGTGCGTGATCGCGTGCTGGAACTCGTGGAGCTGCGACCGGTTCGGGAGCTCCCCGAAGAGCAGCAGGTACGAGACCTCGAGGAAGCTCGCGTGCTCGGCCAGCTCGTCGATCGGGTAGCCGCGGTATTCGAGGATGCCCTTGTCCCCGTCGATGAAGGTGATCGAGCTCTTCGTCGACGCGGTGTTCATGAACGCCGGGTCGTAGGCCATGAGCCCGAAGTCGTCCGCCCCGGTCTTGATCTGGCGCAGGTCCATGGCCCGCACCGTCCCGTGCTCGATCGGGAGCTCGTAGGTCTTGCCGGTCCGGTTGTCGGTGACGGTCAGGGTGTCCTTGGACATGTCGTGTGCCGTGTTCCTTGTTGGAAAGCTCGTCACGAGAGCTTTTGCCGTTTGGGTTCCGACCGCCAGATCGAGCGACCTGCGGCAGGTGAACGTCGCCGACGGGCGACCAAACCATCCAATGCGTGGGACCCGCGCGCGCGAGCATACCGCAGCCTGCGCTCGCGCCGTCGAGAGCGGACGCACGGCTTCGTGTGGAAATTCGGGCACCTGCGCAAGGTACGAGTGACCCCTCGAGCGCACACCGAACGATCATCGGCGGACTTCTCGATCGCCGAAACGAAGTACGACGTTTCGGACCGTTGGTCGCACGAATCGTGGGTCGTCGTGAGTGCGGACGGGTCGTTCGGAGGTCCTCGCGGCTGGCTCGTGCCTTTCGCACCGCGACCCGCGTATGCTCCCGCGCGATGAGCGACCTGCCCCGCTACTGGACCACCGCGTTCACCGAGGTCTACCTGAAGGCGATGAACGCGAACCCCGCGTTCCAGAAGGCCGCCGCGAAGATGGACGAGACGATCGTCCTGCGCTGCCTCGACGA
>JALOQC010000305.1 GCA_025453555.1 Myxococcota bacterium | reverse complement strand
GCGAAGCTCCGCACGGCCGACGGGCTCGTCGACGTCGTGGTGAAGATCCAGCGGCCGAACGTGAAGAAGACGATGGAGGCGGACATCGACCTCCTCTACTGGCTCGCGCACGCGATCGAGCGCGCCATCCCGGAGGCCAAGCTCTACAACCCCGTGAAGATGGTGGCAGAGTTCGATCGCGCCGCGAGCGCCGAGCTCGACTACACCCAAGAGGCCGACAACGCGGAGCGCTTCGCGCGCAACTTCGAGGGCAAGCGCTACGTGCGTTTCCCGAAGGTCCACCGCGACGCGAGCAGCAAGCGCGTGCTCACCCTCGAGCGCTTCGACGGACCGAAGATCGATCGCGCGCACACCCAGGGCTACAAAGGCGATCAAATCGCGAAGATCGCGGTCGACGTAATCGTTCAACAGATCTTCGAGGACGGCTTCTTCCACGCGGATCCGCATCCGGGGAACGTGTTCATCCTCGGTGAGTCGGATCGACCCATCATCGGCATGATCGACCTCGGGCTCGTCGGGCACCTCACCCCGCAGCTCCGCGATCGCACGATCGATCTCATGGTCGCCGCGGTGCGCGAAGACTACCGCGGCATCGCCGACGCGCTCTGGGCGATCGGCCGACCGACGAAGAAGATCGACCGCATGGCCTACGAGGCCGAGGTCACGATCCTCGCCCAGAAGTACCTCGGCAAGAAGCTCGGCGAGATCGAACTCTCGGGCCTCCTGCGCGACCTCGTCGACGGCTCGCGTCGGTACGGCATCGAGGTGCCGGGCGGCTTCCTGATGATGGGCAAGGCCCTGATGACCGTGGAGGGCGTCGGCAAGGAGATCTATCCGGAGCTCGACGTCTTCGAAGAAGTACGCCCGTACTTCCTGCGATTGATTCAGCAGCGCTACAGCCCCGAGCGCATCACGAACGACGTGATCCGCGGCGTGATGCGGCTCTCGAACGCCGCGAGCGAAGCGCCGCTCCAGCTCCAAGAGATCCTGGAGGACCTCCGGAAGGGCGCGTTCCGGGTCCAGGTGCGCGAGCAAGGTCTACAGCACGCGGCGGACCGACTCGGACGGCGGATCTTCGCCGGCCTCGTCGTCGGGAGCACCATCCTCGGCGGCGCGATGTTGCTCTCGGCCGGACAGCGCTGGCTCGGCGGCCTCATCATGGGCCTCGGCCTCGGCTACGGCTTCCTGCACGCCGCGATGGTCTTCATCCTCGGGCAGCGCGCTCGACCCGACGACTGACGCGCGTTCGACGCCGCTCGGTGATCGCGGAGATTCGTTGCGACGTGCGCACGATGCTCGCCGTCGCTCGAAAGCGAGGCGCGGCTCAATAGCTCTTCGGGAGCTTGCTCAGATCGACTTGATCGAGCGCGAAGCGGATGAGGGCGCTGCGGCTCATCTTCCGGTGACCCGCCGACTTCAGCGTCTGCACCTTCGCGTCCAGCGCCGCGAGATCCGCGTCGTACAGCGAGATGCAGATGACCTGGTAGTCGACGTCGGCCGGCTTCGCCCGCCGTCGCTTCGCGCGTCGCGGCTCTTCCGAGGTGGGCGTCGCCTTCGGCTGCACCTTCGCGGGCGGCTTCGTCGGCTGAACCTTCGCGGGTTGGGCCGGTCGGTAGAACGACTCCCGCAGGACCTCCTGCACTTCTTCGCCCTCGAAGAGGGCATCCATCGCACGTCGGGGCTCGGTCACGGCTCTCTCCTCTCGTCTTCCTCCGTGGAGCCGTCGCCGACTCCTTCCACGGGCATTGCGTCGCTGGATCACATGCGCACGTCGCGAACTTCGCGCTCAAGCGCTCATCGCCGGGCGCCCGAAGCGCTGGACCACCGCCGGCGCATCGACCTCGGCGGTGGGCGCGGGACGCGCGGCGCTCGGCATCACGCGCTCCACGAGCTTCAAGTAGTCGAGCGCGCCGTGCGAGTCCGGCGCGTACTCGAAGATGGTCTGCTTCGCGCTCGGCGCCTCGCGCAGCTTCGTGTTCACGCGGATCGGCAGGAAGCATCGCTCGCCGAAGTTCTTCTGCAGCGAGGTCAGCGCGTCGCGCGAGATGTTGTTGCGGACGTCGTAGAAGGTCGGCAGCACTCCGAGGAGCTCCACGTCGTGCTGCAAGTGTCGCTGGACGTTCTGCAGCGTGCGGAGCACTTGCCGGACACCGACGAGCGAGAGGTAGTCGCACGCGACCGGCACCACGACGCCGTCCGCGAAGACGAGCGCGTTCTGGTTCATGAGCGAGAGCGCGGGCGCGCAGTCGATCACGACCACGTCCCACGCGCGCGTACGATCGCCCATGCGCTCGCGAAGGATGCGGTCGCGGTTGGGGCGCTGCGCGAGGTAGAGTTCCGCCGCTGCGAGCATCTCGTTCGAGGTGAGCACGTCGAGGTTCGGTCGCACCGGCACGACCGCCTCCTCCACCGCGAGCCCGTTCACGAGCACGTGGTAGAGCGTCTTCTCCCCTCGAATCCCGAGCGAAGCGCCGACGTTGCCCTGCCCGTCCGCGTCGACCAGCAGCACCTTGCGGCCGGTCTCCGCGATTGCTGCGGCGAGGTTCACGCTCGTCGTGGTCTTGCCGGTGCCGCCCTTGTGGTTGAACACCGCGATGCGCCGCGGCTCGCGTCCGGCCGGGGTCGGCGCCGCGCTCGGCGGCGTCCACGCCTGCCGATGTTCGAGCGAGCAGAAGTACGCGCGAACGCCGTCCTTCACCGCGACCTGGTACGGATACTCGACCTCGACGGGCGTCGAGCACACCGCGCAGCACGTCGCCTCGCCTTCGCCGCCGAGGAGCAGCGAACGCTGGCACTTCGTCGAGCAGACGTAGACGTACGCGCCCTGCTCTTCTCGAACTTGGTATCGGAAGCGAACCTCGAAGCCCGTTCCGCACACGTCACACGTCGATTGCGTCGTGTCGCCCATGACCCGCTCTCCCCGCCGCGTGACGACCTCGCCCGTCGTCCCGCGTCTTCGATGTCGAAGCGCTTCGATAAGCGCCTCTGGTCCCATCGCCCGAGGTGACCGCCGGGGTCAAAAAAACGACGACGCCGACGAGCGCAGGTGTCGACGAATGAACGTGGTCGACGAGCGCACGTCGACGAGCGCACGTCGACGAGCGCACGGTCGACGCGCGTCGACGCGCTCGCTCGAGACCGGCACGGACTGCCGCGAGACGTTCCGAGCGAATCCGCTCAGCCGGCGGAGGCCGCGAGGTTGCAGGCGTCGGCGAGCGCGCGCGCTTCGACGATGTTGTCCTCGATGGAGCAGTAGGTCCACGAGCCGTAGCGACCAATCGAGAACACGCCACGAGTCGCGAGCGCACGCTTCTTCGCGTCCACGTCACGCTGCGAGCCGCGCGTCACGTGCACGTACGCGGGATCGAGCAGCACGTGGTGGTGCGAGACCAGCCGGTGCTCGTCCACGAGCCCGACCCGCTTCAAGTCCGCGAGCACGCGAGCGAGCGTCTCTTCGCGCGCCTCGGGGGTCGTGCGGTACCCCTGCGGGCGCCCGATCTCCACGTAGATGCTCATCCGGTCGGAGCCGAAGATGTTGTCGTAGAAACCGACCCGATAGAACGAGAGATCCCGCTGCGGATAGTACGCCCAATGAATTCCGGGCGGCCCTTTCCGATCGAAGCCGAGGTTGAAAACCTCCACCACGTTCCACGTGTAGAGACTCTCGTCGAAGGCCATCCCACACAAACGCAACAAGGCCGGGAACGGCACCGCGCTCACCAACGTCTCGAATCGAATCTCGCGCCGGCTCGTCCGCGCGACCTTTCGCTGCAGGTCGATGCCGACCACCGCCTCACCCGTCACGATCTGTGCCGGATCCAGCCCGCTCGCCAGCGCGCGCACGTACTGGATCGCGCCCCCCTCCGGGTACGTGAACGTAGCGTTGTAGCTGGTGTCACGTCCGCCCCCGAAGTTCGCGACGATCTCGTCGACGTTGGCGTACGGAAAGAAGCGGCCCATCGCCTCGACGTCGAGTCGCCCGAGATCGGTCGCGTAGAGCTTCTCGTTGTACGGAACCAGGAAGCGCTCCGCGATCCCGCGCCCGAACTTCGCGTAGAGCATCTCGAGGAAGCTCTTCGGAGTGCCCGGATGCTCCCGATCCTTGAAGTAGAGATCGTGGAGACACTCCGCGAAGTCGGCCTTGGGAAGCTGGTGGATGTTCTTCTGAAACGGAAAATCCACCCATGAATCGGCGAACCAGATGCGGCTGTCTTTGGCCACCACGAGGATCTTCTGATCCTTCATCCGCTCCACGAGCTCGCGCTCGATCTCGGGGTGTCGGAAGTGGAAGAAGTGCCCCGAATAATCCCAGACGAATCCGTCCTGGTGGACGGTCTTGCAGTACCCGCCGATCTCGTCGTCGCGCTCGAGCACCAGGACGTCCTCGTCGCGCAGACGATCCGCGAACGCGAGGCCGCTGATGCCGCCGCCCACCACCAGATGTCGCACCGAGTCCATCACTCCGCCTCCGTTCCCGCGTCGACTCCGGCGTCCTCACCCGCGTCGACTCCCGCGTCGACTCCCGCGTCGACTCCCGCGTCGAAGCGCGAGCGACACATGCCTTCCACGCAGTCCTCGCCCGCGCGACACCGGCGCCCACACGCGCCGCAGTGGTTGCGATCGGTCGCGGGCTCCACGCAGCGCGAGATCGCGCCTCCGAGATCCGCGCAGCAGGCCTCGCCCTCGCCGGTGCACGCCCGCCGCTCGTCCCCGCACGTGCACTCGCCGGCTCCGCATCGGTCCGAGGTGCGCGGATCGCACTCCTCGCCGCAGCCGCCGCAGTCGAGCCCGGACGTCAGCAGGTTCGCGCAGTAGGGCTCCGGTCGGTCCTCGCGGGCGGGGCAGCAGAGGTTCGCGCGATTGCCCTCGCATCCGATCGCGACGCGCCCGCACTCGCAGAGCCCCTCGACGCACGCGGTCCCACGCTCGAGGGAGCAGACGAAGCCGCACTGCCCGCAATGATCGAGGGAGCTCTGGAGATCGACACACGTCGGCTCGCCGTCCGCGCCGAAGCAGCACGTCGTTCCGACCTCACACTCGAGCGGACACGGCGGTCCGGCGTCCCGCGACCCCGCGTCGATGCCGGCGTCGATCTCGGCGTCGACCGACGCGTCGAGGGTCCCGTCGTCGTCACCACACGCGAGAGAGAAAGCGAAGAGCGTGATCCAGAGCCTCATGGGCGCGCAGGTTAGCAGCGTCGCGGCGATTGGCCGCGACGACCGCGCGCTCACTCGGGTGACGAGTCCACGTCACCGGCGCCCGCCGCCGGAGCCTCCGAGGTCCGACGCCGAAGCAGCTCTTCGAGCCGCGAGCGATCGGCCAACGCGAACACCCCCGACACCACGCGGCGCTCGAGCCGGAGATCGCGCGACGGGTTCACGAGCACCTCTTCGCCCGTCGGGGTCGACACCTCGACCGCCACCGGCAGGCACCCGAGCGGCGCGAAGGTCTCGATCAGCGCGTCGAAGGTCAGCCCACGCGCGTCGTCCGGTCGCGACGCGAGAGGAATCCGCACGAGCGACTCGCCCTGCGCGCTCAGCAGCGCGTCGTAGATGGCGGAGACCCCCGGCACGAACGCGCTGTGCACGAGGAAGTAACGCGTGAGCCGCTCGGTGCTCAGGAACACCGGGCGCAGTCGTCGCGAGAGCAGCCGCAGCTTCGCCTGCACCGGCTCGGGATCCGCGAGCCCCTCCACCTCCACCAGGCACCGCAGCTCGGGCCCCTCGTGACCGAGCGCGGCCGCGAAGCGCAACACGCGAAGCAGCGTGTGGGCGTCCGCGTCCTGCTCGCGCCCGTCGGAGAGGAAGACCACCGCGTCGGCGTCGTCGGCGAGCCGAGCCGCGCGCTCCGCGATGACCGACGCGTCGTCCAAGACGACGCGCAACGAGCCGCCGTTCTCCAGCGCGCGCGAACCATCCGCGCCCAGCCCGAGCCGCGTGCGGCGCCCCGGGTTGAGCCGCTCGGTGCTCATCACGCTCACGAGCTCGACTCCGTCGATCGCCCGCGCGAGGCCCTCCGCCAACGAGCGGAGCGCGGAGTCGTATCCGACGAGCACCACGCGGCGCGGTCGCGGGCAGCGTTCCAGCTCCAGCTCGTCGAGCAGGAACTCGGCCGACGGCGCAGGCGGCGTGGAGCCCGACTTCAGGCACGCATGCGCGACCGTTCGCAGATGCGCGTAGTTCAGCGCGATGCCGAAGATCCCCTGCACCGAAGCCGCAGAAGACGCGCGTCCCGAAGTCGCGGCTCGATCGGCGGCCGACGAGTCGGCCCCCAGGGCGTGCGGACAGAAGCGCGCTGCGAGCGACTCCGCGTCGATCAGATCGCGCGTGCTGCGTCGTGCCTCGTCGCCCTCGAAGAGCCCGAGCAAGAGCGCGCCTTCCTCGCGCGCGCGCCGACGAAGCTCCGTGAAGTCGAGCGGACGCGCGGCGAGCGCGCGACGCTCGTCCGGATCGAGGAAGACGTGGGTGTAGAGCTCGTGCCCGCTCGCGCTCAGCAGCTCCTGGAAGATCCGCTCGACGCCCGGCGTGAGCAGGTGCTGCACGAGGAAGAGCCCGAGCACGCGGCTCACGTCGAGTGCGTGCGTTCCTGGCCCACCGAGCGCGCGCACGACCTCCGCGTTGGCGCTCTCGCGCACCTCGACGAAGGCGTGCGCTTCCCGGTTCTCGCTCCGAAACGCCGCCAGCGCGGTCACGGTCGTCGCGTCTGGATCGCCTTGCGGACGCGGAGGCGGCGAGACGATCACCACACGCTTGGCCTCCGAGGCCGCCACGAGCCGCAGCGCCACGAGGTCGTCGCCGTTGCCCCTGCGGTGCACCACCCAGCGCATCGTCGGCTCGTAGAGGAAGGGCGGCGGCATCTCCTCCGGCCCGAGCAACGCCATGCGCGGCAGCGCGTAGCGACGCGGACGCGGGTGATCCGGATCGACGATCCACTTCACGATCGCGCGCCACGAGATGCGCCGTCCTTCGCGGTTCTTCTCGTAGAGACCGACGAACTCACGCACGAGCAGCTCGCTCTCGGCGATCGGCCCGATCACCAGGGTGTGCGAGTGGAAGGGAACCGGACGGCGGCGCTCGGCGCGCAGCACCTGATCGACGACCGTGGTCCCGACACCGATGAGGTAGCTGAAGACGAAGATGCCGGTGATCGTGAGGAGGAACGAGACCACCAGGACGATTGGGTGCTCACCGAGGTGCGCGACGAGGTTGTCGGGGCTCTCGACCTGGCGGAACGACCACCACACGCGATCCCAGAAGTCCTCCGGGATGCCGTCGACACCGTCGTAGTCGTGCGGCACCGCGAGCTGGGTCAGCACGATCGCGGAGAGGAACGAGAGCGCGAGCACCGCCGCGGTCACGAGGCCGAGCTGCTGGAGCTGCTCGCGCCGCGTGAGCACGCGCCAGAGATCGACGATCAGCGGTCGGCCGAGCCGAAACAGCAACAAGAGCCGGAAGAGCCGGAGGCCGCGGAGCCAGCTCGCGTGCAAACCGAAGAGCTGGTCGAGCGGCAGGAAGCTCACCCACGCGAGGAAGTCGACGAGCAGGAACACGAGCTCCGCGCGCGAGGGACGCGGATCGTCCTCGGCGCGAGCCCGGCGTCGACGCGCGGTGGCGCCGAGACGCAGGGTGAGCTCGAGCCCGAAGACGACGAGGAAGAGCGTCTGCAGCGCGCCGACCCACGCGAAGGGGAGCAGCGAGACGACGATGCAGACCGCGAGCACCGTGCGGGTCACGCGGTGCTCGAGCAGACGCTGCAGCTCGTCGCGCCTGAGGGACTCGGTCATTCGCGCGATCCGAGGAGGACCCCGAGGAGCGGCGTCGCGTCGACCCGCGCGCGCTGCAGCAACGCGTCGAGCAAGCGACGTCCGAGCTTCGCGAGCTCGAGCAACTGTTCGATGCGCTCGACCTGACGCTGCGCGCGTCGACGTTCGCGCTCGTCACCGACCTCGATCTTCGCGCGCGCGTACTCGAGCGCTTCTTCCATCGCGTCGATCGCCTCCAGGATCTCCACCCGCTCACGCTCCGCGAGCACGCGCGAGATCATCTTCCAGAAGTTCCCCTCCGCGACGAAGAAGTCGCGCCGGTCGCCCTGCACCCACACCTTCTTCACCACGCCCCAGCGCGCGAGCTCGGTGACCGTCATCGACACGGCGCCGCTCGAGAGCTGCAGACGTTCTTGCAGGTCCTTGGCGGTCAGCGGCGCGTCGCTCAGGAAGAGGACCGTCCAGATGCGGCCCATGTTCCGCTTGAAGCCCCAGAACTCGATGAGTTCGCCACGGCTTCGACGGCTCGTCGCTCTCGGTCGGATCGTCCGCCGCGTCGTCCCGCTCCTTCGACACGCGGGAACGATACACGCGCGCGCCCGCTCCCGTCACCCGACGCTCAAGGCGTCGGGCGCGGTCCTCGCGGCGTGCGCGGGGCGGGACGGCGACGCGGCGGTGGAGGCGCCTCCACCACCGGCTCCGGCTGCTCGAGCTCGAGGAAGATGCCGTCGTAGGCCGCGCCCGTGTCTTCGTCCGCCGCCGCGAACACGACGACGCGCAGGTTCTCGATGCGCAGCCCCTGCAACGCGATCGGCAGCACCAGCTCGCCAGTGGGTGCGTCCACGAGCTCGGTCGGTGCGGCCTCTGCGATCACCCCACCCGCCGACACCTCGCCCGGGAGCTGCGACGCGCCCGGATCGGGCTCGTTCGGCGCTCGCACGCGCGGCGGCG
>JALOQC010000304.1 GCA_025453555.1 Myxococcota bacterium | reverse complement strand
GTACTCGGGAAGGTATTCGTCCAGAACGTCGACCACGCGCGCGGAGAACCCGCATTGAGGCGCGTGGCGGGTGCCCTTCATGAAGAGCACCACTTCGTTTTCCTTCACGAGGGCGGCGATGGTCGCGAGCGTTTCCGTCATGGCGGCGAGCGTATGCTCCCGCACGCGCGCGCGAGCAAGCCCGTCCTTCGCCGGACGCTCGCGCGTGGATGGGGCGTCTCGTTCGCGGGCCGTCGTCGGTGCGTCGGCCCATTCCATCCAAGCAACCCATCCAAGTACATCCCGAGCGGTCCAAGCGGTCCATCCGAGCAGCGCAGCGTCGTCGCCGTCCTCGCTTGCCGCGCGCGATCGACTGCCCCAGGCTCCGGCCGCTGACCGGGAGTCAGCAATCGACCGAGGTTCAGGAAACGCTCGGCCGGCTCGTGCGACCACCCCGGCCACCACGGGTCTGCTCGACGCCCCCGAGTGCATGAACGCTCCGCGAAAAGCCCGTGAACCAAACGCGAACCCGCGATGACCGCCGCCGCCCGCCGACAGCGCGAGAAGGAAGCCCGCCGCGAGGCCATCCTCGAGGCGGCCGAGGCGCGTCTGCGCGAGGTCGGCCCGCGCGTGCTGACGATGGACGAGGTCGCCCAGCTCGCGGAGCTCTCCAAGGGCGCCCTCTACCTCTACTTCCCGAGCAAAGACGCGCTCTTGGCCGCGGTCGCCGAGCGCCGCATGGCCTCTCACCTGCCGCGCGTGAAGGCCGCCGTCCGCCGCGCCCGCACCGGCCTCGACCGCGTGATCACGATCGTCCGCGCCCACCAGACGCGTTTCCGCGAAGAGCCCGAGGTCTTCCGGATGATGATCGAGTGGCTCCTCCAGCCCGAGCTCGACGATCGCTCCGACGACTTCGCCGCCTACCGCGCGCGCGTCGACGAGGCCTTCGGGATGCTCATCGAAGCCCTCCAGGAAGGGCGGCGCGACGGCTCCATCCGCACCGACGTCGACCCCCTTCACCAGGCGATGCACCTCTGGTCCACGTCGCTCGGCGTCTTCCTCATGCAGCACAACGCCAGCTCCATCGTCCGCCGGTTCGCGCAGCCGGTCGACTTCGCCAAGCTCCCGGCCCTCCACGAGGCCGATCTCCGCCGCGCGCTCGCGCCCTTCGAATCCGTCCAAGTCCGGCCCGCCGAAGACCCACTCCAAGACCCACCCACCCAAGACCCGCCCTCTTCCCGAGGAGACGTCCCGTGATCCTTCGTCTTTCCGTGTTGCTCGCCCTCGCCGGCTGCCTCCCGCACGCCCGCACCGAGCACCCCACCCCGGACTACGCGCTCCCCGAGCGTTTCTCCGAGCCCGCCACCCCCGAAGGCTCCCGCTCCAACGCGACCGTCGACGGGCGCTGGTGGCTCCACTACGACGACCCGACCCTGCATTCGCTGGTCGAACGCTCGCTGACCGCCAACGTCTCGGTGCGGGCGCGCTACGCCGCGATCGAGCAGGCGCAGGCCATCGCGCTCTCCGCCGCTGCGCAGCGCTACCCGACCATCTCCGCCAACGGCTCCGTCGGTTACAACCGAAGCGTCGGCTTCTTCGGCACGAACAATTCGTATCAGGCCCAAGCGCAGCTCCCGATTCAATGGGAGATCGATCTCTTCGCGCGTTGGCGTGGACAGGCCGAAGCCGCCAACGTCGAAGTCGAAGCTTCCCGCCTCGACGCCGAAGCGCTCGCGCTCGCCACGAGCGCGCAGGTCGCCGACGCCTGGTACGGCATCGTCGAAGCCCAGGCGCGGCGCGCGCTCCTCGCCGAGCAGCACCGCATCAACGAGACCTACCTCGAGCTGGTGCGCCTGCGCTTCGAGCAAGGGCTCTCGAGCGCGGTCGACGTGCACCAGCAGCGCCAGCAGGTGGCTCTCTCGCGCTCGCGCCTCGAGCTCCTCGACGGCGAGGTCGAGCTGCTCCGCCAGCAGCTCTCGGTGCTCCTCGGGCTTCCGCCAGCGGAGCTCGGAGGTCTCCCGGAGACCTCGACGCTCCCCGACCTCGGACCCGCGCCCGCGCCCGGCGTGCCGGCCTCGGTCGTGTGGGGACGCCCCGACGTGCGCGCGGCCCAAGCGCGGGTGCGCGCGGCCGATTGGCGCATCGGCTCCGCGATCGCCGCGCGCCTCCCCTCGATTCGCCTCAACGTGACTCCTGGCTACTCGTGGCAACGCAACGAGATCCAGGGCGGCAGCCCTCTGGCCAGCGACCGCCCGACCAGTGTCGACGGCTTCACGTTCAACGCAGGCGCCACCTTGAACGTGCCGCTCTTCGACGGGTTCGTCGGTCGCGCGCAGGTCGTGCAACAAGAAGCGGCGCTTCAGATTCAGGTCGAGCAGCTCTCGCAAGCCGTGCTCACCGCGCTCGTCGAGGTCGAGGGCGCGATCGTCCGCGAGGCCCAGCAGCGTCGCAACGTGGTGCTCCTCGAGGAGCGCGCGCAGATCGCGAACGACACGCTGGAGAGCGCGCGCGACCGCTACCGCGCGGGTCTCTCCGATTTCCTGCCGGTGCTGACCGCGCTGCAGGCCGAACAAGCCGCGCAGCTCGATCTGCTCACCGCGCGACGTCAGCTCGTCGCGCAGCGCATCGCCCTCCACCGCGCGCTCGGCGGCACCTGGCCGTCCGAGCTGGAGACGCCGCCCCCGACGCCGATGCGCGAGGGCGACGTGCGCGAGGGCGAGGCCGAAGCCGTCGACGAAGCCGAAGAGCGTTGATCCATGAACACCACGAAGGTCCTCAAGGCCGTCCTCCCCGTCGTCGTGATCGTGCTCGGTGTGCTCGGGCTTCGCGCGCTGATCGCGTCCAAGCCGGACGCACCCCGCGTGGCCGCCGACACCCGCGCGTTGCTCGTCGACGTGCAGCCCGTGACCCGCGCGCGCCACGAGGTGAGCGTGCGCGCGAACGGCACCGTGATCGCGGCGGAGCAAGTGGTGCTCGCGCCCGAGATCAACGGGCGTGTGGTCTGGACGAGCGACCAGCTCGTGCCGGGCGGCCGATTCCGCCGGGGTGAGCCCGTCTTCCGCATCGATCCGCGCGACTACCGCCTCGCCGTCGACGCGCAGAGCGCGGAGGTGCAACGCGCGCAGCTCGAGGTGCAGCTCGAAGAAGGCCGCCAGCGCGTGGCGGAGCGCGAGTGGAACCTCTTCGAGTCGACGCGCGCGCCGACCACCGAGAACGGCGCCGCGGACTCCACCGCGCCGAGCGACGATCTCGCGCTGCGTCGCCCCCAGCGCGAGACCGCGGAGGTGACCCTTCGGTCCGCACGCAGCGCAGCAGAACGCGCCCGCCTCGCGCTCTCGAAGGCGAGCCTCACCGCGCCCTTCAACGCGATGGTGCTGAACGAGAACGTCGATGTCGGTCAGCTCGTCGGCCCCGCGAACCAGACGGCGACCCTCGTCGGCACCGACGTCTTCTGGGTGCGGGTCTCGGTGCCCCTCGCGAGCCTCGCGAACCTCCAGCTCCCCGACGGCGACACGCCAGGCCCGGTCGTTCGGGTCTCGCAGCAGGTCGGCGGTCGCCGCGTGGAGCGCACGGGCCGCGTGCTCCGCCTGCTCCCTGACCTGGATTCGGTCGGTGCGATGGCCCGCCTGCTCGTCGCGATCGAAGATCCGCTCGCGCTCAGCGAGGCGAACCGCGGCTCGTTGCCGATCCTGCTCGGCAGCTACGTGGACGTCGAGATCGGCGCCGCACCGCTCGAGTCGGCGGTCGAGGTGCCGCGCGTCGCGCTGCGCGAGGGCAACCGTGTCTTCGTGATGACGCGCGAGGACACGCTCTCGGTGCGTACGGTCGAGGTCGCGTGGTCGCGCGACGAGAGCGTGCTCGTAACGAGCGGCCTCGAAGGGGGCGAGCGAATCGTCACGAGCCGAGTGCCGACGCCGGTGGACGGCATGTCGCTGCGCACCGCGGACGATCGGCCCGAGCGGCCGGCCACCGCGCAGGCTCCCACCGCCATGCGCGAAGAGGCGACCCGATGAGCGAGCAGCTCCCCAGTGGAGACGCCGCGGGAGCGGACGACCGCCGCGGCGTGCTCGCGTGGTTCGCCCACAACACCGTCGCGTCGAACGTGATCATGACGGTGCTCTTCGTGGGCGGCATCGTCATCGCACTGACGAGCGTGAAGCAGGAGGTCTTCCCCGAGGTCGAGATCGATCAAGTCCTCATCAACGTGCCCTACCCCGGCGCGTCGCCCGCCGAGGTGGAAGAAGGCGTGATCCTCGCGGTCGAGCAAGCCGTGCTCGGCCTCGACGGCGTCAAAGAGGTGCGCTCCACCGCCGCCGAAGGCGTCGCGGTCGTCGCGGTCGAGCTCCTGCTCGGCACCAACCGCGATCGAGCGCTCAACGACGTGAAGAGCGCGGTCGATCGCGTCACGAGCTTCCCGCAAGACATCGAGCGACCCGTCATCGCGCTCGCGACCAACCGCCGTCAGGTGGTCTCGGTGGTGCTGCACGGTGACGTGCCCGACGCCGAGCGCGTGCTGCACGAGCTCGCGGAGCGGGTGCGCTTCGATCTGCTCGCGAAGGACGACATCACCTACGTCGACATCACGGGCACGCGCCCGCTCGAGATCGCAGTCGAGGTCCCGCAAGAGCAGCTCCGCCGCCACTCGCTGACCATCGGAGAGGTCGCCAACGCGGTGCGCGCAGCCTCGATCGAGGTACCCGCCGGCCTCGTGAAGACGCGCAGCGGCGAGGTCCTGCTGCGTACCACCGAACGCCGCGACGTCGGCAGCGAGTTCCGCGAGATCACGATCCGCTCACGCCCCGACGGCAGCCGACTGCGCCTCGGGGACGTCGCGACGATCGAGGACGGCTTCCGCGAAGAAGATCGCGTCGCGCGCTTCGGCGGACAGCGCGCGGTGAGCGTCGACGTCTACCGCGTCGGCGAGGAAGGCCCCCTCGACGTCTCCGCCGCCGCGCGCGAGTACGTCGAGTACGAGCTCCCCGCGATCCTCCCTCCCGGCGTGTCGGCGGTCATCTGGGCCGACAGCAGCGAGGTCTATGCCGACCGCATCGATCTGCTCTCGCGCAACGCGCAGCTCGGCCTCGTGCTCGTGCTGATCGTGCTCGGGCTCTTCCTCGAGCCGCGCCTCGCGTTCTGGGTGACGCTCGGCATCCCCGTCTCCTTCGCGGGCGCGATGCTCTTCCTCCCGGCGGCGGACGTGAGCATCAACATGATCTCGCTCTTCGCGTTCATCGTCGTGCTCGGCATGGTGGTCGACGACGCGATCGTGGTGGGCGAGGCGATCCACGAACGACGCACGCGCGGCCAAGGCTTCGCCGCGGCGGCCATCGGCGGTGTCCGCGAGGTCGCGGTGCCGGTCGTCTTCTCGATCCTCACGACCTGTGTCGCGTTCGCGCCGCTGCTCTTCGTACCGGGCGTCTCGGGCAAGTTCTTCCGCAACATCCCGATCGTCGTCATCTCGGTGCTCATCATCTCGCTCATCGAGAGCCTCTTCGTGCTCCCCGCGCACCTCGCGCACCCGATGCCGTGGTACCTGCGGCTGATCCTCTCGCCGATCCTCCTGCCGCTGCAGCTCCTCGCGAAGCTGAAGACCGAGCGCGGTCTGATCTGGTTCGTCCACAAGCTCTACCAGCCCGCGCTCGAGACCGTGCTGCGCTGGCGCTACCTGACCTTCGCGGTGGCCGTCGCGATCGGCCTCGGAACCTGCGGGCTCCCCGCGAGCGGCCGTCTGCAGTTCACGTTCCTCCCGAAGGTCGAAGGCGACACCATCACCGCGAACCTGCGCATGCCGGTCGGGACGCCCGCCTCGGTCACGACGGAGCTCGAGGCCCGCATCGTCGAAGCGGCTCAAGAGGTGATCGCCGAGAACGGCGGCGACCCGATCCTGCGCGGGCTCTACAGCCAGATCGGTGCTTCGATGGGCGGCGGCGGCGGTCCGGTCGAAGCGAGCGGCAGCTCCGGCGCACACCTCGCGAGCGCGATGGTCTACCTCGTCGCGATGGACCAACGCGAGGTCACGACGGCGGACTTCGCCGAGAAGTGGCGCGAGCGCATCGGCGAGATCCCCGGCGCGGAGACGCTGACCTTCAATTACAGCATCGGCGCGAGCGCGGGCTCACCAGTCGACATCCGTTTGAGTCACCCCGATCCGGAGGTGCTCGAAGAAGCGGCAGAGCGGCTCGCGGTGGAGATGCGCGCCTATCCGGGCCTGCGCGACATCGACAGCGGTGTCTCGCCCGGCAAGGAGCAGCTCGATCTCACGCTGCGTCCGGAAGGGCGCGCACGCGGGCTGACGGAGACGGAGCTCGCACGCCAGGTGCGCGACGCCTTCTACGGCGCGGAGGCGGTGCGTCAGCAGCGCGGTCGTCAGGAGCTGCGCGTCTACGTGCGCCGTCCGCTCGCGGAGCGCGCGTCGGAGGCGGACATCGAGCGCATGATCGTACGGACGCCGGACGGCGGCGAGATGCCGCTCGTCCAAGCGGCGGAGATCCGACGGGGCCGCGCGTACACGACGATTCGGCGTACCGACGGGCGACGAAACGTGAGCGTGACCGCCGATGTCGTCGCGGGCGTGGGCAACGCGAACGAGATCGTCGCGAGCCTGCGCGAGACGGAGATTCCGCGATTGATGGCGGACGTTCCGGGGCTCACCTACGTGATGGGCGGCGAGCAGAAGGAGCAGGCGGAGTCACTGAAGAGCTTGCGCAACAATCAGCTCCTCGCGCTCTTCGTGATGTTCGGTTTGCTGGCGGTCGTCTTCAAGAGCTACGCGCAGCCACTCATCGTGATGTTCGGCGCGATCCCCTTCGGTGTGACGGGCGCGTTCCTCGGACATCTGATCATGGGCTTCGATCTCTCGATGATCTCGATGATGGGCATCGTCGCGCTCTCGGGCGTCGTGGTGAACGACTCGCTCGTGCTCATCGACGCGATCAACCGGTTCCGCCGCGAGGACGGAATGCCGCCGTGGGAGGCCGTGATCGCCGCGGGTACGCGTCGCTTCCGACCGATCCTGCTGACGTCGCTCACGACCTTCATGGGCCTCGCGCCGATGATCCTCGAGCCCTCCGTTCAGGCGCGCTTCCTCGTGCCGATGGCGGTCTCGCTCGGCTTCGGCGTGATGTTCGCGACCTTCATCCTCGTTTTCCTCGTGCCTTCGACCTACCTGATCGTCGAGGACCTCACGCGGCTGGTGTCGCGAACGGTCGGGAAGATGGAGGCCGTCGCTCCTCCGGGTGCGGTGGATCCGGCGGCGACCGAAGCCGGCGAGTGACGACTCCGCGCCAGTCCGGGTGACGCTGCGGCAGCTCGCGGTGAGCGCGGGCACGCCGCCGCGCGGTCGGTCGCGATCGAAGAGACGTGCTCCCGTATCGTGCTCCGATGGACACGCCGTCGACGGTCGAACCTTCGGACGCCCGTGGGGAAGCACGCGTGGGCGCCGCGAGCTCGCGCGAGAGCTCCGAAGCTTCACGTGCACCGGGCGCCGCGCTTCCGCGTCCTCGTCCGCGCTTCGAGCTCCGCACGACCTCGGCTCGACCGGCGCTCCTGCACCGCATCCGCATGGGCCTGCGCGCCGACAAGTCGCTGCGCGGCATGGTGCTCCCCTACGGCCGGGTGGAGATCACGGTGGCGCCGAACGAGCAGCGCGCGTGGTCGCCGCAGCTCGTGGCGGACGTCGAAGAAGACGGCGAGGGCTGCGTGGTGCACGCGCGCTTCGGCCCCCACCCCCACGTCTGGACCCTCTACGTGATCCTCTACGGCGTGGCCTCGATGATCGCGCTCGCCTGCCTGATCTACGGCGCCGCGCAGCTCACCATGGGCGTCACGCCCTGGGCGCTCTGGCTCACGCCGATCGCGGCCGTCCTCGCGGGCCTCGTCTTCGGCGCCGCCTACGTCGGCCAAGGTCTCGGCTCCGAGCAGATGTACCGCCTGCGCGCGTTCCTCGAGCGCCAACTCGAAGCGTCCGAAGGCGAGCCGACCGCGGAAGGTTGATCGCGAGGTCGCGCGCCGCGGTGGAGCGAGCCCGATCGTCGCGACGCTGCGTCAGGAGTCGCCGCGAAAAACGACGCACCGCGTCAGACACCTCTTGAACGGACGGACGCGCCCCGATAGAACGTGTCGCAACTCACGCTCCGCCGGCTTGGTGTGCCGGTGGCTCGCGGGAGAACGCTCCGGCAAGCTGTCGAGGCTGTCGGAACGGACGACCTGGGTGCGGTCGTCGACGTCGAGCGATCACGGATCGGATCGGCGTGCGGGTGTCGGGTGTGTGTCGCCGCGTGCGTTCGTGCGCGGAGCGGGGGTGTGATGGGAGTCGGTCGAACCGAGCGCAGCGCGCGCGTGGCGCTGCTGGCCTGGGTCTGTTGCGGGGCGCTCGCCTGCAACAACACACCCGAGTTCATGCCGCCTCCGGATGGCGATCCGTTGACGCTCGGCGAGCTCGTCTACCA
>JALOQC010000303.1 GCA_025453555.1 Myxococcota bacterium | reverse complement strand
CGGCTTCCACGGCGGCATCGCGATGGCGCTCCTGCTCTTCTCGATCCGCGAGGGCACGACCGAGATCGATCCGACGACCGGGCGCGTGAAGAAGACGCGCTTCCTCGAGGCCATCCAGGAGATCGCGCGCGGCGATGCGTGGGGCTGCATGGACATCACGGAGCCGGACGCGGGCAGCGACATGGGCGCGCTCCGGGCACGTGGTGAGCAGGACGCGGACGGCAACTGGTTCGTGACGGGCGAGAAGATCTTCATCACGTCCGGGCACGGAAAGTGGCATTTCGTCATCGCCCGCACCGAAGAGCCCGGCGACTCCGACGACCCGATGGCGGGATTGAAGGGGCTCTCGTTCTTCCTCGTGAAGACCTACGACGACGCGCCGGACGGAACGCGTACGCGCCACGTGAAGCTCTCTCGCGTCGAAGAGAAGATGGGCCACTCCGGCTCCGCGACGTGCGGGTTGATCTTCGACCGCGCGCCCGCGCTCCTCGTCGGAAAACGCGGCGAAGGCTTCCAGTACATGCTCACGCTGATGAACAACGCGCGCGTGGGCGTGGGCTTCGAGTGCCTGGGCCTCTGCGAAGCGGCGTGGCGCAAGGCGGTGGCCTACGCGGCGGAGCGACGCTCGATGGGCAAGTCGATCGATCGCCACGAGATGATCGCGGAGATGCTCGACGAGATGGAGGCGGACGTCGTCGCGCTGCGCGCGCTCTGCGTGACCGCGGGCCTGCACGAAGAGATCGCGCAGAAGCTCCAGCTCGCGCTCGATCACTACGGGCAGATGAGCGACGCCGAGCGCGCGGAAGCCAAGCGCGAGCTGTCGCGTCACAAGGCGAAGTCGCGCCGGCTCACGCCGCTCCTGAAGTACTTCGGAGCGGAGAAGGCGGTCGAGATCAGCCGGCGTTGCATCCAGATCCACGGCGGCAACGGCTACATCACCGAGTACGGCGCGGAGAAGCTGATGCGCGACGCGATGGTGATGCCGATCTACGAGGGAACCTCGCAGATCCAGGCGCTGATGGCGATGAAGGACACGCTCGGCGGCATCCTCAAAGATCCAGCGAGGTTCGTCCGCAAGAACGCGCAGGCGCAATGGCGCGCGGTGTCGGCGCGCGATCCGATGGAGCGCCGCGTCGCGAAGCTGCAGGTACTCTCGTACGGGGTGCAGCGGCACCTCGTGGCGAAGACCGCGGGCGACAAGGCCAAGGGTCTGTCGGGCAAGCCGATGACGGAGTGGCCGGAGGCGTTCCTCAAGAACTGGAACCCGAAGCGCGACTTCGCGTTCGCGATGCTGCACGCGGATCGGCTGATCCGGATCCTCACCGACGTGGCGCTCGCGGAGCTCCTGCTCGCGCAGAGCAAGGCGCACCCGGAGCGGCGACCGCACCTCGAGCGACACCTCGAGCGCGCGGAGCTTCGGTGTGCGGCGCTGGAGCGCGAGATCACGGAGACCGGCGAGCGGTTGTTGCGGAAGCTCGGTCGGCTGCCGGAGGAGCGCGCGGAAGCGGCGGAGTGAGCGCGGCGAGGTCGACAGAGAGGTCGACAGAGAGGTCGACCGAAAGATCAACCGGGCGCCGGGGGGCGCGCGGGGACGTGTGTGGGTGAGCGAGGCCCTCGGAGCACCGGGGGCCTCGCGCTTTTTGCCGATCAGGGCGCGAAGAAGCGGGCGACCAACGTCGCGTCGAGGCGATCGTCGATCGTGCTCATCGTCGCGGTCGCGATGGGGCCCGGCGCGCGCCACCGCAGGCCGCGCTCGGCCCCCGCCGTCGCGAAGACACGCTCGCCGTCCTCCGCGAAAGCAGCTTCTCCCGCGCCGTGCACCACGAGCCGTCGACCGTCCGCGAGACGGAAGAACGTCACCTGCGTGCGCGAGCGGACCGCGACGAAACGATCGGAGCCCACGAACGCGATCGAGTCGGCGAGCTCGCATCCCCCGAGCGTCGCGACGCGACGGCCGTCCGCCACCGAGTGGAGCTCGAGGCGACCCTCGGCGCACACCGCGAGCTGATCCCCCGATGCGTCGAGCGTGACCGGAGTCGCGGGAGCGAATCGCCCACGCGCAGCGCCCGTGGGCAGATGCCACGCGTAGAGCCCCTCCTCGTCGACGCCGAGCAGCGCGCGCTCACGGAGCTCGCGAATCCCCGTGAGCGTCGCCTCGATGCGCGCCACCTCGACGCCGTCGTCCGTCCGCTCGACGATCACGACTCCGTCGTCGTTCCCGCGCGCGATCCACGCGCCGTCGGGAGAGAGCGCCGCGAGCGAGGCGGCCGGAGCGCCTTCGCGCAGCACGCGCCCGCTCGCGTCGAGCACGCGCGAGCGTGTTCCGTCGACGATCCACGCCCGCTCGCCACCGACGAACGTGGCGTGCTCGGAGTCGAAGGCGCGTAGACGTCCCGTCGCGTCCACGAAGCCGCCGGAGCCGCCGTGCAGCCACGCGCCGCGCCCGAGCCGCACCGAGCGCGCCTCACAGCCCTCTTCGTAACAGTCGAGCGCGAAGTCGGCTGGCACGCGCGACCGACGCGTCGCACGCAGCGTCCGCGCGTCGACGTGGAGGAGCTGCCCCGCGGAGAGCACGAGCAGCCCGTCGCCGTGCGGCCCCGCCACCCAGGCCGGCTGACCGTTCTCCTCGTCCCACATCGGCCACTCGCCGCGGCGCTCACCGATGCACGTCGCGGTGCCGTTGCTCCAGCCGGGGTGGTCGTCGTCGCCGAAGAAGAAGCCCGAACCGCGACACTCGAACACGTGCGCTCCTCGCGGGCCCCAATGCGAGACGTGCGAGCGCCCCCAAACCACGGCGCCACGCGGAGTCGCCACCACGCCCCACACGCTCGTCGCGCCCGAGTCGTCGCGCGGCACCGTGGCGAAGACGCGACCATCCGACGGGTCGATCACGTGCAGGTCGGATCCTTCGTGGAGCAGCACCCGTGTCGCGTCGGGCGACGGGCTTCGCAACGTGCGGCCGAGCTCTTCGCCGGTGATCGGATCGTAGTCGAGCTCGACGTCGTCTCCGAAAGGCTCGCGCAGACGCGCGACCACCGATCCGTCGAGCGCGCGACGCTCGATCGTCCCGTCCCCGTCGACCGTCAGCACCACGTCGCCGACGACCAGATCGTCCGGCTCTCGGTGCGCGACGGGGACGACGTCGATCGGCTCGCCGCGCGCGCCGTCGAAGCGATGTCGGGCGAGCGAGCCTTCGCGCTCGACCTCGACCACGAAGCGGTCCTGACGATCCCACGACACCTCACGCAGCCCCTCGAACGGCCGCTCGAGAACCACCGCTGCGTCCGCGAGGCGCGCCACGCGCACGAGATCACCTTCACGCGTCGCGACCAGACCACCGCGTGACCGAAGCGCGGCGAAGGAGCCCGACACGTGCCCGACGCGACGCGCGGCATGCTCACCAGCCGCCGGCAGCGCGATCACGGTCAGGCCTTCGCCTTCGTCGATCACCGCGTGCGCGCCGATCGTATGCACCCGCTCGCCGGTCCCGAGCGTGACTCGCTCGCCGACGTGGTCGACGTGCACGAACGCTTCCTCCTCTTCGTGACGAACGATCGCGCCGGTCGGAGTCAGCGCGCACGCCGCGCCGCCTTGCTCCGTCAGAACCTGCCAGGCGTCCGCGACCAGATCCCAGACGATCGCGCCTTCGTCTTCGCCGTACGCGCCGTACGAGAGCAACAAGCGGTCGCCGTCGAAGTCCTCGATGCGGACGTTCGATTCGCGGAAGACCAACACGCGCCGTGCCGCGCGGAGGTCTCCCGTGCGCGGGTCGACCAGGCCCACCAACTTCTCGTTGGTGACGACCGCGAGCGACACGCCGTCCGGCGACCAATGCGCGTCCACGACGCGACCACGCAGGCCCGTGGGGACCAGCGCGCCGCGCGTCGAAGGTTCCGAACGCGAAGGCTCCAGGAGCGTGACGTCCGACGACAACCAGGGCGCAGGAGCTTCGGGCTCGGACGCCGGTTGGGGAGACGTGCTCGGAACGGGCGGCGGTGCGCTCGCACACGCGCCGAGACCGAGCACCGCGAGTCGTGTGAGTCGTGCGAGTCGTGCGAGTCGTGCGAGTCGTGCGAGTCGTGTGAGCCGCGCGAGTCGCCCCGCTCCCATTCGAGTCCCCGTCATGTGGCGATCATACGCCTCGCGGTCCGCGCGTTGTTCCCGATCCGCGAGGCGAGCCGCGTGCGACTCGACCGAACGCGGCTTCGCGGGTCGCGCGACGGTAGGGCTCGCGCGTCGGGAAGGTGCGGTTGTCGCCGCAGCCGAGCGCGAACGCCACGAGCAGGCTGAGCGTTGATCGCGCTCCCCGCGCGTGCCACGAACGCGCCGATGGCGACGACGGAACGACTCCCGGGCAAGGTGCTGATCACGGGCGCGAGCGGGTTCATCGGATCGCGTCTGCGGGACGCGCTCTTGCAGAGCGGCAGCGACGTGATCGCGGTGCGACGCCCCGGCTCGCCGGAGACGAAGAAGGGCCGCTCGGTGGTCGCGGAGTACTCCGACGTCGGAACCCTCACGCGCGTGATGCGCGAGGAGAAGCCCGACTACGTGCTGCACGTCGCGGGCGTGACCAAGGGCGTCACCTACGACGACTTCCGTCGCGGCAACGTGCTGCCGACCGAGAACCTCCTGCGTGCGCTGCGCGAAGGGCACCCCGGCGTGAAGCGCTTCGTGCACGTCAGCTCGCTCTCGAGCTACGGGCCGACCACGAAGGATCGCCCGCTCTCGGAGGACGATCCGCGTCGACCGATCGAGCACTACGGGCGCAGCAAGCTCGAAGCGGAGCTCGCGGTCGAGGCCGAGAAGAGCGTGCCGTGGACGATCGTGCGACCAGCCGGCATCTACGGCCCGGGCGACGTCGACTACCTCGAGCTCTTCCGCACCGCGCACCGCCGCATGAACGTCTTCTTCGGCAACCGCGAGCGCTGGGGCAATCACCTCTACGTCGACGACTGCGTGCGCGGCATCCTGCGTGCGAGCCACCACGAGCGCGCGGTCGGCGAGGGCTACTTCCTCACCCACGACCTGCCGGTCACGTGGGGCGAGCTGCAAGAGCACATCGTGCGCGCGATGCCGCACAAGGTCTTCACGGTGGCGTTGCCCGAGCAGCTCGTGACGCTCGCAGCGATCGGCGGCGAGCTCGCGACGAAGGTCGACAAGAAGCCGCGCCTCTTCAACCGGCAGAAGGCGGCGATGGGCGCGGCGGAGGCGTGGATCTGTCGCGGCGACAAGGCGCGCGAGCAGCTCGGCTTCGTGCCCGAGGTGCACCACGAAGAAGGCATCCAGCGCACGCACGCGTGGTATCGCGAGCAGGGTTGGTACTGAGCGTGGTCGTGCGCTCGGCGATCGAACGTCAGGCCGGGCGCGCACCGCACGTGGATCGCGGAGCGCGCTCGTGAGCGTTCGCGCGTGGATCCAAGCCGCGCGCCCGCTCGCGCAGGCGAACCTCGCCGCGCCGCTCTTGCTCGGTCAGGCGTTCGCGTTCGCGATCACCGGCCGCTTCGATCCGCTCCTCCTCGGGCTGCTCGCGCTCTTCGGGGTGCTCGATCAGCTCTTCATCGTCTTCGCGAACGACGTCGCGGACGCCGAGCACGATCGGCCCGAAGCGCGCACGCTCTTCTCCGGCGGAAGCGGCGTGATCGGCGAGGGGAAGATCGAACGCGCCACCCTCGCGCGCGCCGCGATCGGCGCATACGCCGCGCTCGGGCTGCTCAGCCTCGTGCTCGCGTGGCTCGCGACCCCGTGGGCGCTCGCGGCGTGGGCGCTCGCAGGCGCGCTGCTGCACGCGTACAGCTTCCCGCCGCTGCGACGGAGCTACCGCGGGGGTGGTGAGCTGCTGCAAGGGCTCGGCCTCGGCGCGGTGCTCCCGCTGCTCGGCTTCGCGGTCCAAGCGGGCACGCTCGAGGGTTATCCGTGGGCGACGCTCGCGGCCACCGTGCTGCTCGGCTTCGCGGGGAACGTCTCGACCGCGCTGCCGGATCACACCGCGGATCGACGCGCGAACAAGCGCACGTGGCCGGTGCGGCTCGGCGTGGTGCGCGCGGCGTGGGCGTGCCTCGGCCTCACGGTGTCCGCGATCTACCTCGCGCTCGCGACGAGCGGCGCGCTCGATCGGCGCGTGGGCTACGTCGCGTTCGCGGTGCTGCCGCTCGTGCTCGCGCTCTTCGCGAACGTGCGCACCAAGTCGGGTGTGGTGCGCTTCGTGTTCGCGCAGGGCGCCGCGACGCAGCTCGTGTGGCTCGGCTGGGCCGCGTGCTGCGTCTTCGATCCCTGAGCGCGCGCGACACGCGACGTTCGTCGTCGCGACGCCGAGATGGCAGCGAGCGATGAGCGGGCGCGACGTTCGACGTTCGACGTTCGTCGTCGCGACGCCGAGATGGCAGCGAGGCCGACCGTCAGTCGAGCTCGCCGCGGCGAGCCTTCTCGAGCCAGTTCCGAACCTCGCGCTCGATGATGTCGAGCGCCTGGCCCTTGAACACGCGGAGCACGAAGGGCACGTCGAGGTCCATCAGGATCTCGTGCGGCTCGATCTCGATCGCGCCCTTGAGCGAGAAGCCCTTCACCTTGAAGCCGACCTCGCAGCGCCGATCGGAGGACCAGGTCGCGGTGGGCGAGTAGTTGGCGAAGCGCTCGGCGTAGGACTCGAAGGCCTTCTCGGTCGCGCGGCGCGCGAGGACGGGATCGAGGTCGTGCTTGACGGAGTGCTTCATCCTGGGTCTCCGAGGCCGCGCGCGGCGTGCCGTGTTTCGAGCCGAATCGTGGGGGATCGGGCTCGCGAAGCGAAGGGGGCGACGGGCGCGGCGCGTGTAGTAGCACACGAGCGCGCGCCGCAAGGAAATGCTCCCGCGTGAGCGTCGAGGACGTGAACGGTGCGTGACGGGCGTGTCGGGAGGTGAGGGCTCGCCGATGAGCGACTTCTCGCCCGAGTCGGCGGGGTCAGCCGCCGACTTCACGACCGTTCGATCGCCCACGTCGCCGTTCACGTTCACGACCACGACCGCGACGATCGCTCGGTCGCGACCTGCGCTCTTCAGCCGCCGACGATCTCGCGGTACTCGTGGGTCTTGGCGACGTAATGCTTCGCGCCCGCGAGGATCGACGCGCGTTCCTCTTCGGTGAGCTCGCGCCTCACCTTGCCCGGCGCGCCGAGGACCATCGTCCCGCTCGGGACCTTCGTGCGCGGCGTGAGGATCGCGCCCGCGCCGATGAGCACGTCGTCGCCGACCTCGACGCCGTCCATGACGATCGCGCCCATGCCGACGAGCACACGATGGCCGAGCTTGCAGCCGTGGAGGATCACGCGATGACCGACCACGCAGTCGTCGCCGACGATCGTCGGGGTCCAACCGTCGGTGGCGTGAACGACGCTGTTGTCTTGGATCGAGGTGCGCGCGCCGATCACGATCGGCTGCACGTCGCCGCGCAGCGTGGTGCCGAACCAGACGCTCGACTCGGGGCCGACGCGCACGTCGCCGATCACGCTGGTGTTGGGGGCGACGAAGGCCGAGGCGTCGATCGTCGGAAGGACGCCGCGGTACGGGAGGATCACGGGAGCAGTCATGTCTCGTCTCGTTCGCCCGATGGCTGCGGGCGAAGTTCGGGGGCGGCCGCGAGCTCGGCGCTACCTCGTGCGAAGCGCGAGAGAAAGCCACGGGCGTAGGCGCCACAGGAGGCGCCTACGGTGTCGGCCACGAAGTCGAGCAGCTCTGCGCTGCGGCCGGGGACGAACGCTTGGTGCAGCTCGTCGGAGAGCCCGAAGGCCGACGCGAGGAAGGCCCCGAGCGCGAGCATCCGGCGGCGCGGCTTTCGCGGCCACGTGCGAAGCGTCGCGTGCGCGCAGAAGAACCCGAGCACGCCGTACTCCACGAGGTGGATGAGCTTGTCGCGCATCGGCAACGACGGCAGCTCGGGCAGCTCGACGCGGAACGACGAAATCGTGAAGATGAGCGCCATGTAAGCGGCCGCGGGCGCCCACGCGAGCGCGAGCTGCGCGCCGACCAGTCGAGGACCGACTGGGGGCGCACCGCTCACGAGAGCGCCTCGAGGAGCGGGAGCTTGCGGCGCTTCGGGCGCGGCTTGGGCGCGCTCGGGATCACCGCGCCCGACATCGTGCCGAGGAGCGAATGATCGAACGCGCGCTCGATCACGACCTCGACCAGACGGCCCGTGGGATCGACGCCTTCGGGCGCTTCGAGGTGCACGAGCTCGTGGCGCTCGCTGCGGCCGCTCCAGCGCGTCTCGCTCGCGCCGTTCGGGCCTTCGACGAGCACGCGCGTGGTGGTGCCGACGAGCGACGCGAGGTGCGCGGTCTGCTGCGCGGCGAGCACCTCGAAGAGGCGCTGCAGGCGATCGTCCTTCTGGTCCTCGGTCACGTCGTCGCCGAGCTGGAGCGCGGGCGTGAAGGGACGCTGCGAGTACTTGAAGCAGAA
>JALOQC010000302.1 GCA_025453555.1 Myxococcota bacterium | reverse complement strand
CTACCACGCGATCGTCATGACGATGGCGGGCCGCGTGATCAGCGCGGGCGTCACGATGGACGAGCGCATCCGGAACCTGATGAAGGATCGCGGCACGCCGGAGCTCGCTCTCGAGTGCGATCAGCCGGACCTCGAGGAGGCGCTGCTGCGCACGCTGCGTCGGCTCGCGGCGGACGGGCCGGCGATCCGCGACAGCATCGACGACTGCGTGCACGCGAACCTCGCGCGCATGGGCCAGATGGGGATGATCCTCGTCGACGCGGTGCGGGCGCGGCATCCGGAGTTCCCGTTCCGGCCGGAGCTCGGCGAGCATGGCGATCCGTGGGAGCACCTTCCTTCGCTGCCGACCGCGGTGCGCGAGTTGGTGGCGCGAGTCGAGGCGCGACGACCGCACGCGCGACGCGCGGTGAGCCCGGAGGCGCGGCCGTGACGACCACGCCGAATACGCCGAGCGCACCGAGCGCGCCGAGCGACGCGACGGTCGCGCGTGCGAACTCGTCGAGCGCGGCGTCGACGTCGGAGCAGGCGACCCCGAACGTGGTGCCGCGCGCGACGCGGATCGGCGCGTGGCAGGCGCGGCTCCTCGGCAAGCGGGTGCTGCGGGGGCTGGTGTCGGAGCTCGAGAAGCGCACGGGGATTGCGATCCCGAAGCCGGGGCCGAAGCCCGCCGTGACGCGGCCGGTGCCGAGCGCCAGCTTCGACGGCCGCGCGCTGCGCTGGCGCCTCGTCGACAACGCGGCGGGCAAACACCTCGAGGTCGAGCTCCACCGGCTGCCGTGCAACGAGATCGGAACCACCGCGCTCGAGGAGCTCGAGCTGCTCGCGACCTTCCTGCACGCAGGCGCGGGGGGCGCACGCGCGATGGTGCTCTGGTCGAGCTCGCCCAAGGGCTTCTGCGCGGGCGCGGATCTGCGCGAGCTCTACACGGCGCTGATGTCGCGTTACGAGACGGAGGGGCGCAGCACGCGCACCAAGCTCGCGGTCGCGCACGAGGTGCGGGGCTTCGTCGACCGCATCCACGCGGCCTTCGACACCATCGACATGGCGCCGATCACCACGGTGGGCGCGATCCACGGCTTCTGCTTCGGCGGCGGCTTCGAGCTCGCGCTGACCTGTGACGTGCTGGTGGCGGACAAGAGCGCGCGCTTCGCCTTCCCCGAGCTGCGGCTCGGGCTGGTGCCCGGCTTCGGCGGCATCCCGCGTCTGAAGCGCGACCTCGGCAACGCGGTGGTGCGCGACGTGCTCTTCACGGGGCGCTCGATCGGCGCCGCGCGTGCGTACGAGGTCGGCCTCGTGTCGCAGGTGGTGCCGCGCGGCAACGCGCTCGAGGTCGCACGCAAGGTGGCCGAGCAGGCCTGCCGCTTCGACGCGCAAACCACGGCGCGCGCGAAGGCGTTCACCAAGCCGCTCCCGCGCGAGGAGCTGGCGCGCGAGAAAGATCTCTTCGTCGACATGATCGGGAGCCCGGTCGTGGAGGCGGCGCTGCGCAAATTCGTCGAGTCGACGAGCGTGCGGCCGTATCTGCCCTAGTTCTTACGGAGGGGCTGTCGCCAGCCCCTCCCTCCCACGAGCCTCCGCTCACTCCGTTCATCGGTTCCGCGCTCACGCGCGGCCCGATAGTCTCCAGGAACCGTGCAGCTTCGCGGACTGCGTCCACTACGCCTCGCACGGTTCCAGTTCGAAACGCTGCGCGCGGGTCCCTAAACCCGCTTGCTCCTCAGAAGCCCGAAAGATTCCGCTTCGACCACGAGACACCATGACCCGCGATCAATTGACGAAGAAGCTGATCGAGCTGGCCGGCAAGCGCTTCGAGCGCGACACGAGCGAGCTCGCGGCGGCCGACGACTTCTTCGAGAAGCTCGGCATCGACTCCTTCCAGGCGATGGAGCTGATGACGGATCTCGAAGAGGAATTCGACATCGAGATCCCCGACTACGAGCTGCAGGGCGTGAACACGTTCGAGAAGCTCGCGGTCGTCATCGAGGCTCGCATCTAGCCTTTGGAGGGGCTGTCGCCGGCCCGTCCCTCCATCGGAGTGAATCCGATGGGGCCTCTCACCCACGAGCCTAGTTTTTCAGGTGAACCCTTGATCCCGCCCGAACGATACGACTCCCTCGGGGAGCTCCTGCGCGACGCCTTCGTTCAGTACAAGAGCGAGACGGCGCTGATCGAGCTCGACCGCAAGAAGGAGAAGGTGCGGCTCACGTACCTCGAGGCCAAGCGCATCGCGGAGCGGCTCGCCAAGCGGCTGGAGGACGCGGGCGTGGGGGCGGGCGATCGCGTGGCGATCGTGATGAGCAACCAGTCGCGCTGGCTGCTCTCGGCCTACGCGGCGCTCTTCCGCGGCGCGGTGCTGGTGCCGATCGACTTCAAGCTCACGGGCGAAGAGCAGGAGACGTTGCTGCGTCACTGCCGGCCGAAGGTGCTCGTGACGGAGTACCCCGAGTACCGCGATCTCTCGGCGCTCCAGCGCGGCGAGCTCTCGATGGACCTCGTGCTGGTGTCGGAGGTGCCGTCGAACGTGACGCTGCCTCAGCCCACCCAGGCGGCACGCGGCACGTTCGAGAAGTGGGAGCAGGCGATCGAGACGGACGTCGAGACGGGCGGCTCCCCGACCTTCGTGCCGCGCGCGCGCCGTGATCAGGCGACGCTCGTCTACAGCTCGGGCACCGGCGGCAACCCCAAGGGCTGCATCCTCACGCACGACAACTACCTCGAGCAGTACCGCACGCTGCTCGCGCTCTACCCGTACGAGGTGGGCGATCGGTTCTTCAGCGTGCTGCCGACGAACCATGCGATCGACTTCATGTGTGGCTTCGTGGGCGCGTTCGCGTGCGGGGCCACGGTGGTGCACCAGCGCACCTTGCGCCCGGAGTTCCTCCGCCACGTGATGCAGGAGCACGGCATCACGCACATGGCGGTCGTGCCCATGATCCTCGAAGCGTTCGAGCGCGCGATCGACGAGCGGCTCGAAGAGAAGGGCGAGCTCACCGAGCACGTCGTCGAGGGGCTGCGGCAGATCAACGCCGCGCTCACCCTCGACAAGCCGCGAGGCTGGCTCTCCAAACGGCTGCTCAAGCCGGTTCACGATCGGCTCGGGCCCGACCTGAAGAACCTCTTCGTGGGCGGTGCGTTCGTCGATCGCGAGCGCGCGCAGCGCTTCTACGATCTCGGTTTCCCGCTCGCGATCGGCTACGGCCTCACCGAGGCGTGCACGGTGCTGACCGTGAACGACCTCAAGCCGTTCCGTTCGGATTCGGTGGGCAAGCCGCTCGACGGAGTGGAGCTCGAGATCCGCAACGCCGACGGACACGGTGTCGGTGAGGTGTGGGTGAAGACCCGCACGGTGTTCGCGGGCTACCTCGACGATCCGGAGCAGACCGCGGAGGTGCTGAAGGACGGCTGGCTCAAGACCGGCGACCTCGGCTTCCTCGATCCGAGCGGACACCTGCACCTCGTCGGGCGCACCAAGAACATGATCGTCACCGCGGGCGGAAAGAACGTCTACCCGGAGGACGTGGAGAGCACGTTCGAAGGGGTCGACTGCGAGGAGCTCGTGGTGTTCGCGAGCGGCTACGTGTGGCCTGGCACCAAGCTCACCGACGAAGGGCTCGTCGCGGTGGTGCGCGCGAAGAAGGGCAAGCGCGTCGAGGACGTGCTGCCCGAGATTCGCCGGCGAAACCTCAAGCTCGCGGACTACAAGCGCATCGTCGCGGTGCTGCCGTGGGAGTCCGAGATGCCGCGGACCGCGTCGATGAAGGTGAAGCGCGCGCCGCTCGCGGAGGAGATCCGCGGCCGCGTGTCGCCCGAGGCGCTGATCTCCTTGGAGGTCGTGTGAGCGCGCAGGCCCAGTCGTCGGCGCAGGCTTCGCGCGAGCCCTTCGTCGCCATCGTGAACGGCGCCGCGGGCGGCGGGCGTTGTCGCAAGCGCTCGGGCGAGGCGCTCGCGTCGCTGCGCGCGCGCGGGGTCGCGATCGACGAGCCGCGTTTCACGGAAGCGGCGGGACACGCGGTCGAGCTCGCACGTGAAGCTTGGAGGAGCGGCCGCCGTCGGTTCCTCGCAGTGGGCGGCGACGGCACGAGCTACGAGATCGTCAACGGGCTCTTCCCGCTCGCGAGCGACGCGAGCCGTGCAGGCGAGAACGACGCCGTGCCCACCCTCGCGAGCTTGCCGCTCGGCACGGGCAACTCGTTCCTGCGCGACTCTGGGGTGCGCGACGCCGAGGGCGCGATGGAGCTCATCGCGCGTGGGAAGACGCGCCGGGTCGACGTGATCCGCGCCGAGCACGCGACGGGCGCGATCCACTACCTGAACCTGCTCGGGCTCGGCTTCACCGCGACCGCGGGTGATCTGACGAACCGGCGCTTCAAGCGCTTCGGCGCGGCGGGCTACGTCGCGGCGGTGCTCACCACGGTCGTGAACCTCGAGCACCCGGTCGACGTGATCCGCATCGACGACGACCCGCACCCGGACGCGCGTCCGGCGGCGTTCCTGTCTTTCTCGAACAGTCAGTACACGGGCGGCGCGATGCGCATGGCCCCGGACGCCGACCCGGGCGACGGCTTCGTCGACGTGATCCGCTGCGGCGCCATCGGGCGCGCGGATCTGGTCGCGACTTTCCCCAAGATCTTTCGTGGCGCGCACGTCGAGCATCGGCTCGTCGAGACGCGCCGCGCCCGCCGCGTGGAGTTCCTCGAGCCGCGCGAGCAGCCCTGCATGATCGACGGAGAGATCGTGCCGCTGACGCTGCGTTCGCTCGAGGTGTTGCCCGGGGCGTTGGAAGTGGCCTGGAGGTGATGGCATGACCGAGACGCGACACGTGCCGACGGGGGTCCAGATCCCCGACGAAGAGAACCCCGCGAAGGCCAAGGGTCAGCCGGGCGATTGGCGCGACGAGAAGCTGGGCGTGAAGGAGAAGCTGCTCGCGGCCGCGTGCTGGGCGACCGGCAGCGCGTGGCTCGTCCCGAGCACGACGCTCATGACCCTCGCGCACTACACGGTGGGCTCGCAGGCCATCGACCCGTTCAGTCGATTCTTCTGCCGAACCCTGGTGGCGACGGCCACGTGGTCCAAGTGGGAAGCGCACGTTCACCCGGAGATTCGTGAGGACGAACAATACGTCTTCGCGCAGAATCACATCAATCACTTCGACTTCGTGTCGATGTACCCCGCGACGAAACACTTCAAGCAGGGCATCGAGCTGGAGTCGCACTTCAAGTATCCGGTCTACGGCTGGTTCATGAAGAGCCGCGGCACGATCCCGGTGCCGGCCGACCGCGACAAGCGTCTGCTCGCGGTCGAGGACGGGATGCGCAAGGAGGTCGAGGCCGGGCGCTCCGTGCTCGCGTTCCCCGAGGGAACCCGCACGCTGAGCGGTCGCGTGGGCCCCTTCCGGAGCGGCATCTTCGTCGCGGCGCGGAACCTCGGGCTCAAGGTGATCCCGACGGCCGTGACGGGGATGTACGACGCGATGCGCAAGGGATCGCTCGCGATCCGGCCGTTCCAGAAGATCGAGGTATGGCTGGAGAAGCCCGTCGACTTCGCGGGAGTGAGCGACGCGGATCTTCCTGCGAAGATCGACGAGGTTCGGGACGCGATCGTGACGCGCGTCGACGACTATCTCGACCGCCAAGCCGCACAGAAGACTCGTTGAGGGGGCCCCATGATGCCGACGGACGGGCGCGCCGAGCGCGCGAACAAGAAGCGGGAGCTGCGACGACGGGAGATCCTCGACGTCGCGCGCGCCGTCTTCGCGGAGAAGGGGTATCACCACACTCACGTCGCCGACATCATCGAGGCGGCGGGCATCGCGCGAGGGACCTTCTACCTCTACTTCGAGTCGAAGAGCGCGATCTTCCTCGAGCTGCTGGAGCAGCTGCTCGTCGAGGTTCGCTCGAGCATCGTCGGCGTCGACACCAGCGACTCCGCGCCGCCGGTGCAGGTGCAGCTCGTCGACCGCATTCGGCGGATCCTGCACCTCGTGGTGGAGAACCACGCGCTGACCACGATCCTCGTGCGCGAAGCGGTGGGGCTCGACGCGGAGGTCGACGCGAAGATGCGCGAGTTCTACCAGAGCCTTCATTTCTATCTGAAGGACGCGCTCGACAACGGGAAGGCCATGGGCTTGCTCCGTGATCTCGACACGGAGGTCGCGGCGTTCTGCGTGCTCGGCACGATCAAGCAGCTCATGGAGCAAGTCGTGATGAACGAGGACGGCAAGCTCGCGGCGGACGTCGATCGCATCGCGCTCGGCGTGCTCGACTTCAACCTGCGCGGACTGATCGGGCGCTGATCCGCACGGGTGGGCCCGTCACCGAGGGCCCGTCGCCGAGGAGCTCGCGTTCAGGCGGTTCGCTCTTGGTCTGCGTTCAGTGTGGCCAAGATGGCGTCTCGCAGCTCACCGACGTCCACCGGCCGACGGAGCAACGCGCGGATGCCCGTCTGTCGATGCGACGTGAGCTCGGCCTTTTCGTCCGATGCGACGACGAGCACACGCACGGGCACCTCTTGGAGCTCGCGCAACGTGCGGTCGAGCGATGCGTCTCCGTCGGCGCAGAGGAGCACGACATCCGGCGTGACGCGCCGCGCCACGGAGGCGGCGGCTCGGCTCGGCGCTTGGTGGACGGCGCGGAGGTCGAGCTTCTCCGCGAGCACCCGCGCCAACTGACCGCGGGAGGCGGCGTCGTCTCCTACGACGAGGGCTGACACGAACGAGAGTGGAGAGCGTGCCTGCGCGAGCGCGCGCACCAGTTCGCCGGCGAGCGTCTCGACGTCACGCGTCCGGTCGGCAGGGTTCTTGGCGAGCGCGCGTGCGAGCGCTTCGTCGACGGCGCCTCCGAGCTCGGGGCGCCGCGAAGAAGCGCGCAGCGGCGTCGACGTCTGGTGTTTCTCGAGGACCTCCGCGACGGTGTTGGCCTCGAAAGGTAGCGAGCCCGTGAGCAGCTCGTGGAAGAGCACGCCTGCGGCATAGACGTCCGCTGCGGTGGCGTGGGCTTCGTCGACTCGGCCACGAATGCGCTCGGGAGACATGTAGGCGGGCGTGCCGGCCACGCGTCCCCCCGACGACATCGCGTCCTTCGTGCGTGCGAGCCCGAAGTCGAGCAAGTACACGTGGTCGCCCGCGACCATCACGTTCGACGGCTTCACGTCGCCGTGCACCATTCCGAGGGCGTGCAGATCGCCGAGCCCGCGCGCCACTCCTGCCACGAGGGTCGCGACGCGGTCGAGAGGCAGTCCCTGCGGTGCATCGGTGAGCTCCTCTTCGAGGGACCGTCCCTCGACGAGCTCCATCACCAGAAAGGGAACGCCTGCTTCCTCACCGACGCCGTACACACGCGCGACGTGAGAGCTGCGCACGCGGGCCATGCTACGCGCTTCCGTGAGCAACGCGTCGCGAGCCTCTGGGCGCACGTCGTGGAGGAGCTTGATCGCGACGCGGCGCTCGAGCGCGAGATCCTCCGCGAGAAAGACCGTCCCCATGCCGCCGCGTCCGAGGGTCTCGAGCACGCGGTAGCCCTTCCCGAACGTCCGACCGTGCTCGATGCGCGGGGTCGGTCGGGTTCGGAACATCGCGCTCGCCGGGCGTGTCCTCGCCGTGCCGTCGTCGAGGTCGGGTAGCGCCGCGAGCGCTTCGCGGGTGCTGGCGAACCGCGACGAGGGCTCGAGCGCGAGCGCGCGACGAACCCAGTCGTTCAGGGCTGCGCCGCCGCCGACGTTCACCGAACGGTCGACGCGCAAGAGCTCGCGCATCACGACGTCGGGGCGGGGCTCCGCGACGTCGATCAAGGGCGCCCCGGTGAGCAGGCGATAGACCACGGTGCCCACCCCGTACACGTCGGTACGTTCGTCGACGTGATCACCGAGGATGGTCTCCGGCGCCCATTCGCCGTCGAGTGAAGGTACGCCGTCCCCGGTCGTGCTCGCGACGCCACCGAGGTCGGCGAGCCGACCCCATCCGAGCAGCTTGACGGTGCCGCGGGACTCGTCGACACGCTTTCCGGCCAAGACGGAGGCGGTCACCGCGCGATGGATCACACCGAGCGCGTGTGCTTCCGCGAGCACACCGAGCAGCTCGCGCGCGATCTGGATCGCGAGCGCCGGGCTCGGGGTGGTCAACGTGTCGAGAAGCTGGGGGATCTCGATGGGCTCCAGGATGGCGGCCACGGTCGTTTCCCCATCGAGCACGTCGTAGAGCTTGGGCGCCGCGGGGTGCCGGAGCCCAGTCAGCGTGCGCAGCTCGCGTGCGAGTCGGCGCGCTCCGTCGCGACCGCGCTTGGACTCGGCGATCGGTCCGAACACGCGCAGAGTCACGCGGCGCTCCAGCACGTGGTCGGTCGACGACGCGTAGTACCCACAGCGATCCTGCAGGAGGACGTGGTGGATCTGGAAACGGTCGAGCACCCAGGACGGCTTGGAGGTGGACATTGGCGGTGCAAAA
>JALOQC010000301.1 GCA_025453555.1 Myxococcota bacterium | reverse complement strand
GCGACCAAGCCGCTCGAGCAGGTCGTGGAGCTCGAGCCGGACAACCGCGAGGCGCTCGGCGAGCTCAAGACCATCTACACGAAGAAGCGCTCGTGGAAGCAGCTCTTCGGGGTGCTCGAAAAAGAAGCGCGGCTCGCGAGCGATCCGGACGTGCGCTTCGAGAGCACGCTCGAGCTCGCACGGCTCGCAGGCGATCGCCTGCACCAGCACGCGGACGCGATCGCGCTCTGGAAGGAAGTGCTCGAGCAGAAGCCCGACGTCGAAGGCGGGCTCGACACCCTCGAGAAGCTCGCGGAGCGCGAGAAGGATTGGGAGAGCCTCGCGTGGGCGCTCGAACGTCGCGTCGCGGACACGAGCGATCCGAAGGAGCGCGGCAAGCTGCTCCAGAAGCTCGGTACCACCTACGGCGACCACCTCGATCAGCCGGCGAAGGCCGCGGAGGCGTGGAAGCGCATCCTCGAGCTGGATCCGAAGAACGGCCGCGCGCTGCGCACGTTGCGCGACTCGTTCCTGCGGGCGCGCGACTGGGAAGGCCTCGAGTCGCTCTACTCCGAGACGAACGATTGGGAGGGCCTGGTGGACGTGCTCGGCACCGCGGCCGAGCGCGCGGAGAGGCCCGAGGACACCAAGGCGCTGAGCTTCCGCGCGGCGTTCGTCTACGTCGAGAAGCTCGGCAACCCCGAGCGCGCGTTCCGCAGCTACGAGCGTGTGCTCTCGGTCGACCCGAAGAACCGCGAGGCCGCCTCCGCGCTCGTGCCGATCTACGAGCAGCAGGGCAAGTGGCCGCAGGTGGTGCGGATGAAGGAGATCCTCGTCGCGTCGATGAGCGACGAGGAGCCGGCCACGCGTGTGGCGGCGTTGATGGAGCTCTCGTCGCTGACCGAGAAGCAGCTCGGCGACGACGTCGCGGCGTTCACCTGGGCGCGTGGCGCGTACATGCTCGCGCCAACAGAACCCAAAGTCGGTGAGCGCCTCGAGTCCACCGCAGCCGCGACGGGCGCGTGGTCCGAGCTCTCGAAATGCTACGAGAGTCGCCTCGCGGCGGACGACGTCGGCGCGGCGGAGGCGACCACCTTGCGTCGTCGGCTCGCGGTGCTCGCGGCGGAGAAGCTCGAGCGCCCGGAGGCCGCGGCAGGGCAGCTCGAAGCCGTCCTGCACGAGCACCCGACGGACACCACGGTGCGCGCGACGCTCGAGCGCATCTACGGAACGCTCGGACGCGCCGCCGACGTGCTCCGCTTGAAGAAGCACGCGCTCGAGCACGCGAGCGACGTCGACGCGCGCATCGACGCGTCCCACGCGCTCGCGTCGTTCCACGAACAGCGCGGTGAGGTCGCGGAGGCGATCGCGATGCACCACGCGGTGCTCGAGCTCGACGCGGAGAACCTCCGTGCGCTCGAGGCGCTCGATCGACTCTACGTGGCGGGCGAGGCATGGAGCGATCTCGCGTCCGTGCTCGATCGCCGTCGGGCTCTCGACGTGGCCGCGCGCGCGGAGCTCACGCTGCGTCTCGCCGACGTCCATCGCGAGAAGCTCGCCGACACCACACACGCGCTCGCCGAGTACGCGGAGCTCGTGGAGCTCGATCCTTCGAGCGAGGGCGCGCGCGTCGGGCTCGAGGCGCTCGCCGAGGACGCCGACGCGGCCGGCAAGTCGGCGGCTGACCCCGCCGACCCAGTCAACAAGGTCGCAATCGGTCGACACCTCGAACGCGTCTACGAAGCCACCGGCCGCTACGAAGCGCTGCACGCGGTGCTCGTCGCGCGCCTCGCGCACGTGTCCGGCGACGACGAGCGGCGGGAGCTCCAGCTTCGCATCGCCGAGCTCGCCGGCACCGCGCTCGGCGACGCGGATGGCGCGTACTCCGCGCTCGAGAGCGCGTTCCTCGACCGACCGAGCGACGCGGACCTCTGGGATCGTCTCGGCGCCGCTGCCGACGCGGCCGGCAAGCACGAGGCCCTCGCGAGCGCGTACTCGACCGCGCTCGAAGCGAGCGAGCTCGACGCGGACGTCGCGGCGTCGCTCGCGCAGCGCATCGCGGAGCTCTACGACGGGGTGCTCGGCGCGCCCGCGAAGGCCGAGCCCTTCCACAAGCGCGCCCTCTCGCACGACCCTCAGGACGAGCGCGCGTTCCTCGCGCTCAAGGAGCTCTTCACCGAGCAGGAGCGTTGGGACGATCTCCAGGCGCTCTACCGCAACCGCATCGCGGAGACGGTGGACGCAGAGGCCAGGCGCGAGCTGCTCTTGCAGGTGTGCTTCCTCTTCGAGGAGATCCTCGAGGACGTCCCGCTCGCGATCCGCGCGTACCAAGAGGTCGTCGACCTCGATCCCGATCACGTCGCGTCGCGTCGCGCGCTCGATCGGCTCTATCGCCGTGCAGGTCGCTACCGCGATCTCGTGGCGCTGCTGCGGCAGGAGATCGATCGTGGCCTCGAGCCCGGCGACGAGGTCGCGCGTCTGCTCGAGATCGGCGAGATCCACGAGCGCGAGCTTCAGGAGCCGGCGCAAGCGGTCGAGCATTTCGAGCAGGTGCTCGAGCGCGAGCCCACGCACGCAGGCGCGCAGCGGGCGCTCGAGCGCTTGATTGGCGATCGCGGTCAGCGCCAGCGCATCGCGGCGTTGCTCGAGCCGCTCTACGACGGGCAGGGCGCCTGGTCCGATCTCGTGCGCATTCTGCGCGTGCAGCTCGAGGACGTGACCGAAGCGGGCCCGCGCATGGGCCTCTTGATGCGCGTGGCCGCGCTCGAAGAAGAGAAGCTCCGCAGCGCGGACGGCGCGTTCGCGGCGCTCGCGGACGCGGTGGTCACCGATCCGTCGGACACCCACGTGCGCGAAGAGCTCGCGCGCATCGCGACGATGCGAGGCGCGGACGCGGAGCGCGCGGAGGTGCTGGAGCGCGCGGTGTCGCGCGCGGAGGGCTCGACGCAGCTCCAGGCCGAGCTCCTCTTCGAGCTCGCGCAGGTGTGGGACGATCGCGTCGGCGACTCCGCGCGCGCGGAGAGCGCGTACCGCCGCCTCGTGCAGGTCGACGGAGACAACCCCGACACCGTGCTGCCGGCGGCGCGCGCGCTCGAGCGGCTCCACCTCGCGCGCGAAGCGCACGCCGAGTTGGCGGACGACTTCCGCTTGCAGATTCGGCTCGAGCTCGACGGCGAGAAGCGGCGTGAGCTCCTCTCCCGTCTCGCGACGCTCCAAGAGGACACCCTCGGCGACGCGGCGGGCGCGATCGCGACCCATCGTCGTCGCCTCGAGGACGACCCCGCGGACGTCGACGCGCTCCGCTCGCTCGAGCGGCTGTACGAGCACGGCGAGGATTGGCAGCGACTGATCGGGACGCTTCAGAGCCGCGATCAGGTCACGCTCGAAGAGGCCGAGCAGCGCCTCATCGCGACGCGCATCGCGGAGGTCTACGAGACCCGCCTCGACGACGCGGAGAACGCGATCGTCGCCTACAACGACGCGCTCTCGCGCTTCGGCCCGGACGAGGGCACGCTCGGCGCGCTCGCGCGACTCTACGAGAAGACCGCGCGCTGGGACGACCTGCTCGAGATCCTCGAGATGAAGCTCGAGCGCGCGGAGGACGAGCCGCGCCGCGCGGAGCTCCGCTTCCGCATGGCGGAGATCCTCCGCACGAAGACTCGCGACGTCGAGCGCGCGGTCGATCTCTACGCGGAGGTGCTCGCGAGCGAGCCGGGCCACGAGGGCGTGATGAACGCGCTCGAAGAGATCGTGACCGATCCGGACGCGCCCCATCGCGTGGAGGCCGCGCGTGTCCTCGTACCGCAGCTCGAAGCGGCGCAGCGCTGGGGCGATCTGATCGCGGTGCTCGAGGTCGCGGCCGAGACCGACGACCCGCTCGAGAAGCTGCGCGCGCTCCGGCGGGCGGCCGAGGTGGCGGAGCACGGGGGCGAGAACCTCGCGCAGGCCTTCGAGCTGCAGTCGCGCGTCGTGCGCGTCGGGGTCACGGAGACGGATCTGTCGTCGATGCTCGAGGATCTCGAGCGTTACGCGGTGGGCGCGGGCAAGCACGCCGAGCACGCCGACCTCCTCGAGTCGGTCGCGCCGGAGATCCTCGACGGGGATCAGCAGATCGCGGCCTACGCGAAGGCGGCCTCGATCGCGCGCGATCGGCTGGACGACGTGCCGCGCGCGCGTCGCCTCCTGCGTCGCATCCTCGAGCTCAAGCCGGACGATCGCGGCGCGCTCGACGCGCTCGAGGCGCTCCAGATCTCGGCTGGAGATCACCGCGCGCTGCTCGGGACGCTGCAGCGAAAGGCCGAGCTCGCGAGCGATCCGAGCGAGCGCGTCGCGCTCCTCGAGCGGCAGGCCGCGCTCTGCGAAGAGCAGCTCGGCGACGCCGCCGGCGCGGTCGACGCGCTCGAACAGATCCTCATCGAGCGTCCGGATCACGCGAACGCGTACGCGGCGCTCGAGCGCATCCACGCGCGCAGCGAGAAGTGGAACGAGGTCGTCGACGTGCTCGCGCGCAAGCTCGAGGCAGGCGTCGGCAAGCCGGTCGAGGTGCGCCACGCGGCGGCGACGGTGCAGCTCGAGCGCCTCGGCGATCCGCGCGCGGCGCTCGATCAGATGCGCGACGCCATCGCGGACGATCCCTCGCACGCTCCGAGCGTCGCGCTCCTCGAGCGGCTCCTCGAGCCGGAGGAGACGCGTCGCGAGGCGGCCGAGCTCCTCGAGCCGGTGTTCCACGCGCGCATGGACTGGGGGAAGGTGCTCTCGACCCTCGAAGCGCGGCTCGGCGTCACCGACGACGTGCACGAGCGCAAGAGCATCCTCTCGAAGATCGGCGAGATCCTGGAGATCCAGCGCGAGGATCTCGACGGCGCGCTGAAGGTCTACGGCCGGCTCTTCGCCGAGGACCCGCGCGATCGTGAGTCGTGGGACACCCTCGCGCGGCTCGCGCGTGCGGTGGACGGGCAGCGCACGGTGGCGGAGTTCTACGCGACCGCGGTCGAGGCCGAAGGGGTGGTCGACGAAGAGACCACGGAGCTCGCGCGCGCGGCGGCACGAACCTTCTCGACGGGCGACACGGCGACCCGCGCGATCGACCTCTGGTCGCGTGTGCTCGAGCGCGAGCCCGCCGATCGCGAGGCGTTCGAGGCGCTCGAAGGGCTGCACCGCCGGCTCGAGCAGCCGGACGCGTTGCTCGCGCTCTACACCAAGCGCGTCGACGTCGCGGACAGCGACGAGGAGCGCGTGCTCCTCCTGCACCGCGCCGCCGAGCTCCAGGAGCGCGAGGCGGGCGACGTGGACGCGGCGATCGCGATCTACCGTCAGGCCCTCGAGGTCGACCCGAACGACCTCGGCGCCGCCGAGTCGCTCGATCGTCTCCTCACGTCCACCGAGCGCTGGCCCGAGCTGGCCGATCACCTTCGCTTCCGCATCGATGGCGTCTCGGGAACACCGGAAGAAGCGGATCTGAAGCTCCGTCTCTCCGAGCTCCTCTCCTCACGCCTCTCGGACGTGACGGGGGCGATCGATCTCCTCGAAGAGAACGTCTCTTCGCGGCCCGATCACGTCGGATCCATCGCCACGCTGGAGAAGCACGTGCTCGATCCCGAGCACCAGCTTCGGGTCACTCAGATCCTCGAACCCCTCTACCGTGCCTCCGATCAATGGAAGAAGTTGGTCGCGGTCCTCGAGGCGCAGGCGTCGCTGGCCGACGATGCGTCGGACAAGGCGCGGCTGCTCGGTGAGGTCGGTCGCCTGCACGAGTCGCGCGGCAACGACGTCGCGCGGGCCTTCGACGCGTGGGCGCGTGCCTTCGTGGTCGAGCCCCTCGACGACGAGGCGAAGGGTGAGGTCGATCGGCTCGCCGGCATCCTCGGGGCCTGGGACGAGCACGTCGCGGCCTACGAGCAGGCGATGGCGTCCACCAGCGACTCGATGCGCGTCGGGCAGCTCCTCGGGGCGGTCGCCCGCGTGCACGACGAGAAGCGCGGTGATCCGCGCGCCGCGATCGAGACCTACGAGCGGCTCGTCAAGCACGACACCGAGGACCTCTCGGCGCTCGACGCGCTCGAGGCGCTCCACACGATGGTCGCGGACTGGCACGGCCTCGTGGACGTGATCGCGCGCAAGGTCGAGCGCGTCTTCGATCCGCAAGAGCGCGCGGAGCTGCTGCGCCGTGCGGCCTCCGTGCAAGAGGAGCTGCTCGGCGATGCCGCGGCGGCGATCGCGCTCTACGAGCGCGCCGCGCAGGAGGACGATCGCGATCCGATCGCGCTCGAAAGCCTCGATCGGCTCTACCTCGCGGCCTCCAACCACACGGAGCTCGCGCGCGTCCTCGAACGTCGGTTCGAGGTCGAAGAGGACGAAGAGCTCCGCGTCGAGGTCGGGCTGCGACACGCGCAGCTCCTCGAGACGCAGCTCTCGCGCATCGACGCCGCGATCGACGCCTACCGTCGCGTGCTCGAGATCCAGCCGGAGCACGCCGAGTCGATCGTCAGTCTCGGGCGGCTCTTCGAGCGGCAGGCGATGTGGCCCGAGCTGCTCGAGAGCCTCAAGCTCCGCGCGGGGCTCGCGACGCAGGTGGCCGAGCGCGTTCAGCTCGTGCACCGCGCGGGCGAGATCACCGAGCGCGAGCTCGACGACGTGCCCGAGGCGTTGGTGCTCTTCGAGCAGGCGCTCCAGCTCGACGGTCGCCACGAGCCTTCGCTGCAGGCGCTCGTGCGCATCAGCCGCCTGGAGGACTACCGTCTCCAAGCGGCCGAGGTTCTCGAGCCGCTGCTGCTCGTGCAGGAGCGCTGGGACCTGCTCGCGGATCTCCGCCTCGCGAAGGCGGACATCGCGAGCGATCCCTTCGACAAGAAGCGAGAGCTGCGCGGCCTCGCGGAGATCCGCGAGAACGGCCTGCGCGATCCGCGCGGTGCGTTCGATGCCCTCGCGCGCGCCTTCGCCGAGGATCCCTCGGACGAGGAGCTCGCGGAGGAGCTCGAGCGCCTGGCCGCGATCAACGACGCGTACCCGCGGCTCGCGGACGAGCTCTCGGCTCGCGCGGGCGCGGCGTTCGATCCGAACGTGGCGCGTGGTCTCTTCGTGCGCCTCGCGCGCATCGCGGAGGAGCGGCTCTCGGATCGCGTTCGCGCCGTCGACGCGTACCAGCGCGCGGTGGAGCAGGTCGGCGACGACGAGGAGCTCCTCGCGGTCCTCGATCGCCTGCACACCGAAGGACAGGCGTGGCCCGAGCTCGGCAACGTGCTCGAGCGACGCGTGAACCTCGCGAACGATCCGACCGAGCGCGCGGACCTGCTCGTGCGGCTCGGCGAGCTGCGCGAGAAGCGCTTCGAGGATCTGCGCGGCGCCTTCGCGGCCTACCAAGAGGTCGTCGAGCGGGATCCGCAGGAAGTCCGCGCGCTCGACGGGCTCCAACGCCTCGGCGAGCACGAGGAGCTCGCGCTCGAGATCGTCGACACCCTGGAGAACGCGTACCGCCAGACCGGCGCGCTCGATCGCATCGCGGCGCTCTACGACATCCGCATCGCGCTCGCGGGCAGCGACGGCGAGCGCGTGCAGATGCTCCAAGAAGCCGCGCGCCTCTGGGAGGACGAGCTCGGTCAGCCCGACAAGGCGCTCGGCTCGCTCCGCAAGGCCTTCGTGATCGATCCCCGCGACATGGTGCTGCTGGGCGACGTCGAGCGGCTCGCGACCGCCTCGGGCGCGTGGGATTCGCTGCGGGGGCTGGTCGAAGGGCTGGCCGACGAAGGCAAGCTCGACGACGAGCTCGCCCGCGATCTGAACCTCCGCGCGGCGGGCTGGTACCGCGATCGGCTCGCGGATCTCCCGGCCGCAGAAGCTCGTTTCCGCGCGGCGCTCGACGCCGACGGGGAGCTCGCGGAGGCGCACGAGGGCCTGGTCGAGATCCTGCGCGGCGGCGGTCGCGAGGCGGAGCTCGTCGCGGCGCTCCGGATCTGGGCCGACGTCGAGAACGACGAGCACGCGAAGAAGGAGCGTCTGCGCGAGGCGGCGCGCCTCTCCGAGAGCGCGCTCGGCGAGCCGCGCATGGCGGGCGAGATCTACGAGGCGCTCCTCGAGGTCGACGCGACCGACGCGGACGCGCTCGACGCGCTGCTTCGACTTCGTCAGGGCGAAGCGCGTTGGGACGCCGTGGTCTCGCTCCTCGAGCGGCGCATCGACGTCGAGATGGATCCCGATCGTCGCCTGGCGTTCCGGCGTCAGCTCGCGGAGACGCTCGCGGGCCCCGTCGGCGACACGACGCGTGCGATCGAGGCGTTCGAGGCGGTGCTCTTCGACGCTCCCGAGGATCTCGAGACCATCACCGCGCTCGAAGGCCTCTACGAGCAGAAGCAACGCTGGGAAGACCTGCGTGGGCTCCTCGACCGTCGCCTCGATCTGGCGTCGAACGACGCGGAGCGGGTGGCCGCGCGGGTGCGGCTCGCGCGTCTCGCGGAGAAGGCGTTCGG
>JALOQC010000300.1 GCA_025453555.1 Myxococcota bacterium | reverse complement strand
CGGCGACATGCTGGGCCGCATGCGCGAGCTCGCGATGCAGTCCTCCACGGGCACGATCAGCGACGACGAGCGCGTCTTCATCCAGCAGGAGTTCACCGCTCTGGTGGAAGAGGTCGACCGCATCGCGAACACCGCGGAGTTCAACGGCACCTCGCTCCTCGACGGCTCGGCCACCGGCGTCGAGTTCCAGGTCGGCATGCGCAACGACGCGAACGACCGCATCTCGGTCGACATCGCCGACATGCGCAGCACGGCGCTCGGCACCGGCGGCGGTGGCGCGGCGCTCGGCACCGCGTCGCTGGACACCGCGGGCAACGCGCAGGCCGCGATCGACATCGTCGACGCCGCGATCTCCGACGTCTCGTCGGGTCGCGCCACGATGGGCGCCGCGCATCCGCGACGCGGACATCGCGCAGACCACGGCCGAGCTGACGCGGAACAACATCCTCCAGCAGGCGGGTGTGTCCGTGCTCGCACAGGCGAACGCCGCTCCTCAGATGGCTCTCTCGCTGCTCTGATCGCGAGCTCGCGTCGCGGCGGAGAGCCGTCCCCCGGGGCGTCTCCTCCTCCCGTGCTCTCGCCTGGGCCCGTCACGGCAACCCCTCGCGCGGTCACGAGCTCGCCCCTTCGAGCGCCGTCGTGCCCCCACTTGGGAGGGCTGGCGACCTCAGGAAGCCAACCCTGCGACTCCGCTCGTCGAGCCGTCCCTCTCCCGAGGGACGGCTCTTCGCTTTTTCTGACCCACGACACTCGATCGCCACCTGACCTCTAAAGGCATCCCACGAACCGTCCGAGACATCTCGGCGTAGCCAAGGAAGGCTCACCGACGAAGACGTCGGATTCTCACGGAGGAGATGTTTCATGGGTACCTTCAGCATTCTCACCAACGTTCCGTCTTTGAACGCACAGAACAACCTCAAGCGCACGCAGCTCGATCAGGCGCGCTCGATGGGTCGACTCTCGAGCGGTCTTCGCATCAACCGCGCGGGCGACGACGCGGCCGGTCTCGCCATCAGCGAGAACCTCAAGGCGCAGATCCGCTCGCTCGGCCAGGCGGAGCGAAACGCCAACGACGGCATCAGCCTGCTGCAGACGGCGGAAGGCTCGATGAACGAGGTCAGCGGCATCCTGACCCGCATGCGCGAGCTCGCGATGCAATCCTCCACCGACACCGTCGGCGACTCGGAGCGCGCGTTCGTCCAGCAGGAGTTCAGCGCGCTCATGGAGGAGATCGATCGCATCGCGAACGTGACCGAGTTCAACGGCACGCAGCTCCTCGACGGCAGCGCGACCGGCCTCGACTTCCAGGTCGGCATCCGTGACACCGCGAACGACCGCATCACGGTCGCCATCGCCGACATGCGCAGCGCGGCGCTCGGCACGGGCGGCGGCGGCGCGGCCATCGGCACCGCGGGCGTCGACTCCCGCGCCAACGCGCAGGCTTCTCTCGACATCATCGACGCCGCCATCCAGGACGTCTCGGCCGGCCGCGCCGGCATCGGCGCCGCGGGCCGCCAACAGCCGCATCCGCGACACCGACGTCGCCGAGGAGTCCGCCGCGATGACGCGCGCGTCGATCCTCATGCAGGCCGGCGTCTCCGTGCTCGCGCAGGCAAACCAGACGCCGCAGATGGCGCTCAACCTGCTCGGCTGATCTTCCGCGGGGCGCGCGGTTCGGTTCATCCCCCCGCCGGATCGCGCGCCCCGTCGTGACTCTCCCCTTCGTCGCTCGAGGTCAACATGCCCGTCGCTTCGTTCTCCGGTCTCGCCTCCGGCATCGACACCGCGACCCTCATCTCGTCGTTGGTGAGGCTCGAGCGCGCTCCCATCGATCGCCTCGAGGCGAAGAAGTCGGACCTCGGCTCGGTGTCGCGCCGCCTCGGCGAGATCTCGAAGCGCACCGACGCGCTGGCGAACGCCGCGAAGGATCTGGTCGGTGCGCGGGAGCTCCTCGGCGCGAAGGCGACCTCCACCGACGAGTCGAAGGTCCGGGTCTCCGCGACGGGAGACGCCACGCTCGGCTCGTTCTCCGTCGAGGTCCGCGCCTTGGCCCGCGCGGAGCGGACCTACTCCGACGGCGTCGCCGCACGTGACGTCGCCGGTCTCGTCGGCAGCGGCACGCTCGGCGTCTCGGTCGGCGGCGTCGCGACCGACGTCACGATCGAAGCGACCGACACCCTCGACGACGTCGCCCGCAAGATCAACGAGTCCGGCGCCGACGTGACCGCATCGGTCCTCAACGACGGGACGTCGTTCCGGCTGCTCGTCGCGGGCCGCTCGACCGGCGCCGCGAACGCCGTGGACTTCACCGAATCGGGCACGACCCTCGGCCTGACCCGGCCCGAGAATCAGCTCGTCGCGGCGCGCGACGCGTCGATCGTGGTCGACGGTCTCGAGATCACCCGCGCGACCAACCGCTTCTCCGACGTCGTCCCCGGCGTGACGAGAAGCTGGAGACCTTCACGAAGGCCTACAACGAGCTCGTCCGCGGCATCTCGTCCGAGTTCACGTTCGCGGGCGCCGCCCGCATCGGCAACTCTCTGGCGGGAGACTCCACCCTCCGCGGACTTCAATCGAAGATCTCCGGCACGGTTCTCCAAGCCTTCTCCGGCTCGCGCCTGGCCGATTTCGGCCTCCGTCTGCAGAACGACGGCACCCTCGAGCTCGACGAAGCCGAGGTTCGGGAGACCCTCGCCTCGTCGCCGGACTCGCTCGTCTCCTTCTTCGGTTCGAACGACGCGTCCGCGGGATTCTCGCAGGCGCTCGCCGACCTCGCGGAGCTCTACACGGGCCCCGACGGCCAGCTCAAGACCCGCATCGACGGGCTCGGCAGCCGCTCGCGAGACATCGACTCTCAGATCGAGCGCATGGAGCGCCGCATCGACAAATACGAAGAGAACATGCGCAAGAAGTTCACCGCCATGGAGCTCGTCGTCTCGAACCTCCAGTCGCAGGCCTCGCAGCTCGGTTCGATTCTGACCGGCCTCGGCTGACGAAGAGCCGCCCGTCGCACGCTGCCCGCCGTCGCACGCTGCCCGCCGTCGCACGCTGCCCGCCGGCCGCCCGTCACACGCTGCCCGACCTCCGGTGTGCGCATCCGATCGCGCCTTCAGCCCCCGCCTCGTTCGTCCGAAGGAGACTTCATGTCGTTCGCACTCCAGCGCTACCGAACCTCACGCACCGAGACCGCCTCGCCCGTGCAGGTCCTCGTCCAGCTCTACGACGCGGCGCTCCGCTACCTTCGCGAGGTCGACGCTGCGATCGAAGCGCGCGATCCGAAACGCAAAGGCGTCGCGATCGCCAAGGCACACGCGATCGTGGTGGAGCTCCAAGCCACCCTCGATCACGACAAGGCCCCCGAGCTCTGCGAGCGCCTGCACGCGCTCTACGACTTCTGTCTGACGCGCATCGCGACCGCGAACTCGCAATGGGATGCCGGCGCGGCGCGCGAAGCGGCGAACGTGCTCGAGACCCTGCGCGGCGCATGGGCCGAGGTCGCGGGAGGCGCGACGTGAAGGACGGCGAGCTCTCCCGCTGGACGAAGCTGCTCGATGCGCTCGACGCCTGCTGGGTCGATCCGACCCGCGCCGAGCCCGACGACGTCCTGCGCATGATGGAGGAGCGCCAGGCCCTCCTCGACACCCTCCAGACGTTCGACGCCTCGACGTTGGAGGAACCGATTCGCGCGAGCCTTCGAGCGCGCCTCGCCGCGCTCGTGGAGCGTGACCGGGAGCTCCACCGCAGCGTCGATCGCTGGCGCGACGAGCTCGACGAGCACGCGAGCCGGGTGCGCGAAGGCCGCGTCGTCGCGGCGGGCTACACGCAGGTCCCGACCGCCGACACCACCCGTCTGCTCCGGAGAGCGTGATGTCGCCGCGCACACGACCGCCACCCACGCTCTGCCGACCTCCGGACGACTTCTCGTTGGTCCTCGTCGGCAGCTCGCTCGGAGGACCCGCCGCGCTCGCGTCGCTGGTCGGCGCGCTCTCGTCGGAGTTTCATGCGGCCATCGTCGTCGTCCAGCACGCTCCTGCGAGCGTCGCCCGCCCGCTCGTCCGACGACTCGCCGGCGCCTGCCCGTTGGACGTGGTCGTCGTCGAAGACCGGACGCCACTGCACGCGGGCCGAGTGCACGTCGCCCCCGGTGGCGCCCACGTGGAGCTCGAAGGCCAGGTCCTGCGCACCCGACACACTCCCCCCGAGCACGGTTGCCGCCCGGCGGTGGACGTCTTGTTTCGATCCGCGCGCGGTCGACCTGGTGTCGTGGCGGTCGTGCTCACCGGGATGGGAAGCGACGGCCTCTCGGGCGCTCGCGCGTTGCGGCGTCACGGCGCGCGCGTGCTCGCACAGGACGCGGCGAGCAGCGCGGTCTGGGGCATGGCGGGGCAGGTGGTGCGCGCGGGTCTCGCCGACGCCGTGGGGGCCCCCCGCGAGCTCGGCGCGCTGCTGGAGAGCTGGAGCGTTCGTCACCGCATGGCGCGCGGGTCGCTCGAGCGCGCGACGGACGCGAGCGTCAATCCCTCGGCGACCTCGCTCCAAAGCTTTGACGCCCGCGATCTCCCCCCGTCGGGGAAGGCCCGACACCCCCACGCACCCCGATCCGGGCCCGGCTGATTCCCTCGTAGTTTCGGGGACTCTCTTCAACCAGAGCGCAAAGAATCACGGTTGGCACACAACTCGCTCCTCCCCCGCTCGGGGTACGCGAGGAGGTGACCATGGCGTGGATCGGGGAGCGAGTGGACCAACTCCAGCGTCGGCACGAACGGCTGAGCCGGAGGCCGCTGGACGCCGACGTCCTCGAGACGATCGACGCGTTGGAGCGCGAGGTCGCACGATGGCAACGGCTCGCACGCTTGCAGAAGCTGCCGGCGCACCCGACCCGGATCCCGGTCGACGCCTCCGCGCTCGTGGGCCGCGTGACCCGCGCGGTGCGCGACGAACGTCCGAGCCTGACCGTCGAGCTCGAGCGCCCGACCCACCGACGCCGGGTGCTCTTGGACGCCCCGGCAGCCGAGCTCGCGCTGCGATGCCTCGTCGACTCGCTGCTCGAGCACGCGCCGAACGCACATCGCCTCGTGATTCAGCTCGACATCGAGACCGAGCTCGACCTCGAGCTCGCGCTTAGGGTGGACGCCGCCGAGGCCGTGGTCCGGGACGAGGAAGAGTGCGAAGCGCTCCGCGACGGCCTCTCCCGCGCGGGTCTGACTTGGATCTTCGGTCCCACGCATCGCGTACGGCCGGTCCCGGAGCGCGACGAGCCGACCACGCGCCGCTACGTCTTCCCGCCCCCACACGGAGCCGCGCGATGAAGATCGTGGTGGCTCTCGTCGTGTGCGTCGCGTGCTTCTCCTCCGGCGAGGCCCACGCTCAACGCGAGCTCGCCATCGCCGCGTTCGTCGGCTCCGGCCTGAGCTTCGGCACGGGGAGCGCCGACGAGAACGCGAGCCTCGCGACCCGACGCAGTCCGACCTTCCTGGACCTCGAGCTCGGCAACTGGAACCCCGAGCGCCCCGACCCCGTGCTCGGCGCCGCGCTCCGCGTGGAGATCGACGGACGCGTCGGTGTCGCGCTGGTACCGCGAGCGGGCGTTCGACGAAGTCGCGGCTCGCTCGACCTCCGCGCCGCGTTCGGGCTCCCCATCTTCGTGGCTCCGTTCTCGTTGGTCGGCGGCGAGGTCGCGATGGGCCTCGGCATCCCGATCGGGGGCGGATTCGCATTGGTGACCGACGTGCTCGTCGGAGCGTACTTCTGGGGCAGCGACCTTCCGTCCGGCTCGGCGCTGGTCAAGCTCGACCTCCGGGTCGGATTGGAGCTTCGACCGTGACCCCGTGCGGCGTTCGAGCATCGTTCGTCGGCTTCGTCCTCGCGGCGTTTGCCGTCTCGGCGTGTGGCGACCCGCCGTGCGTTCGACACAGCGACTGCAGCGGAGGGTTCCGCTGCACGCTCGGGCGATGCGAGCTTCGCCCCGACCCGGACGCGGACGGTGGGGTCGCAGACGCCGCATCGAGCGACGGCGCCCTCGACGCGTTCGATGCCGCCCTCGACGACGCCCGACGACGCCGCCCTCGACGACGCCGCCCTCGACGACGCCGCCCTCGACGACGCCGCCCTCGACGACGCCGCCCTCGACGACGCCGCCCTCGACGACGCATCCGCCCCCGAGGCGTGATCCTACGAACGACCGCTCGTGGAACCGAGGCCCCGATGAAACCGATTTCCCCCTGGTCGAGCCAAGCCGCACGTGTCCGCGCCGCGGTCGATCCGAAGCCTCCGACCGCCGCACCCGCCACGCGCACCCGCGGCGACCTCCGACGGCTCGCCGACGCGCTGGAAGACCTGCCGTCCATCCCGCTCGTCGCCCACCGCGTCGGCGAGCTCGTCCACGATCCACAACAGGATGCGCGTTCGATCGCGGACGTCATGAAGGGAGATCCTGCGCTGACCGCGAAGGTCCTCAAGATCGTCAACTCGCCTTACTACGCGATCCCCGGAGGCGTCACCGACATCACGCGCGCCATCAGCTTCCTCGGGTTCGGTGCGCTCCAGCAGCTCGTGCTCACCGTCTCGGTGTTCGACACCCTCGACGTCCGCAGCGCGCGAGGACGTCGGCTCTTTCGCCACAGCCTCGCCGTCGCAGCCGCGAGCGAAGCGCTCGCGCAGATCCTCGGCCACGCCAAGCCGCACGACTGCTTCACGGCGGGCCTGCTTCACGACTTGGGTCACCTCGCGATCCTCCAGCTCGTCCACGACGAGGACGCCGACGACGAGTCCATCCTCGCCACGCACGAGATGATCGGCGACAAGCTGGCCACGAAGTGGCGCTTCCCCGTCGCGCTCCGCGGAGCCATCGGCGCGCACCACGCGCCGGCTGCCGCAAACGAGCCGTTCACCAAGCAGCACCGCGCCCTCATCGACGTCACGACGCTGGCCGACGTGATCTGTCGACGAAACGGGTACACGGTCAACGAGGAGGAGCGGCCCTCTCTCCCGCCCGACGTGCTCTCGCGGCTCAACCTCACCACGCTCGTCGAAGAGCAGACCCACGATCGGCTGCGGTGGAACCTGGAGCGCTCCGAGGTCTTGTTACGCGTTCTGATGGGCGACGGGTGATCACGAGCCCCGCCCCGAAGCGAAGTCGCAACGAGCCCGTATCGACGGTCGCCGGTTGGCGTACGATGGGCGTCTGGCATGCCGACGACGTCGGCTCGTGACCTGCTTCGGAGTCTTCGATGATTCGTGTGACGGAGGAACGCCCCACCTGGGTCGCAGTCCGAACTTCGAACGCCACACCGTCGGCCGGCCTGGTGCGTGGAATGCTCCAGCCCGGCGGGTTCCTCGCGTGGGTCGTCATCTCGCCCGCCGGGATCGTGCAGTCCGTGCGCATCGCCGCGGGTCACACGCTCGACCTCATGCCCGTCGGAGAGCACCTCCACGCAGCGCTCGAAGGCGAGTCGCGCGCACTGGTGGATGGCTACGTCGCGCGAGCTGCCGCAGGCGCCGCCTTCACCGCGCGAATCCTCGTGGAGAGCCCGACGGAGTCACGACGCTTCGAGGTCCACTACATCCCCCACCTCGCCTCGGGAGAGGTCGACGAGATCGCGGTGATGCTCCGCGAGATCACGGCGCAGCACGACCGCGACGCCGAGCGTCAGCTCGTTCGCGACGCGCTCGACGCGCACGAAGACGGTGTCGTCATCTGCTCTTCGGGCATCGACGCGCGCGTCGTGTTCGCCAACGCCGCCTACCTCGATTGGCTCGGAGCCAAAGAAGCCGACGTGATCGGGCGCGCCGCACGCTTGCCTCGACAGTGGGAGACGCAAGAAGGCACCTCTCCGAGCGCGGCGTTCCGAGGAGCGCTCACGGGCGAGGGACCCCGCACCGTGTCGTTGGTGTCGAGCGACGCGACGCTACGCAACGAACGCGAGCTTCGAACCTCACCGGTCGGAGGGGAGTCGGCCGGCTACGTGATCGGCATCGTCCGCGACGTGACTGCCCAGCGCGATCTGGAAGAGCAAGTTCGGCGTGCGACCGCGCTCGAAGCGCTCGGTCAGTTGGCGGGCTCGGCCGCGCACGACTTCAACAACCTGCTCGCCTCGATGGCGGTGGAGCTCGCGCAGCTTCGACGCGACGTCCCCGACGCGCGCTCGAGCGTGCTGGCGCTCGAGACCTGTGTGCAGCAATCGCAAGCCTTGCTCGCGCGGCTGCTCACCATGACCCGCCCCGTCCCGCCCGCGCCCAAGCACCTCGATCTTCGCGACGCCTTGGGTCGCCAACAGCGCACGCTCTCGGCGCTCGGCGCGGGCCGCGTGACACTGAAGATGTCCCTCGGCGAGCACCCCGCCAGCGTCTTCGCCGACGAGGCCCAGTTGGAGCAGGTCTGGTTGAACCTGGTGGCCAACGCCTGCGACGCGATGCCGGAGGGTGGCACCGTCGAGATCCGCCTCGCGCTCGACGAAGGCTTGGTGAGAGTCGAGGTCCGCGACGAAGGAAAGGGAATGAGCCCGAGCACGCTCGCGAAGGCCTTCGTTCCTTTCTTCAGCACGAAAGGGACGCGAGGGACCGGCCTCGGGCTCTCGACCGTCCGCCGAATCGTGGAGGAGCACGGCGGCGCGGTGAAGCTCGAGTCGACCTCGCAGGGCTGCCGCGTGTCGGTCGTGCTGCCGTTGTTGGAAGCCTTCGCGACGACGGACGCGCCACCCGACCCCACGCGCACCACGGGTGAGTTCGAGGCCGTGACGCCGACGCACGTGCTCGTGGTGGAAGACCAGGAAGTGCTTCGCCGCGGCGTCGCGCGAGGATTGGCGCGCGCGGGATACCGAGTCTCCGAAGCCACCGACGGCGTCGACGCGCTGATGGTGCTCGAACGCGAGCCCGACATCGAGATCGTGCTGACGGACGTCGTGATGCCTCGAATGGACGGCATCACGTTGATCGCTCGTTTGGCGCAGGAGCACCCCACCCTCCGCGTGGTGGTGATGAGCGGATATTCGGATCCCGCGCTCGGTGCGTTGCCCACCGGCATGCGATTGCTGGCCAAGCCGTTTCGAACGCACGAGCTCCTCGAGCACTTGAGCGAGGCGCGCGCACGCCGCTGACGGCGCCGCTCGGATCAGGCATCCGTCGCACGGACTCTTGCTCTTCTCTTCTCCCGAGGGGTCGAGCGCGACCTCCGGCAAAGCCGGATCGTGGCCCCCTCCTCTCGAGCGTTTCCCCACTCGCACGGATGGAATCCGTGCAAGTGGCTCTCAATCCGCGAGCGCGAGCCGTGCGCGCAGGCCGAGCTCGGTCGTGTAGCCGACCTCGACGGAACGAATCGCGCCGTCCTCGTCGATCACGAACGAGGTCGGGAACGCGCTCACGCCCCAAGCGCTCGCGAGCGCGCCGTTCGGATCCGCGATCACGCGGAACGCGGGATGGTCGTTCGTCACGAGGCCTTCTTCTTCGAGCGACGCCACGATCGCGCGCGCGTCGCCCGAGCGCACCGCGACCGTGATCACGTTCGCGTCCTCCGCGACCGCCGCGACGTTTCCGTCCATTGCTTCGCACACACCGCACCAAGTCGCCCAGAAGTGCACCAGCGTCGGCCCGCTCTCGGCGCCGCTCGCCAGCGCCACGGGCTCTCCGAGCACGTCGACCCCTTCGAGCTGCGGTGCGGCGCCCTCGATCACGCCTCGCCGCTGCCAGGCGCGTACCGCGACGAAGATCGCGACGAAGACCGCGAGCTCGATCGCGAGCCGCTTCCCGCGCCGCTTCCACCAGCTCGGCGTCGAGTCTGCTTCGGTGACGTCGGCCACGGACGGAGCCTGGATCGAGAGCAGAGTCCGCGCCCGCGACCCTTGTCCCCACGCGTCCGATCGGGCGACGATGAATCTCGGCGCACCGCGGTGCGTCTCGACGCTCTCTCGGCGCACGCGCCGCTTTGCCCGCACGGAGATTCGCATGCCGCGCACGACCCCCCGACGCCTCGCCGCTGGCCTCGGCGCGCTCCTCTCGCTCTCGGCCGCGCCGGCCTTCGCGGACGAGGCCGAGGTTCACTACCGCATGTGCCTCGTGCACAAACAGGCGAGCCGCTGGGAACAAGCCGCGCAGGAGTGCCGCGAGGCGGTGCGGCTTCGTCCCACCCACGCGGCGGCGCAGTTCACGCTCGGCTCGGTGCTTCGCCAAGCGGGCCGCATGGAGGACGCGCTGACCGCGTTCCGCGAGGCCGCGCGGCTCGACCCGCGGAACGCGAACGCGCACGGCATGATCGGCGCGATCCTCATCCGCCTGCGTCGCCCCGCGGACGCCATCGAGCCGCTGCGTCGCGCCTGCGAGCTCGCCCCGGAAGAAGCGACGAACTGGTCGAACCTCGGCATGGCCTACCGCCGGCTCGAGCGCCTCGAAGAAGCGACCACCGCGATGCAGTCGGGCCTCGAGCGCCACCCGAACGACATGGGCTTGCTCAACAACCTCGCCGTCGTGCTCCGTCAGCGACGCATGAACGAGCAGGCGGTGATCCTCCTGCAGCAGGCGATCGAGCGGAACCCCAACCAAGCCGAGCTGCACCACAACCTCGCGATCGCGCTGCGCGCGTCCAATCGTCACGACGAGGCGATCCCGCACTACGAGCGCGCGCTCGCCCTCGGCCAGCGCGGCACCGGGCTGCTCTTCGATCTCGCGGTGAGCTACGAGCAGGTCGGCCAGTACCAACTCGCGATCGAGACCTACGAGCGCTTCGTGCGCGAGATCCAGAGCCAGGATCCCGCGGCCGCGCAGCGCGCGCGCGACTCGATGCAGCGCCTCCGCGACCGGCTCTGACCTTCGAGGCTTCACGTACGACGCGACGCGAAGAGCGCGCCCGCGACCCCGAGCGCGGCGCCCGTCGCGAGCCCACCACGCGCGACCAAACGATGCAGCGTCTCGACGTCGAGCGGGCTCGCCCCGAGGCGCTCACGCAGGACGTCGACCAGGAAGAGCGAGAGCGTCGACCACGCGAACGCGGCGACGATGCGGCGACGCTCGTCGATCCCGATCCGCGAAACGAGGCCGACGAGCCACGGCGCGACGAGCGCGACCACGAACGCCGGCAGCCACGCCGTGCGTGCATCTCCCACGAAGGGCGCGCCGACGGAGAGCGCGACGCCGAACGCGGCCCCCATCGCGGTGCCCGTTCCGAAACCGAAGCAGCGCTTCGTGGTGCCGAGCGTCATCAACGCGACGAAGGCCGCACCGAGCGTCGCGCCGAGGCTCTCGAAGTGCCGATAGACCCGCGCGGTGTCCGCCATCGCGCTCGCGAGGGTGTGCGGCGTGCGCGCCAACACGAGCGCCGTCGCGCCGCCCGCGAACGCCGCGAGACCGACGAGCGCGATGGCGTAACCCCGCGCGGCGCGTCGTGGATCGACCGACCACCCCGACGTCCAGGTCACGCTGTCCGCGGGCGGCACCCATCGCCCGAGCGCGGCTGGTCGCACACGGGTCTCGGACACCGTCTCCGTCGCGGGCACCGTCTCCGTCGCGGGCACCGTCTCCGTTGCGGACACCGTCTCCGTCGCGGACACCGTCTCCGTCGCGGACACCGTCTCCGTCGCGGACACCGTCTCCGTCGCGGACACCGTCTCCGTTACGGACACCGTCTCCGTCTCGGGCTTCGCGGACGACCCCGACGTCATCCCTCGTCCGCGAACATCCGCCGCCCCATCGACACGCCCGGCCCGTACTGCTTCGGCCAGCGCACGTCGACTCCCAGCTCCGCCGCCGCGTGCAGCGTGAAATACGGATCCGCGAGGTGCGCGCGCGCGAGCGCGACGAGGTCCGCGCGCCCCGACACCAAGAGCGTGTCGATGCGGTCGTGATCCCAGATGTTGCCGACCGTGATCGTCGGGATGCCCACGTCGGTGCGCACTCGCTCCGCGAAGGGCGACTGAAACGCGCGTCCGTACACGGGCTGCGCCTCGGTGCTGGTCTGCCCCGCGCTCACGTCGATCAGATCCACGCCGCGCTCCTTCAGCCACGTGGAGAGCGTCACCGCGTCCTCGACGTCGAACCCGCCCGGCACCCAATCGGTCGCGCTGATGCGCACCGCGAGCGGCTTGTCCCAGACCTGCCGCACCGCCTCCACCACCTCGAGCGGGAAACGCGCGCGCCGCGCGAGCGTGCCGCCGTACTCGTCGGTGCGCTGGTTCGAGAGCGGCGTGAGGAAGCTCGAGAGCAAGTAGCCGTGCGCGCAGTGCACCTCGAGCAGATCGAAGCCGCAGCGCACGGCCCGCTTCGCGCTCGCCACGAACGCGTCGCGCACCGCGACCATGTCCGCGCGTGTCATCTCGCGCGGCGCCACACACTTCTCCGACCACGCGATCGCCGAGGGCCCGAGCGTGGTCCACGCGCCCTCGTCGAGCGTCTCGTCGTAGCCGTTCCACGGAAGCTTCGTCGATCCCTTGCGTCCCGCGTGCGCGAGCTGCAGCGCGATGCGCCCCTTCGCGTGCTCGTGCACGAAGCCCACGATCCGCGTCCATGCTGCCTCTTGCGCGTCGTCGTAGAGCCCCGTGCAGCCCGGCGTGATGCGCCCCTCCGGCGACACGTCCGTCATCTCGGTGAACACGAGCCCCGCGCCGCCGATCGCACGGCTCCCGAGGTGCACGAGGTGCCAATCGCCGGGCACTCCGTCGACCGCGGTGTACTGACACATCGGCGAGACCACGACGCGGTTGGGCAAAGTGAGCCCGCGCAGCGAGAACGGCGTGAACATCGGAGGCACCACCGCGCTCGTCGCGTCGAGCCCCTGCTCCTTCATGAACCAACGATCGACCGACTCGACGTACGCCGCGTCACGCAGCCGCAGGTTCTCGTGCGTCACGCGGTTGCTGCGCGTGAGCAGACTGAACACGAGCCGCTCGGGCGCCTGCTTCACGTGGCGCCGCGTCTCCTCGAACCAACGCTGGCTCTGCTCGGCCGAGCGCTGCACGCGCGAGATCATCGGGCGGCGCATCTCCTCGTAGCACGCGAGCGCGCGCGGCACGTCGGGCTCCTGCGTCACCGCGGTCGCGAGATCGATCGCGTCCTCCATCGCCATCTTCGTGCCCGAGCCGACGCTGAAGTGCGCGGTGTGCGCGGCGTCCCCGAGGATCACGACGTTCTCGTGGCTCCAGCGCTCGCAGTGCAGCGTGCGGAAGCGAAGCCAGCGCGAGCGGTTCGCGACGAGCGGCGCGCCCGCGAGCTCGTCCGAAAAGAGCCGCTGACAGTGGGCGATCGTCGCCGCCTCGTCGTCGTCCGCGAGCCCGCTGCGCGCGTAGGTGTCGTCGTCGCACTCCACGATGAACGTGGAGGTCTTCGCGTCGAACGAGTACGCGTGCACCTGCCACACGCCCGCCGCGTCCTCGCGGAAGCTGAAGGTGAACGCCTCGAAGGTGCGTGGAGTGCCGAGCCAGACGTAGCGCGCGTGCCCGTACTCGATGCGCGGCTGGAACGTCGATTCGTAGCGCGCGCGCGTGAGGCTGTTGACGCCGTCCGACGCGACCAAGAGATCGCAGTCCGCCCGCAGCGCCTCGACGTCGCTCACGTCCTGCTCGAAGCGCAGCTCCACCCCGAGATCGCGCGCGCGGGCCTGCAAGAGATCGAGGAGCGCCTGCCGACCGAGCCCGCAGAAGCCGTGCCCGCCGCTGCGGATCACGCGGTGCTCGGGCTTCCACGTGTGCACGTCGATCGCGTCCCAATACGCCATGCGCTCACGGATGGCCGCGTAGCTCGGGGCGTCCGCGTCGCCGAGGTTGCCGAGCGTCTCGTCCGAGAAAACGACGCCGAAGCCGAAGGTGTCGTCGGGGCGGTTGCGCTCGAAGACGGTGACGCGCGCGTCAGGCCGCGCCTTCGCGAGCAAGATGGAGAAGTAGAGCCCCGCGGGGCCGCCTCCGAGGACGTGGACCTTCACGCGCGCGGCGTAGCGAGGGAGCGCCCGGCGCCGGAAGGACTTTTGTCACCGCGCGAACACCGCAGGACGCACGTCGTCGCCGACGTCGCGGAGGACACGCGGCTCAGATCCCGATGCCCACGTTCGGATCGAGGCGCCCGCTCGGCGACGCGGGTTCACCCTCGGGATCGCGGAAGACCACCCCGTGGCGCGCGAAGTCACGCTCCAGCTCCGGGAACGCGGCGCGGATCTTCGCCGTGGTCGACGAGTACGCGAGCTCCTCGATCTCGCGGCGGAAGAAGTACTTCATCGGCGATCCCGAGAGCACGCGCATCTCGTCGCCGTGCGGACGGAAGAGATAGAACGAAACCTCGGGATACATCTCGCGGATCGCGCGCACCGCCTTGTCGAAACGACCATTGATCAGCGCCTTGACCGCCTGCATTCCGGAATAGATTCCGCCGCGCTTGCGCACGTACCCCGGCTCGTCCGCGCGCACCGGCACCAACGGATCGACGAGCACGACCATCGTCGCGCCTTGCTCCACCGCGACGCGCATGTTGGTGGTGCGCGTGAAGCTTCCGTCGATGTACCAGCGCCCGTCGATCTTCTCCGGCTCGTAGAAGGGCACGAGCGC
>JALOQC010000299.1 GCA_025453555.1 Myxococcota bacterium | reverse complement strand
GTCGTCGAGCGCCACTCGGTACCCGCAGGTGCGGAGCGCGCCCAGGGTTCGGAGGGTCTCGTGATCCGAAGAGAGCTGCGCGCGCTCGGTGACCTCGAAGACGACCCGCGCCGCGTGATCGATGAGGGGCTCTTCGGCGGAGACGAGCCGCTCGTCGAACTCCGTGGGGTGGAGGTTGACGAAGACGAGCTCGCGCCGCTCCGGGTGTGCTTCGAGGTCGGCCGCGATTCGACGACGAATCGCGCGACCGAGCTCGTCCATTCGGCCGAGCGCTTCGGCCGCGGCGATGAACGCGCCCGGATTCGCGAAGGGGCCGCGGCTGCGAACGAGCGCTTCGTACGCGTACAACGTGCCGTCGTAGGCCCGCACGATGGGCTGGTAGACCATGAAGAGCGCGTCGACGGAGAGCGCGAAGCGCCGTGTCGTGTCGGGTAGGTCGTCGAGGAAGGCGAGCGCCTCGTGGGACACGCGCATGAGCTTGCGCTGCAACCGAGCCACCTGAGACGCCGAGATCGCCTGCTCGACCTCGGCGAGGAGCTCGTTTGCGCCCACCGGTTTGCTCAGAAACCCGGAGGCGCGGTGTTGGAGGGAGAGCTTCGCGACCTCCGGAGTCGCGACCGCAGTCATCACCACTGCGGGCACGTGCGCGTCCCTTCGTCGGGCGGCTTCGACGATCTCGAACCCGCGTGGGTCTGGGTTGCCGACGTCGGCCAGCACGAGGTCGACGGGGCGATCTCCGAGGAGCGCGACTGCGTCAGCCACCGACGACGCTTCGAGGACGTTCAGCTCGTGCCGACGCAACACGGACGCCAGTCCGGCTCGCACCTCCGCGTCTTCCTCGAAGAGGAGGACCGAGGACGCGGGCGGCGGGGGAGCTGAGGGGATGGAGGGCACGCGGTCGCTCGCGATCGCGAGCGCCTCCGAGGCGGTCGGTCGCTCGCTCGCGGTCGGCGCTCGGGGAGGCGCCGAAGACGCTGGAACCGAGGGGCGCTGGATGGCCAAGACCGCGGAGCGAACGAGAGTCTCCAGCGAGAAGGGCTTCCACAGGAGGCTCGCGTCCGCGATCGACGCCGGATCGACGTCGACGTACCCGCTCATCACGATCGCGCGGGCGGTGGGGGCATGGCGTTCGAGCGCGTGGACCAGCTCGACGCCGGAGCTCCCGGCGAGGTCGAGGTCGGTGACGAGCAGGGTCAACGCCCCCCCATGGCGGGCGAGCTCGCGCTTCGCCGCTGCCAGCGAATGCGCGACGAACACGTCGAGCCCGACGCGTCGGAGAGCGCGCGCGTAGGCCGCCGCGAGGGCCGCGTCGTCGTCGACGAGCAAGCAGGTGCCTTCGACCCGAAGGTCTCGCCACGCGGTCTGGATCGAGTCGATGGTCGGAGCCGCCACCAAGGGTAGGGTGACGGAGACGGTCGTACCGAGGTCGGGGTCGGAGGCCACGCCGATCGATCCGCCCGCGCGTCGAACGAGGAGCTCCACCACCCAGAGCCCGAGCCCCGTCGCCTTGTTTCCTCGCGTCGTGAAGCCCGGTTCGAACACCCGCTCGAGGATGCTCGACTCCATGCCGTGGCCGGTGTCGCGGACGGTCAGGCGCGCCTGGTCGGCCACCGCCTCGAGGGTGATCACGAGCGTTCCCCCTCCGGCCATCGCGTCGCGTGCGTTGAAGACCAGGTTCAACAAGACCTGCTCGAACGAGACCTCGTCGAGCCCGACGAAGAGCGGTCCCGGAGTGGTCTCGAGGCGCACTTGCACGTTCGGGCCCGTGAGCTGGCGCGCGGACTCGACGATGGAGCGGACGTTCGCCACGCAATCGGTGGTCCCGACCTGTTCGCGCGAGCCGTCCGGTCGAGCGAACGTGAGCAAGCGTCGTGCGACCGATGCCCCTCGTCGCGCGGCCGTGGCGATGCCGGCGAGGTCACGTCGCACCTCTTCCGGGTCGTCGCTCTCTTCGGCCAAGAGAGCCAACGACAAGATCGAAGCCAAGACGTTGTTGAAGTCGTGCGTGACGCCCGCCACGAGCCTTCCGAGGATCGCGCCCCGTTGTTGAGCTGCTGCGGCGTCCTGTGCTCGTCGCACCGGTGTGAGGTCGGCGTGCAGCATCACCATTTCGGAGACGACCCCGCGCTCGCTTCGGACGGGCGCGAGCGTGACCGACGAGGTGAAGGATCCTTCGGCGCCACGGGCCTCGACGATCTCCGTCGCGTACCGACGCTCCGCGAGCGCAGTGCGCAAGCGGACGATCGGCGCGGACTCCGCATCGTCCGCGAGGAAACAGGGTGACCTGCCGAGGATCTGGTCGCGAGTGGCGCCGCTGAGTCGCTCGAACTCGCGGTTGGCATACCCGATCGCGCGACGGTCTCCACGCGAATCCACCACGAGGATGCCGATCGGCGCCTGATCGACGGCCGCCGCGAGCGAGCGAAGCGAGGTGTCCGCGGCGTGTCGGGTGAGCGCCAGGCGGATGGTGATCTGCAGCAGCCCGTCGTCGAACGGCTTCAGGAGGTAGCCGTAGGGCGCGACGCTCATGGCGCGCTGGACGACCTCAGCGTTTCCGTAGGCGGTCAAGAAGATCACCGGGACGTCGACGTGCTCGAGGATCGCGGCCGCGGTCTCGATGCCATCGGGGCCGCGGCCGAGGTTGATGTCCATCAACACCACGTCGAACGTGGTCGTCGCCGCCGCCGAGAGGGCGCTGCGATGGTCCTGCGCGAGAGCGACGGGGTCGAACCCGGACCGCAACAGTTGATCTTCGATCGCGAGGCGAATGACCGCCTCGTCTTCGACGACCAGCACACGGGGGCGCTGGCTCGGCTGGTTCTCGTCGTGCACGTTCATTCGAAAGGTTCCGGGCGTGGCGCGTGATCGGGAGGTGTCGTGGAGGAAGGGGTGGGAGTCGTGCGGGTTGGAAGGTCGTTCGGGAGGTTCGGATCGGTCGTCGCGTCGCGTGGGAGTGGGAGCTCGACGACGACGCGGCAGCCCGACTCCACGAACGCGCGACCTCCGAGCTGATGCGCGAGCGCGAGCACGAGCCGGACGCCGAGCGTGCCTTCGCGTGCCAACTGCTCGAGCGGTGCGGGCAGGTTCGGTCCCCGGGTTCCGACCTCGAAGCGCAGGAGCTCGTCGGCTCGTCGGAGCACCACGTGGACGTCCCATGCGTCGTCCTCCGCCGGCCGGCCGTACTTGAATGCGTTCGTGAGCAGCTCGTTTGCGATCAGGCCGAGCGGTGTCGCCACGTCGATCGCCACCGATATGGACTCGAGCTCGGTCGCGACACGCCTCGGCTCGGGGTTCCCTGCGCGCACCATCTCCGCGAGGCGCCGCAGGTAGAACGCGAGATCCAGGCGTACGTGAGAGTGGTCGGTTACGCCGACGGCCGTGGGCGCGGGATCGTCGAGGGAGTGATCTCCGTAGAGGTGCTCGTGTACCAACGCCATGCTCCGAACACGCGCCACGCTGTCGGCCCACAGGTGCTTCGAATCGGGCGAAGAGCTCATCGACTGAAGGTTCAAGAGGCTGGCGATGATCTGGAGATTGTTCTTCACGCGGTGATGGATCTCTTTGAGGAGAGTCTCTTTCTCCTTCAGCGCGTTCGTCATCTGTCGGCGCGCCGCCACGTCGGTCGAGACGTCGAGGATGCCGGCGAGCACGACGGGGGTTTCGTCGAGCTCCATCGGCACGAGGTGGATCTCGGCGTCGAAGGAGCTGCCGTCCGGGCGCGTCGCACGCACGGGGGTGGTGGTCATCCGGCGAGCCTCGTCGCCCAGCTCCGTCACCCACCGCGCGTGGTGAGCGCGGAGCAGAGGGTCGACGAACGAGTGGACCTCGACGCCTCGAAGGGACGGGAGCCCGATGAGCGCGGCGGCGCGCGAGTTCGCGTCGAGGACGACACCGCTTCGATCGACCATCATCAACGCGACGGGGGCCTCCTCGAAGAGCCGCGCGAGGCGACGCTGGGTCGCGTCGAGATCCTTCGTGCGCGCCTCGACCTCCTGCTCGAGGCTCGAGGTCAGCGCGCGCAGCTCGCGGCGCGCGAGGTCCCATCGTTGCCGACCCAGGATCCCGTCCGCGAGGAGCGCCAAGGCTTCGAGGAGGGCTTCCCAACCTGGAGCGCGAGGGTTTTCGACGACGAGCAGGGACGTCGGATGGTCTCCGTCCACGAGCGGAACCACCACGCACGACTCGATCCCATGGCGACTGAGGTGCTTGGCCTGCTCGGCTGGGAGCTGCAGCGCGTCGGAGACCACCCGGGTCTGCTCCGCACGACCCGCAAGGTCGTCGAGCCAGGCGCCGAGCTCGACGTCGTGACCCCCGTCGACGCTCCAGGCCATCTCCACGTAGCGGTGTGGATCATCGACGACGTGATCGAAGCAGGGTGTGCGGGGCGCTGGTCTGGAGTCGGGGGACGCGGGCCAGCTCGAGCGCGAAGGTGCGGCGTCGCGTCCGCGTCGCAGGTACACGCGGTCCGCCTGCATGGTGGTTCCGACCTGGGCGAACGCTGCGGCCACCGCGTCAGCTCGGTGCTCGTCGTGCAGGAGCGCGCGCGTCAGTCGGGCTGCCGCGTCGAGCATCGAGGCCAGGCGTCCCTTGGCTTCCTCCGCGCGCTCGATGGTCGTCATGTCGCGGATCGAGACGAGGCCGCCCACGCGCCCGGCGTCGTAGGTCAGTGAGCTCCACTGAAGGGACACTTCGACGAGCTGGCCGGTCCGCGCGAGCAAGCGCGAGTGAGTCTCCGACTCTGCGAGGAAGACGACTTCGTGTACGTGTCTCCCGACGGCTTCGTTCTCGCTCCACCCCGTGAGCGAGCACGCATGGCTGTTGAGGAAGGTGATCCTCCCCGCGTCGTCGTAGGCGACCAGGCCGTCGCGGATGGCATCCAGATAGGATTGGGCGCGCGCCTCGACACGCGCTCGTTCCGCGCGCGCGTAGGCGTGCGCCAGGGTCGAGCAGACGTCCTCAACGAAGCGTTGTTCGGAGACCGACAACGCCGGGAGTCGCTCCACGACTAAACAACCGTAGATCCGATCCAACGACCGGATGGGGCTCGCATAGAGTGTACTGCGCTCGCATCGCTCGTCCGTCGAGCTCGCCCCTCCGGCCGTGCCGACCACCTCCACGGACGCGTCCAGGAGCCTCGCGACGCGATCGGCGACGAGGGCCGCAAACACACTCGTGTCGTCGGGCTCCAAACGTGAGATGTCGAAGGCTTCTCGCGTCAGGTCGCGCTCGCGATCGTTCGCGGCACGTCGTGCGGCCTCTTCTCGTCGTGGCTCCGTCACGTCGCGGAACACCGCGACGAACGCGAGGTCTGCGGAGGCGATCGTGCTCAGACGCAGCTGGAGGAGCCGCTCGGTTCCGTCGGCGTGCAACGCCGGGAGCTCGATCGTGCGCCCGGAGAGCTTGCTCTCGCCTCGGCGGACGGCCGCGTCGAACGCCGATCGATGCCGCTCTCTCTGCGGCTCGGGCACGATGATCGTGAGCGGGCGACCGACGATCGACGCCGCGTCGTGACCGAGCGCGTCCACGGCTCCTGCGTTCCAGTACTGGATGATCCCGTCGCGGTCGACCACCACCACACCGTCCGGGACCGCATGCAAGAGCTCGACGAACCGGGCTTGCTGCGCGACTTGCCTCGCGGCCGCCTCCGCGGTCGCCGCCCTTGCGCGACTTCGCTCCGACTCCAGTCGCGCGCACGCCGCGGCGGCGAGCCGCGTCACGAAGCGGAGCACCTCTCGATCGAACTCGTCGAACGCGAACGTGCGTGCGCTCGCCACCCCGAGCGCTCCGTGGACCTCACCGCGGTGCTCGATCGGGAGCCAGAACCGCGAGCCCGCTCGATGTCGGCGGGGGCTGTCGCGCGAGACGTCGGAGGCGTCGGTGTCCGGTACGTCGAGCTCTCGGCCTTCGCGTACCACCCAGCCGGGATGACGGTCCCACGCCGTGCGTTCGGCGGCGCGTCGCTCCTCCTCGTCGAAGCCGTGGCTGTAGACCAGTCGCAGCGTGGTCTGATCTGTGAGGACGTAGACGCCGATGCGTTCGAACGACGAGAAGCGCTCGATCACGCGGCCGCAGACCGCGCCGAGCGCTTCGACGTCCTCGACGACGCCCAGATCCTCGGCGATCGACGCGAGCCAGCGCACGTCCTGCAACGGTAGGTTCGGGAGAGTCTCCCGCAGCGAGGGGGGACGGGTCATGGCTCGAGCACGGCGAGCGCGGCGCGCGCGCACTCCAGGTCGACCGAGTGGTGCGCGCCGCTCACGCCGAGCGCGCCGACGAGCGAACCTCCGGCGACGATGGGAAGGCCTCCTCGAAGGAGGATGAAGTCGGCCAGGCTCGGCGCCCCGTGCAACAGGAGCGGGTCGTCCTTCATGAGCTCGTACCAGGGTTCGCCCGTGGCGAGGCCGAAGCCGACCGCCGTGCGGGCCTTCTTCATCGCGGCGTCGAGGGCGACGAGGGGCGCTCCGTCCATTCGTCGCATCGCTTTCGGTACCGCGGATTCGTCGACGACCACCGTCACGATCGCGACCTCGAGCTCGCGCGCGCGACGCTCCGCCGCATCGATCAATGCGCCCGCAACCTCGGCGCTCATGCTCCATCGCTGGATCATCCGAAGCAGCACTCGGTCTCTCCTTCCGCGAGGTCGTCGAACGACGGACCTTCGAGTAGGTCGCAGCCGAGGTCGACCAGCGCTCGCCCCTCGCCCTCGCTGCGCACCCCGCAGCCGACGACGTCGATCCCCCGCCGACGCAGCACAGCCACCGAAGCCGCGACCAGATCAGCCCAGCCCGACGAGAGCACGACGCGTTCGCTGAACGTCGCCGGCAGCAGGAAGTAGTCGGGTTCTTCTTCGAGCGCGAGCGCCAGGTCCGTGGCGGCTTCGTCGCCGACGAGCGCGATGCCGAAGCCGAGCTTGCGGAGGCCCGACAACCGTTCGGCGTGCGCCGCGAGACGGATCGCGTCCAAGACGAGCACGACCGACGGGGCTCGCGCGGCGAGGCGATCGAGCTCGGCGGTCGAAGGTAGCGCGATCCAATGCGGCCGGTGTGTCGGGGCGCGCTCCCGAAGCCACGCGGCCATCGCATCGCCGTCCAGGGAGCCGAGATCTCGAACCCGATCGCCGAGCGAGATCGCCGCAGCGCGGCTCCAGTCGTGTGCTCCGACCAATGGGCGACCCGGCGCGAGCGCTCGGTGCACGTCCGAGCGTCGAACGGGCTCGGGGCTCGGGGCGCGTTTGGGTCGGAGGGACGTCACCAAGCCCCGGACCCTCCGAACGAGGGTGGAGCCCGCGAAGGGCTTGAGGAGGCAGCCTGCGACGAACGGGGTCGTGTGGGCGCCCGCGCTGGTCAGGAGCCAACGGCCACGCTCGGAGGCGTCGACTCGTTCGAGCGCCTCGTGGGCCCCCTCGAGCAGCTCGTCACAAACGACGACGTCGCCGGCCACGAGCCGAGGGATCTCACCGACACGCTCGAGGGCCACCACCTCGGCGCCCGCGGCATGCAGCACGCGCTGCAGCACGAGCCTAACCGTCGGATCGCGATCGAGGACGAAGCAGCGCAGGTCGTCGAGGCGCGGAGTCGCGGTGTGTTCCGGCGTCGAAGGGTCGAGGATCGAGACACGAGGAAGCTCGAGCAGGAAGCTCGTCCCAGTACCCTTTTCGATCTCGAGTCGGACCTGGCCGCCTGCACGGCGGATCAACGTCTGCACGTTGTACAGGCCGAGGCCGGTCCCAGCTTCGCCCTTCGTCGTGAAGAGCGGCTCGAAGACGTGGGCGGCGATCTCCGGCGGCATGCCCAGCCCGTCGTCGGAGATTCGAAGCCGAGCTTCGGCGGTGTCCGCCGACTCGACGACCTCGACGACGAGGCGAGTCGCCTCCGCGTCGCGCGCGTTCGTGGCGAAGTTGAGCAAGATCTGCTCGAGCTCGACGCGGTCGAACCGCACGAAGGTCCTCCCGAGGCCAGGTCGGACTTCGACGGACACTCTAGGGCCACACGCCTGTGCGACGACGCGCCTCGCGTCCGCGAGCGCTTCACCGAGCTCGAGCTGCTCGACTTGGCTCTCGCTCTTGCGCCGGGCGAGTCCGAGCAGGCGCCGCGAGAGGAGACCGGCCCGTGTTCCCGCGGAGACTATCTGCCGGAGGTCTTCGAGCACGCCCGTCCAGCGGGGATCCTCCCCGAGCTCTTCCCCCACGAGCTCCGAGAAGGACACGACGACGGAGAGCAAGTTGTTCAGATCGTGCGCGAGGCCCGCAGCGAGCCGGCCCACCAACACCAAGCGTTGGTTGTCCGACAGCGCGGCTTCGAAGCTCAGCTTCGAGGTGACGTCGACGAAGACGATGGCGACGCGGGGAGCTCGCGTGTCGGACGGCAGTGGCGCGACTGCGACGTGCGCGAAGAACCGCCGGCCGGTGTGGTCGCGGCATGGAACGACCTCGGCGTGGGCGCGACCGGACTCGATGGCCTCGCGCACG
>JALOQC010000298.1 GCA_025453555.1 Myxococcota bacterium | reverse complement strand
TCGCGCTGCTCTTCGCGCGGGCTGTGATCGTAGTAGTAGTCGAGGCCCATCTCGCCGATCGCGACCACGAGCGGATCGTTCGCGAGCTTCGAGAGCTCGCTCCAGATCGCGTCGCCTTCGGGGCTCGTGAGCGTCGCCGCGTCGTGAGGGTGCACGCCGATCGTGGTGACCATGAAGTCGCGGTGCGCGTCCGCGACGTCGAAGGCGCGCCGCACGGTGTCGAGGCCACGCACGCAGCCGATGGTCGCGACCTTCCAGAGACCGGCCTCGCGGGCGCGGGCGAGGACGGCGTCGAAGTCCTTCGCGAAGCGCGGGTCGTCGAGGTGGCAGTGGGTGTCGAAGAGAGGAGCGGTCACGAGGGGCTCGAATGCGGTGAGTTGCAGGGCTGTGGGCGTGGTCGAGACGCGGGCGTCAGGACGCGTGCTCCAGTGCGGCTCCGAAACGGCGCGTCAAGAGGGCGAGCGCGTCGCGGGCGTCGTCGCGATCGAACGCGCGCAGCGAGCGGGCGAGGGTGACGGGGTCGGCGCCGCGCAGCCGGCGCGCGAGGCGCACGAGCAACGGGAGCAGGCGCTCCAGACGCAGCTCGCCCACCGCGTGCACCGCGTAGTCGCGACCGTCCGAGCGCCAGGCGTCGAGCACGCGCGCGAGCACCGGCTCTCCGCGCGGATCGCCACGGCGCGCGAGCGCGGCGCCCGCGGCGGCACGAACGAGCAAGGGCGCGAACACCCGCGCGCCGTGCGCGGCGAGCGCGTCGAGCGCGGGGGGGCTCGCGATCCGCGCGAGCGCTTCGATCGCTTCGAGCACGAGCGTGCGATCGGAGAGGGTGCGCACGAGCACCGCTTCTCCGCGCGCGTCGTCTTGCTCGGCGAGCGCGACTGCGGCCGCGAACGCGACGTCGCTGCGTCCGAGCGCGCGTGCGAGCTCGGTGGTGGTCTCGGGAGGGGCGCTCGGGCCCAGCTCGCCGAGCGCGCGCGCGGCGGCGGACGCGACGCGGACGTCCTCGTCGTCGAGCAGCGGCAAGAGGCTCGCGGCGCGCGTGGGCTCGTGGGCTGCGAGCGCGCGTGTGGCTTGGAAGCGGACCTCGGGGCGAGGATCGGCGAGCAGCGGAACGAGCCAGGCGCGGTCGCGATCGACGAGCGCGGCGGCCGTGATCGCGGCCTGACGGACCTCGGCGTGCTCGTCGTCGAAGCGCGCGTGGAGCAGGGCAGAGGCGCTGATGTCGCCCAGGTATCCGAGCGCGGTCACGGCCGCTTGGCGAACGGGCCCGAGCGGATCGTCGACCAGCACGCGCAGCGCGACGAGCGCTTCGTCCACGCGACCGGCATCGGGGCTCGCGAGGCGCTCGGCCGCCGCGAGGCGAAAACGTGGATCGCGCGCGTGGACGTCGCGCAGCGCGGCCTCGAAGGTGGGCGCGAGGGGCGGGAGAAACACAGGCGATCGAGGTAGCACCGGCGACCACGCGCGGCACGTGCGAGGCGAACGGGACGACGGCTCGGGGCGCCACGCGCCTCGCGGGTGGGGTGTACGCTGCGGTCGTGCGCGCGCTCTACTTGGCTCCGGTCGGGGTGATCCTCTTGGCTGTGCTCTGGTTCTTCCGTTCGGACGACGCGGATGACGCTCCGTCATCCTCGGGCGCCGTCGTGCTCGGCGACGCGGGGCTTCCCCTCGACGGCGCCGCCTCGCCCGATCCGCTCGGCGCGCCGCCAGAGGCCAGCCGCGAGTCCCACGTCCGGCGCCGCGCGCAGAGTGAGGTGACGGAGCTTCGCGCGGCGATCGAAGCGGCGCGCGCGACGCGGGTGCGCGAAGCGACGGCGGAGCTCGCAGGTGGCGGCGTCGCACCGAACGGCACCTCGCCGTCGCCATCGACCGGCGCGGTGCAGGTTCCGCCCGACGAGGACGCCGAGCGGCTCGGACGCCTCGATCCGCAGTACATCCGCGACGCGATCCGCGACCTCCAGCCGTTGCTGCGCGAGTGCTACGAGCTCGCGCTCGAGGATGCACGGAGCAGCGGTCGCGAGACGCTCGAAGGGCGCCTCGTCACGCGCTTCGTGATCGGCGGCGAGCCCGACGTGGGCGGTGTGATCGAGGAGTCGTCCGTGATGGACGAGAGCGACCTGCGCCACCCGCTCCTCGAAGAGTGCTTCACCGAGACGCTCTTCACGGTCGAGCTGCCCGCGCCCGAAGAGGGCGGGCGAGTGACGGTGCATTACCCGTTCGTCTTCCGCTCGGCGGACGAGCCGAGCGAGTGACGCGGGCTCGGCTCGCGCGAGGTCGAGCGTCGACGCTCGGATCGTCGACCTCCTGCGAGCCGAGCGAGTGAGACGCGCTCGTCGGCGATCAGGTGCTCCGCATCGCCTCGTGGGCGATCTCGGCGGCCTCCGCGATCATCTTCGCGTGCTCCGCGGGATCGGCCCAACGCTCACGGCCTTCCTCGGGGAGCAAGTCGATCGGATCGAAGTAGAGGAAGACCTGACCCGGCTTCACGGACGGCGCGGTGTACACGCTGATGCCGGTGACGTGGTCGTAGTACTCGTAGCTGTGCACGGTGCGCTTGCCGCCGCCGCCCGGCGCGTCGACCACGAAGGTCGGCGTGTTGAAGCCCGCCGCGGAGCCGCGCACGTGCTTCTCGAGGCTCTCCGCGGTCGCCACGGTGGTCCGCAGCTCCTCGGTGCCCTTCACCATGTCGTGCTGGTAGACGTAGTAGGGGTGCACGTTCACCCACGCGAGGCGGCGCGTCAGCATCGTCTGCGCCGCCACGGTGTCGTTCACGCCGCGCTGGAGCACGGTCTGGTTGCGCACGAACACGCCCGCCTCGAACAGCCGGCCGAGGCCACGCTGCGTGATCTCCGTGATCTCGTTCGCGTGGTTGAAGTGCGTGTGGAGCATGACGTCCTTGCCCATGCTGCGACCGCGGTGGACGACCTCGATGAGCGCCTTCACCCACTCGTCATCCGTCACGAGCTTCTGCGGCAACACCGCGGGACCCTTCGACGCGAAGCGCATGCGGCGCACGTTCGGGATGTCGAGCAGCTTGTTGCCGAGCTCGCGGATCTGATCGGCGCGGAGGTTCCACGCGTCGCCGCCGCTGATCACGATGTCCTCGAGCTCCGGACGCGAAGCGACGTACGCGAGCATCTCTTCCCAGCGCTTCGGCGAGGCCTTCAGGCTCACCTTCTCGACCATCTCCTGGTCCGGTCCGACCGCGTACGAGCGCGTGCAGAAGCGGCAGTAGACGGGGCAGGTGTCGAGCGCGAGGAAGAGCGCCTTGTCGGGATAGCGGTGCGTGAGCCCCGGCACCGGCGCGTCGCCCTGCTCGCCGAGCGAGTCGAACGTGAGCTTCGGATGATCCGGCAGGCGCGTCGAGGCGAGCGGCAGGAACTGCCGACGGATCGGATCCTCGTACGGGCTCTGCCAGTCGACGAGGCTCAGCAGGTAGGGCGACACGCGCACCGCCATCGGCGCGATGCGGAAGCCCTCCGCGGCGTCCTTCAGGAATGCGTCGCTCGCCACGCCACGCACCGCCTCGAGGAGCGCCTCGGGCTTGGTGATCGTGTGCTTCATCTGCCAGCGGTGATCGTGGAAGGTCGCCGCGTCGATGCCGGAGAAGCCCGGGATCTCGCGCCACCACTCGCCCGTGCGCAGGTCGCGGTGCGCGAGGGTCGAGGGGTCCACCGGCGGGCGGACCTTGCGCGCGGGCTCTTCGCTGACGGCGTCCTTCGCGATCGGCAGTTGCTGCACCATGTCGTGTTCCTCCGTCGGCGCGGGTCGCGTCGACGTCTCCATCGCTCGATCGGTCGAGCGCGCCGGGATCACCGGCTCCGAATCCACCCTCGAGGCGCCTTCCCGTCGGCGCGATCGAAGGGATCGGGCTAGCACGACGCTCCCTTCGCCGCACCCTCGGTGCGTGAGGCGGCGCTCGCGGACGCGGACGCCGAGGTCCACGACGCACCATCACGTCGGCGGGGTCAGCCGCCGACTCGGCTCGTCGGGCTCCGACGGCCGCGATTTCGACTCTCCACACGCCCTCGCGGCGTCACGTCGATGCGAAGGTCGCGCGGCTCGCCGCGATCGGAGTCGCGCGTCGAGCCACGCCTCGAACGAAGAAGGGCGATCCGTGAGGACCGCCCTTCGTTCGTTTGCGTCGCGCGAAGATCAGCGCTGCTGGAGCACCGTGCGCGCGGCCTCACCGGGCTCGCCACCCTCGTCACGCGCGCGGAGCAAGAGCCCGAGCTCCTGCATCTCGATCAGCACCCGCGCCGCGAGCTCGCGCCGCTGCGCGTCCTCGCCGCTGAGGCCCTCGTAGAGCCGGTCGCGCACGTACTGCGGGTTCACGCCGCCCACGCCGTCCCAGCCGCTGCGGAGCACCTGCACGACCTTCTGCCACGGGTAGCTGAAGCCGTTCTGGCCCTCCGCGTTCTGGAGGATCTGCGCCGCGCGGATGCGCCGCCAGATCGCGCCGCTGTCGAACATGTTCGCGCGGATGAGGTTGAACCAGTCGTTCTCGGTGTTCGTGACGTACGACTGCAGCACCTCGCGGAGGTCCGCGTCGGTCTGCAGCAGGTCGCGGAGCTTCGTGACCACCGCGTCGCCTGCGCCGAGCGCGACCGCGAAGGCGGCCGGCTGACGGGTCGCCGGATCGTCGAGCAGCGCGGAGAGCCGCTCGTCGTTCGCGGGGTCGGCCGCGTAGCCGAGGGCGAGGCCCGCGGCGCGGCGCACGTTCGGATCCGCGTTGGTGTTCGCGACGAGCGCGAGCAGCGGCGTGTTGAGCTCGGGGAGCGCGCGCTGCCAGAGCGTCTGCACGTAGTAACGACGCGCGTGCTCGTCGGTGCTCGCGTCGTTGATGCGACCGATGACCCGCGCGATCGCCTCCGCGTCGCCGATCTGGCCGATCGACGCGGCCGCCATGCCTCGCAGCTCGTAGTCGTCGTTGCTGTCCTCGACGACCTGCATCAGCTCGTCCACCGCGTCGGCGCGTCCGAAGATGCCCATCGCGAGGATCGCGGCCTTGCGCTTGGTGAGCAGCATCTCGTTGGTGAGGCTGCGGTCGGCCGCGTTGAAGGCGGTCATGTCGACGTTGCGCGGGCGTACGACGAAGCCGAGCAGCTTGCGGAAGCTCGCCTCGTGGTCGAGCTCGGCGAGCGCACGCGCGGCCGCCGAGACGTCGTCACCCTCGAGCTCGCGATCGAGGAAGCGCGCCGCGTTGGCGTCGCCCGTGGCACCGAGCGCGCGGAGCACGACCGCCTTGCGGTACGCGTGCGTCTCGAGCATCGCGCCGAGCTGCGGCGTGATCTCCGCGCTCGCCACGAGGCGCAGGTCTTCGAGCGCGTCGCTCACCATCTCGTCGTTGTCGGTGAGCGCCGTCATCTCCATGAGCACCGGCACCGCGCGGCGGTCGCCGAAGTTCGCCAGCGCACGCGCGGCCTTCGCGCGCACCTCGAGGCTCTCGTCCGTGAGCAGGCCCGCGAGGGTGTCGATCACGCGGCGGTCGTGGCTCTCCGCGAGGAGCGTCACGAGATCCTCGCGAACGTCGCCCGTGGCGCGCGCGAGCATCGCCGCGACCTGCGGAGCGCCGGTCGACTTCTTGAGCGCGTCGACGACGGTGTCCTTCATCTGCGGCGCGTTCTGCAGCGCCGCGAAGAGGGCCTCCGCGCCGTTCGGCGAGCCCGTGCGCCCGAGACCGGCGGCCGTCGCGCGGATCACCTCCGACGACTGGGCCTGGCCCTGACGCGCGAGCTCTTCGGTCAGCATGCGCGAGAGCGGCGCGACCACTCCATCGCCGCCGGCCTCCGCGAGCGCGTGCGCGACGAGCACGCGGACACCTTCGACCTCGTGGCCCGTGAGGTCGGGCGAGCCCAGGCGCTCGGTGCCGAGCACGCGCGTGATCACGCGCTCGTCGAAGCCGTCGAGCTCTTGCAGGCCGCCCTGGGAGAAACGCTCGATGAGCGCGTCGAGCACCGGCTGGTCCTGCACTCCGAGCGTCGCGAGGGTCCACACGACCTGGTTGCGATCGACCTCGTTCGTCTGCGGGAGCACCTCGAGGAGCTTCGCCTTCGCTTGGTCCGCGGCGGGAGAGCCGATGCGCGCGAGCGCCCACGCGGCGTCGCGCCGAACCTGCGGCGTGCCGTCGAGCGCCTGGATGAGCTGCGGCACCGCGTTCGCGTCGCGGTAGTGCCCGAGGTTGCGGATCGCGCGGATCTTCACGTCCTCGAACTCCGCGCCTTCCAGCGCGGCTCGAAGCGCGGAGTTGCGCTGCTCGGCGTCCTCCATCGCCGCGATCGGCTCGAAGACCTCCATGCGCGTGTCGGACGCCTGCATGTGCCGGTAGGCCATGAAGCCCGCGCCGCCGATCGCGGCCAGCACGAGCACGATCACGACCTTCCCCATGGGCGAGGTTCGCCGCTTGATCTGCTTGAGGGTGTCGTTGTCGTTGCCGCCCATGAGCGGTGCAGCGGCCGGAGCGTCGGCTTCGAACGCGCTGAGGTCGTCGAGATCGTCGGACATCGGAGAGCTTCCTCCTGCGCGCGTCCGAGCTCGGACGCGGGAGACCACACACGAAACGCACGGAGGCCCCGTCCACTCACGGACGGGCCCCCGTCACGAGCGCCGGACCATACTCGAAGGTTTCGGCGGACTTCAACGGCGGGGAGGAGCGGCGGTCGGCGCGTGGCGGTGGGTGAAAGGCGTGCGTCGACCGTCAGGACCGTTCACGTCGCGGCCTCGGAGACCAGACCACGACGGCCCGCGCCGCGACGCCGGCGCCCCCGTCTGCCGCTAGTTCTCCGGGCGCGCGGGACCGAAGAGCGTGTCCGCGGCCTCGTGGCGGGCGGCTCGGCTCGCTGCCTCGGGCAAGACCCCGAGGGCCTCGCGCATCGCCCCGTGCTCCTGCGTGAGGGCGTCCAGCTCCGACACCGGCTCCAGCGCGTTGCGCGTCCGCACGCCATCCGGCAGGACCGCGGTGCCCGAACCGACCAACACGCGACCGACGTGCTCCGTGAGAAGCGGCACGGTCTCGGGGGCGCGTGGGTCGATCGCCACGCGCAAATCCGGATGCCGCACGAGCCAGCTCCGCAGGCGCTCGACGGGGATCGCTCCCGGCGCCACGAGCACCAACGTCGGGCCCGGCGTGCGCGCGAGGCGAGCTTCGAGCGCGTCGAGGAGCTGCGCGTGCGTCGGCCACGTGCCCCGATCCGGACGCGCGCCGTGGAAGTGCTCTTCGGGCCGCGCCTGCAACAGCGCGCGGTCCGGGTTGCCCCCGAGCGGCGCGAACCGCGACGGAGGTGGAGGCCCCTCGATCACGACGACCAGCTCGCTCGCGAACGCACCCTCGAAGAGGAGGTCGAGGCTCTCGTGATCGATCGGCAGCAGCCCTCCGACCTCGCGACGGACCCCGAGCCCGACCGTGCGAGGCACGAAGACCGCGGAGGCACCGGCGTCGCGGCACGCCTCCACCGACGCGCGCGCGCGCTCCACCCAGTCCGGCCGCTCGGTCGCCGCGATCGCCACGCCACAGAACGGGCGCAACGCGTTTCGGCTCGCGCTCGCGTGTTGCATCGCGAGCGGCAGGCTCGTCTCGGGGGCACCGCCCGCGACGTTGAAGCCCGCGCTCGCTCCTTCCGCGAGACGCTCGGCCACCTCGAGCCCTCGCAGCGCCGCGACGCGGAGGTCGACGTCGACGAGCTCGATCGGGCGCGCGGCCACCGACGTGACGACGGGCGTGGGCTCGATGGACGGAGGCGTCGCATCGAGCGTCGCGGGCTCCGTCGTGGTCTCCGTGGTGCTCTCCGCTACCGTCTCGAGGGCATCCTCCGTCGCGGCGGGAGCCGGCGTCGACGGCACCGCGAGCGAATAGACCCACACCCCGAGGGCGAAGAGCGCGGGCAGCCACGCCGCGCGACGAAGCGAGTCGTCCTGCATCGACGGCGAAGTCGCACGAGGACGGGTCCTCGTGCAAGTGTCCGGAATCGCTGTTGACCCTGTCGCGATCGCGCGCTTAGCATCCGGTCTCGATCGCTACGGGCGCTGCGCTCGGACGCGAGGGGAGAAGCCCGCTCCATGACGAAATCCGAGCTCATCGATGCCGTCGCGCAGCGCACGAAGATCACCAAGAGCCGCGCCGAGCAGGTCGTGAACTGCGTCTTCGACGCGATGACGGCGGCGCTGGAGCGGGACGAAGGCATCGAGATCCGAGGCTTCGGAAGCTTCACCGTGCGCAAGTACAAGGCGTACAACGGTCGCAACCCGCGCACGGGGCGCCCGGTGCCGGTGCCCGAGAAGCGTCTGCCGTTCTTCAAGGTCGGCAAGGAGCTCAAGGAGCTCGTGAACTCGCCCCTCGCGGACGGCTCGCCGCGGCCGCCGATCGAAGAGGACGACGACAACGACGACGACGATTGAGGACTGCGCGGTCGCCGCGCGTCGACGGCGCACTCGTCGGTGACCTCTCGCGACGGTCTCTCGCGACGGTCTCTCGCGACGGTCT
>JALOQC010000297.1 GCA_025453555.1 Myxococcota bacterium | reverse complement strand
CGGGTCTCGGTCGGGCTGCTGCGCGGCTTCGCGTATTGACCGGCGAAGCGGCCGACGCGGATCACCGGGCGCTCGCCCGCGTGCACGAGCACCAAGCTCATCTGGAGCAGGATCTTCAGCTTCGCCGCGATCGGCTCGGGGCGACAGTCCGCGAGGCTCTCCGCGCAGTCGCCGCCCTGGAGCATGAAGCGTTTGCCGACTTGGGCCTCCGCGATCTGCGCGCGCAGCTTCTCGATCTCGAAGCTCGTGACCAGCGGCGGGAGCTGCTGCAGCGTCCCGACGGCGGCGTGAAGCTCGCCTTCGTCCTCGTACTCGACGGCTTGGGCCACGGGGCGCACGCGCCACGAGTCCGGCTCCCAGGGTTTCGCAACCATGGGCGACGTCATGACATCGCGGGGAAACCGAGGCCAGCCGGCGAGCTTTCTCACAGGTTTGGGGGCCGCGGGCGACGGGTCGACGCGGTCAGCCGCCAGCGGGCGCATGCGCACGGGATCCCGCCGCTCGAGAGCGGGATCGACGTGCCGTTGCGTGCCGGTGCGCATCGAGCGCGAAGCAGTGCAACGCGCGGGCCGACGCAACGACGCCGAGGTGAGAGCGTCGACGTGATCGTGATCGTTGACGTGGTCGTGGGCGTGAACGGCGACGGCGACGTGAACGACTTGCGATCCCTCGCGCGTCGTCGCCCAGGGCGTCGCCGCTCACGTCACCGACCACGGCCACGTCAACGTCAACGTACGTCAACGTCGACGTACCGAGTTCGACCGCGATCACCTACGACGACGTCGCCCAATCACGCCGCTCTCAACGCACGAAGAAGATCGGCTGCGTCACGCCGAAGGGCATGCGGCCCGGGAGCGCGGGCGAGAGGTCTCGGTCGCCCTTCGCGTGGAAGACGACCCAATCGCCCTCGACCTCGATCGTGTCGTCGAAGCGAACGACCTCGGTCGACGCGTCGATCGCGATCGTCTGCGCGAGCTCGCCGTCGACCCAGACCTCGAGCGCGTCCACGTCGATCCACGGCGCCGCCTGCACGCGCACGCGCACGCTCTCGCGCGTCGCCGCGCCCGTGACCTCGTCGCCCGGCTGCACGTCGCCGCGCGCCCAGGCGTCCACGTAGATGCCGCCGCTCACCGTGAAGTGTCCGTCCGCCGTCGCGTCGCGCACGAGGGTCTCTGCGCCGCCGGTGCGGAGCGCCTCCGGATCGTCGACGCCCACGCGCAGGCAGGTGCGTGGATAACCGACCGGCGAGCCACGCATCACGTGGTGGGTGTCCGACGAGCCGACCGCCCAGACGCGCCGACCGCTGCGCAGGAACGAGAACCAGTCGCGCACTTGCTCCGCACTCTCGTCGAAGCTCGAGTCGTTGAAGGTCTCGATCGCACCGAAGCTCTCGTCCCAGAGGTGGGGGTTTCGCACGGTGCCGGTCGCGGCGTCGTAGCCGGCCGCGCTGAAGTAACCGCCGATCGCCGCGCCGCGCGGGTGGTTGATGATCAGCAACGGATCCTCGGGGCGCGCGTGCACTTCGGCGAAGACCTCCGGCGGGTTCTTGCCGGTCCAGTCGGGCGCGCCGTTGTTCGGCTCGTTCGGGCGCGGCGTGAGCGGCACCACGCCGAAGTGACCCCACGCGAAGGTCGTCAGCTCGAGCGAGGTGACGCCGAAGAGCCAACCGTCGAGCGTCTCTTCTTCCACGAGCTCGTCCCAGCTCACGACCCACTCGTGCTCGGAGCGGCAGGGGATCTCGAGGCCGTCACCCGCGCTGCTGTGCAGCTTGAAGCGCGCCGGATCCGACGAGTCGGGCGAACGATTCGTGTGGATGTGGTAGTCGGCGCACATCACGCCGGTGGTGTCGACCACGCGCTCGAGCATCACGGGCACATTCGTGGTCTCGCCTGCCGTGACCGTGACGTCCGACTCGAAGAGGTCGTACTCGAAGCCGCGCGAGACGATCACGCGGTGCGTGCCCGGAAGCACGGGCAGCGTGACCTGACCGTCGGCCGGGAACACGACGTGGGTGCGACGCGCCGGGCGATCGGGCTCGCCCCAACGCCGCGACGGCGAGGGCTCGGGCGCGCTCTGTGGCACCGTCTGCACGCGCACCGGCAACGCACCCTCCGCGCCCGTCGCGGTCACTGCGATCGCGCCGAGCTCCGGCAGCGTCACGTCGGTCTCGCCGCTCGGGATCTCGACGATGCCTTCGCCGACGCGGAACGCGCGCAGCCGCACCGTCTCGCTCGCGTCGACGCGCAGGCGGTAGCGACCCTCGGAGTCGGTCGTCGCGCGCGTCAGGTAACGCGCCATGTCCGCGCTCTCCGCGTGCACGCGCACGCCGGCCGCGGGCTCTCCGTCGCCGCCCGTGATCACACCTTCGATCACACGCTCTTCGACGTCGGCCTCGTCGCGCATCGCGGACAGCAGACCGTCCATCCCGGGACCGCCGACGTGGATGCGCGCGAGCTCGAAGTCGGTCACCGCGCAGCCCTCGGCCTCGAACGCTTGGCCTTGGAAGAGCACCGCGCCGCTCACCTCGAGCAAGAGCGCGAGCTCGCCTTCGCCTGCCGCGACCGCGTAGCTCGTCGCGTCGTCGTCCGCGAAGCCGATGAAGGCCGAGCGCGTGTCGAGATCGAAGCCGCGCTCGGGCGCGAACGCGGGCATGCGGTAGGTCTGGAAGGTGAGCAGCAGGAGGTTGCCGCGCGCGCGGCCGACGCGGGGGCTCGCGAGGTGGACGGAGACGTCGACGTGGCTCGCGCCCGGCGCGAGGGAGTAGTCGAGCGCGATCGTGAGATCGTCGTAGTTGGCGGGCGCGAGCGCGGAGGCGAGCTCGTCGACGAACGGAATCGCGCGCAGCATGCCGTTGACGCGCACCGTCGCGGTGCCGTCGTCGGCCGGCTCGAGCACGCCGACGCTCGTGGGCACCACGGTGTAGCGGCCGAGCCCGAGGATGATCTCGTTGAAGTCGGCCGCGTCGACCATGCGGCCGTCCTCGACGCGCGCCATCCCGGCGAGCTTGCCGCCGAAGGGGTCGTAGCCGTCCGACGCGCGCGCGTCCTCGATCACGACCGCGACGCGATCGTTCGCGAGCACGTAGTCGCCTTCCCGCCACGTGAGCAGATCGTCCGGATCGGGCGGGAGATCGGCCTCGGTCAGCCGCCCCGCGCGCGCTTCGGTCGCCGACGCGCCGAAGGGCTCGGCGTGCGGCGTACCCGTCGCGCCTTCGAGCTCCGGCGCGCCTTCGCACACCGGACCTCCGTCGACCTCACCCGCGTCGACGCCTGCATCCTCGCCCGTGAGCGGTGACATGCCTTCACCCGAGCAACCGCCGATCCCGACGACGATTGCGACCCAAACGACCCCGAAGCTACGCACGTAGAACAGGTTACGGGGTCCGACGCGCGCTACGGCGACGAAGTCCGAGCCGGAGACGGAGCGGCCCGAGACAGAGACGGAGTCCGAGACAGAGACGGAGTCCGAGACAGAGACGGAGTCCGAGACAGAGACGGAGTCCGAGACAGAGACGGAGTCCGAGACAGAGACGGAGTCCGAGAGAGTCCGAGACAGAGAGGGAGTGTGCTCAAAGCGAGAGCGGGCCCGGCTCCACCGGCTGCGAGACGTTCGTGTAGTCGCCGAAACGATCGCCGGAGATCCCGAACGCCTGCAGCAACGAGACGCAGAGGTTGTGGTTTCCGGGCTGGCTCGCGTCGCCGTAGGGGCTCGCGGGATCGCGGGCGAAGTTGACGTGGCGACCGAGCGCGGCGCCCCCCGCGTTGCCCGCGATCACGATCGGCAGGTTGTCCGAGCCGTGGCCGCCGCCGTGGCCGAAGTCGCTGATCCACATCACGAGCGAGTGATCGAGCGCTGAGCCGTCGCCCTCGTCGACCTCGTCGAGGCGGCGGATCAATCGCGCGAAGAGCGATCCGTGCCACGCGTTGATCGCGGTGAATGCCCGGCGTGCGTAGTCGAGGCGCTGGTCGGACGCCTTGTGCCAGGCGCCGTGGTAGTTCTCGCCCCCGAAGGTCGTCGCGAGATCGGGATGCACGACGTGGCCCCACGCGCCTTCTTCCATGTCGAACGCCTTGAAGGTGCCGACGTCCGCGACGTTGCAGGCCATCGCGAGCGCGAGGGTGTCGATCAGGACCTCCGCCGCGCGCGCGTGGGTGGTCGCGCTGCGATCGAAGGCCGGATCACCACAGGTCGGCGACGGAGGCGTCACGGTGCTGCCGAGCGAGAGCTCGATCGCGCGCAGGTGCTCGGCGTGGCGCTCGAGGCGCACGCGATCGGAGGTGGAGACGCGGCCCTGCAGGCGCGTGAGCTGCGCGAGCGCGCCGTCGAGCACGCTGCGCCGCCGGATCGTGCGCGCGTCGACCGTCGGCTCCGTCGGCTCGCCGGTGGTGCTCGGGAACGCACGATCGAGCGCGACGTGCGGGTGGATGATCGAGGGCACGTGCTCGTCGTCGCCGCTCCAGAACATCTGCGTGTGATCGTCGGAGAGGCTGCGCGCGCCGAGGTCGACGCTCTGGTCGTGGACGCCCACGTCGAAGCGACGCGCGGGCCCGCCGTCCTGCATGTGGCGCGCGATCACGTGGTCGACCGAGGCGGTGCGCGGGTGCGTGATTCCGTATTGATCGGCTTCGAGCGGCGTGCAGGTGAGCACGGAGGGCGCTCCGGGGTGACCGGATTGAACCTTCGAGTTCACGCCCGTGATCACGAGCGTCTTCGAGGCGAGACCCGCGTCCGCGACCGGCCGCAGGAGCGCGCCCTGCACGAAGCCCGCGCGGGGCACGAACTCCTCCATGATGAGGCCGTGGCCGTTGAAGAAGATCACGAGCCGCCGCGGCATGCCCGGCGCCGGGGTCCACGCTTTCGCCCTCGAGGGGCGGGCGATCGACTCGAGGAAGGGCAACGCGAGCAGGCCCGCGGCGCCAGCGAGGAAGCGACGGCGGCCACGGCGGACCACGAGATCGTCGGGCTTGTGCGTCATCGTTCGATCTCCGCGTCGAGGTCTGCGCGATCGAGGAACCAGGGCGACGTGAGCGTCTCGAGGAGCACCTCGCGGATCGACACGCCGGGCGTCTCCGTGAATCGCCCGATCTCGGCGCGCTGAGCGGCGTTCGGTGGCGTTCCCGTGAGCCACTCCGACCACTTCGTCGCGTAGCAGAGCTGCACTTCGGGGGCCTCTGCGAGCTCGGCGAGCAGCTCGGACGCGCCTGCGTAGTCGATGGGCCCCTCGAGGAAGGTCGACTCGAGCGTGCCCGCGGGATCGATTGCGACGCCGTCGGGGTAGGCGGTGCGGAAGGCGCCGATCGCGTCGAAGCTCTCGAAGGCGAGGCCGAGCGGATCGATCGTGTCGTGGCAGGTGGCGCAGCGCGGCTTCGAGGCGCGATCGGCGACCGCGGCGAGCTTGCCGGACGAGGCGTCCACGGGGATCGGGAGCGCCTCTTCGATCGCGTCGTCCGGCGGGGTCAGCGTGCGGCAGAGCAGGTGCTCGATGATCGCCACGCCGCGGTGGATGAGCGCGGACTCGCCGCGGCCGGCGGTGGTCGCGAGGAAGAGCGGACGCGTGAGCACGCCGGCGCGCTCGGGCGGGAGCTCGCGCCACTGCCAGTCGTCGTCGCCGCTGCTGCGCAGGTCGAGCTCGTAGAGCGCTTCGAGCCGTCGGTTCACGAACGCGTCGCGGCTCGCGAAGAGATCCGCGATGGAGCGATCTTCGAGGACCGCGCGCACCACGAAGGCGTCGAGCTCGGTCTCGAGGGCGGCCGCGGTGGTGGCGTCGAACTCCGGATAGCGCACGGGATCCTTGTCGAGCTCGGAGGCGCTCGCGAGGTTGAGCCAGTCGCGGTGGAAGCGTGCGACGATCGTCTCCGCGCGTGGATCGTCGAGCATCGCGTCGGCGGTGGCGCGCACCGCTTCGGGCGTGTCGAGCGTCGCGATGCGCTCGCGGAGCCACGCGTCGGGCATCGTGCCCCAGAGCCCGTACGAGAGCTGACTCGCGATCGCGTGGGGCGTGAGGCGCGACCCGTCGTCGACCGTCTGCGCCGAGAGGTACGTGAAGTCGGGCGCGGTGAGCGCGAGCTCCCAGAGCGCGCGGACTCCGTCGCGCGGGGTGGTCTCGGCGGCCACCGTGACGTGCACGTCTTCGAAGAGCGCGAGCTCGTCGCCGGTGAGCGGGCGGCGAAACGCGAGCTCCCCGAGACGGGTCGCGTAGTCGCGGGTGCAGGCGTCGAACGCCGCCGTCGGCGTGCAGCCCATCGCGCGGGGGAGATCCGCGGTGGCGCGCTCCGAGATCGCTTCGCTCCATTCGAGGAGGCTGCGCACCTGCTCGAAGCCGAGGTGGCCGGTCGCGATCGTGGTCTGGAAGCCGTGGCGGTGATCGGGGCTCGGCAACGGGGTGCGCGGGAGCTCGGTGGTCGCGACCTCCACGCCGAGCTCGGCCAGGAGATCGTGCACCGTGGCTTCGACCTCCAGCGGCGAGAGGCGGCGCAGACCCGTGACGCCGATGGGATCCCCGAGCTCGGTGGGAGGGCGCTCGGAGGGCGGGCGGCCGCTCGGATCGGTGGGCGATCCGATCTGACCTTCGCACGCTGCGAGCGCGAGGACGGCGACGATCCAGCGTGCGGGCCTCGGCATGGGCACGTACGTGCCGCGACGAAGCGAAACCGGCTCAGTTCTTTCCTGGAGGGTCTGTCGCCAGACCCTCCCCCACGGGGCGTGAAGCCCCGATGGGGCCCCCTCCCACGAGCCTCCGCTCGCTGCGTTCATCGGCTCCACGCTCACGCGTGGCCCGATAGTCTCGTTGAATCGTGCGGCTCCGTGGACTGCGTCCACTTCGCTTCGCACGATTCCACTTCGAACCGCTGCGCGCCGTCCAGTAGGGCGGCTTGCGAAAATCCGAAGAGCCTCACTTCCTTCCTGGCGGGTCTGTCGCCCGACGCCGCCCCGCGTCGCTCCGCGTCAGTCGGTGCCGGCGATCGGCTCCACCACGCGGCCGACGAAGAGCACCGCGCCGGAGCTGGTGTCGCGGAGGAAGAAGAGGAACGGATGGTCCGCGACGAACTGGGCTTGCGGGGCCATCGGCATGCCACCTGCGCGCATCATCGCGACCGCGGTCGCGGCGGCGGCTTCGGTGCCCTCTTCGTTCACGTCGACGAAGGCCTTGTGGAAGACCTGCGAGATCGAAAGGCGGTCGGCGGGGTTCGTCGGGTTCGCCATCGCGGTGAAGTCGGCCGCGCCGCGTTCGAACGCGAGCGGCATCCCGAGCGCCTTCAGCGCGTCGGCGAGCGCGAAGGTCGTCTCGGGGGCGACGCGGAACTTCGGCAGCGCGACCTGCGTGTGTTGGGGCGTCATCGCGGCCGCCCAGCGGGCGAGGGTCGAAGCGTCGAGGCGACTCTCCACGGCGGACAAGCCGTCGCGCGCGTCGGGGAGCACGAAGAGCATCGAGAGACCGCCCGCGCGGTACGGCAGCTCGAGCACCCGGACGCCGTCGACCTGCGCGAAGCGACGCGTGCCGGTCGCGTGCATCGTCGGTACTTGGCGCGCCTCGGTGCCGTTCACGTGGAAGGTCGCGGGACGCGTCGCGCGGCTCTCGAAGGGCACCTCCCACTTCGCGAGCAGGTAGATCGCGTTCGTGAGCACCATGCGTGTCTGATCGTCGATGCCGCGCGGCGGGATCAGATCGCGAATCCGATCGTTCGTGCGCTGTGCGACCCAGCCGTTGATGTGCTGGCGCGCCGGCTCGGGCGCCGAGAAGTCGACGCGCTCGAGGGGCGCTCCGTAGCGCTCAGACGTGAGTGCGAGGAAGGGCGCTTCGAAGGCGAAGCCTTCGTGACCGAAGAGGCGGTTGGCGATCGCGAGCGTGAGGTCGTCGCTCGCCGCGCTCCAGCGCACGAGCATGCCGCCCGCCGCCGCGTGGAAGGCGTCGCGATCGCCCTCGACGTGGAGCACGCGCGCCATTTGATCGGCGGTCTCGCCGCGCGCGCCCGCGAAGGTCATGTCGAGCGCGATCGCGACGCTCGCGGGGGAGATCGTCTGATTGCCCGGACCGACGTGCTTCCAGAGATCGAGGCCGAAGGCGTTGACGGATCGCGCGAAGAGCGCGGCTTGATCTTCGGTGGCAGCGGGCACGGTCGGGCTCGGTTCGGTGGGGGCGGTGGGGGTCGGTCGCGCGGCGGGCTCGTCCGTGGGCGTCGCTTCGGCCGCGGGATCGGGGCTCGGCGTCGGGCTCGGGGCGGGCGGCTCGTTGGTGGCGGAGGTGCCGCAGGCGAGCGTGAGCGCGAGGAGGAGGCGGAGGGTTCGCATGCTGGGTTCCCGTGGAAGCAGGGTCGGTGTTCGTGTCGGAGACGACGGAGACAGAGACGGAGACGGAGCGGAGACGGAGACGGAGACGGAGACAGAGACAGAGACGGAGACGGAGACGGAGACAGAGACGGAGACGGAGACGGAGACAGAGACAGAGACAGAGACAGAGACAGAGACAGAGACAGAGACAGAGACAGAGACAGAGACAGAGACAGAGACAGAGACGGCGAGCTTGGGTCAGAGCGAAGGCGGCGGGGGCGGCTCGGGGATCGCGTGGGTCGTGGTCTCCACGTTCGTGCCGTTGTCCTCGTACCGCACGCCGCCCGCGACGCGGCGCACGTCGTAGCCGTCGACCTGCACGCACGCCCCGACGGTGGCGCCGCGGATCGCGCCGCCGACGAGATCGATCGCGGCGTCGAACGCGAGCTGCACGCCGCAGAGATCGGCACCGTCGATCACGAGGTTCTCCGCGCGCACCGTCGCGTCGAAGTACGCCCCGAGCCCCACGCCGCCCGGCGTCTCGCGGCAGGTGTCGACCGCGCACGGGCGCTCGTTCGCGCGCACGATCACCACGTCACGCAGCGCGAGCGAGCCTTCGCGCACGTCGATCGCCACCTCGTAGCTGTCCTCGAAGCGCGCGCGCGTGAGCGTGGACTCGCCGCTGCGCACCGAGAGCGCGTTCGCGAAGCTCGGCTGACCGTCCGCGTCACCGGCCGCGACCGGCGAGATCACGCGCGCATCCTCGATCGTCACCTCGCCCGAGACGTCGAGCGTGATGCCCTTGAGGCCCTCGGAGACGACGCGCGCCACGCGCCCGACGAAGGGCTCGTCGAGCGAGACGCCGTAGCCGAAGCGGACGTGCCGGCCGACGCCGACGAGCCGCAGATCGTCGATCGCGAAGGAGACGGGATCGGCCGGTGGCGGCGGGGGATCGTCGGGGTCGATCGAGAAGTCGAAGGGTCCGGCGGTGAGCACGCCGGAGTCGGTGTCGACGATCAGCGCGCGCTCGAGCGTGAAGGGTGACGAGAACGACGCGAGACCGACGTGCTCCGCGTAGAGGCGACCGCCCGGCTCGCCGACGAGCACCACGTCACGCACCGCGAGCGTCGCGTCGTCGCCGTGGACGAGCCAACCCGGACCCTGGACGAACGCGCGATCGAGCTCCAGCGTCGCGCCGTCGTGTGCGTAGAGCGCCAAGTTGCCGGGAGGATCGATCTCCACGAGCTCGGTCGCGAGCACGTCGAGGAGGTGCACCACGCCACCCGCGACCTCGACCGCGGTGTTGGTGGCGCCGCGCAGATCGACGCGGCGCAACGTGACCTCGCCGCCCGTCACCCACGCGCCCGCGCCGCGCTCCAGCGTCCCGAAGGGGATCGCGTCTGCGCGCACGTCGTCGAGCGTGACCTCGCCACCGGTCACGCGCAGCGCGCTGCGCACCGCGTCCTCGAGGATCACGCGCGTACCTTCCACCGTGCCGCCGTCGACGAAGAGCGCCATGCCTCCGCTCGTGCCCGCGGGTCGCACGCCGCGGACCACGACCTCCTCGAGCGTCGCGCGCCCGGTCGCGGTGACCGCGATCCCCGCGCCGACCGTCGACTCGATCACGACGCCGCGGATCGTCGCTTCCCCTGCGACGCCGATCGCGATCTCCGCGCCTTCGATCGTGAGGTCCTCGATCGTCGCGCTCCGACCCGAGCCGAGCCCGAGCGCGAAGTCGGTGTCGGGTACACCGACGAGGAAGGTGCGCGCGGCGCAGGCCCCGACGATCCGCACGCCGTCCGGGAGCTGCGCGGCGGCGTCGTGCGCGCCGACCGAGAGCGCGATCACGTCGCCTTCGTCCGCGATCGCGAGCGCGTCGTCGAGCGACCCGAAGGGCGACGCGCGGGTACCGATTCCGTCCGCGCCGGGGCGCACGAAGATCGCGTCGTCGCTCACGCCGTCCGCGAAGTCGCCTTCGCTCGGACACGCCGAGCCGACGTCCTCGCAGCCGGCGCCACCGACGAAGTGTGCGCGGCCTCGGCCGCAGTCGCGGACCGCGGAAGGGAGCTCGCACGCGCGGGCGTCCGCGATCGTGACCTCGCTCCAGCCGGTCGGACACGCCCAGATCGGAGCTTCGGGCGACGTGGGCTCCACGAAGGCTCCGGCGTCCTCGCCGGCGTCGAGCGCGGCATCGAGCTCGCCCGCATCGAGCGCGGCGTCGACCGGTGCGTCGTCGTCTCCGCAGCCGAACGAGAGGAAGAGCGCGAACGCCAGCGCAGTCGAGACACGTCGCATCACGGCCGCTCCAGGAACGACGCGAGCGAGACGTCGAGCCCGCTGAGCACGTTCTGCATGAGACTCTCGAACGCCCGCGCGTCGAGCCCGAGCACCTTCGAGAGCCGCTTGCGCGTTTCGTCGTGCACCTGCTGCCGCGCCGCGCCGATCCACCGCGCGATCGTCGCGCGGTGCACTCCGTACATCGTCGCGAGCGTCTCCGCCGAGACCTCTTCGATCAGGTAGAGCCGCAGGACCGTGCGCTCTCGCGGCGCGAGGCTCGCCAGCGCCTCGCGAAACGCAGTGCGAAACGGCCCCTGCACGGTGGCGCGCAGGTGGGCGAGCTCGGGGCTGTCGTCGAGCTCGAGCTCGAGCTCCGCTTCGTCGACCGGCTCTTCGGGGCTCTTGCGGCGCTTGAGCGAGTACGCGGTGCGAATCGCGGTGACCTGCACCCAGCTCGTGAGCGGGCCGCGCCCGAGGTAGCCCGCCACGCGCGGCTCGCGCCCGTCGCCCACGAGCAGCTTGATGCGCACCTCTTCCATCACCTCGCGCACGAACCCGTCGTCGCGATCGATGCGCACGATCGCGCGTGGGACCTGCGGCATCACGTGCTCCTCGAACGCTTCGAGCGCGGCCCGATCGCCACGCGCGCACGCGCACGCCAGATACACGTCCGCGGTGCAGAGCCCGTCCAGCGCGCGCGAAAGATCGTCGGCCTCCGGCGCGCAACGCGCGAGGTGCTCCGCGAAGTCTTCCCCGGAGAGCGCGACCTTCGGCCACTTCGCGCGTGCGGCCGCGAGGTGAGCCTCGAGCGTGGGCCCGACCGCGTGGAGCGTGGGCCCGTCGAGCTCGTACGCCCCCGCGAGCCCACGGAGAAACGACAGTGCGAGATCCGGCACCCGCGGAAGGTACCGCGGATCGCGCACGTTCGATCGCCGATGGGCAGCGCCGCACGCGTCGGTGCGAAGGCGCGGAACTGAGCTCGGTGGGCGCCCGCGTTCGGAGGCCTCCGATCACGACTCGAGCACGACGCCCGAGCACGTCGACCCGTGCTCAGTCCTCCGGCGGCGTGTCCAGCGCCTGCAGCCCCTCGGCCGCGAGCTGCTGCCGCGTCACGAGGTTCGCGCTGTTCGTCGCCGCGTCGAACACCACGAGCACCTCGCCCGACTGGAGTTGCCGCTTCACCGCCGCGACCTTCGTCTCCAGCGGCACGTCGTCCTCGCCGTACTCGGTGCCCTCGCGCGTCACGAACTCCTCGATGACCCCACGCAGCGCGTCCGCGCTGAGCTGATCCCAAGGCACCACCAGCTTCGGCGCTTCTTCGTCGACGAGG